>CALXXR010000089.1 GCA_944392735.1 uncultured Spirochaetaceae bacterium | reverse complement strand
ATCTATCCAACAGCGTGGCTATAGCCGCTTATGAATACTACAGGCAGCATGGCTTTCCCGGGTTCGAGATGTCCTGGGAAGGCAGGCCTGATGGGGAGGATCTATGAGGATCTCGGTAATAGGTTGCGGAAACATGGGGGCGGCGATCGCCTCCGCGCTCGCGGATGCGGACTGGGAAGTCTCCGTATACGACAAGGCAGCAGAGAAGGCAGAGGCGCTGGCTGAGGAGAAGAGCTCCATCTCCGTGCTTTCATCCATCGATGAGGCAAGCGGAAGCGGAGCCATCATCATCGCAGTGAAGCCACAGGTGCTTCCATCGCTCTATGAGAGCCTGAAGGAAGTCGATACCGGCCTCTGGATCTCCATCGCAGCCGGCGTGCCGCTCTCGGTGCTCGAGGATCATATCGGGACGGAGAACGTCGTCAGGTTCATGCCGAACATCGGAGCGAAGGCAAGGAAGTCCGTCACGGCCATCGCCGCGGGCAGCCAGGTCAGCATGGAGCAGCGCGAGCTGGCGCTCTCGATCGCAGCCTCGTTCGGATCCGCCTACTTCCTTCAGGAGAGCCTCTTCCCTGCCTTCATCGGCATCTCGGGATCCGGGATCGCATACTTCTTCGAGATGATGCATCAGATGGCCATGGCTGGAGTGAAGGAAGGCATCCCCTACCCCGAATCGCTTGCAATCGTGCGCGATACCGCGATCAGCGCGGCGGAGATGCAGAAGAGCTGCGGCCGCAACGCCATAGAGTTGGAGACGATGGTCTGCTCTGCGGCAGGCACGACGATAGAGGGCGTCAAGGCCCTTCAGGATGGAGGCTTTGCCTCTGCGGTTATGAATGCAGTAGAAAGCGCTGCCTCGAAGAGCATCGAGCTCGAGACCAAGGCGCGCTATGGAGAGAGATAGAGATGATTGACGTAAGGGAACTGAAGACCCGCTATGACGAGATCAGGAGGAATATCGAGAACCGCTTCATGAACGTCGACCTCGACCAGATCATGGCCGATCAGGAGAAGAGGGCGGCGCTGATGCAGGAGACGGAGAGCCTCAGGGCGAAGAGGAACGAGAATGCCCAGAAGATGAAGGGCAAGCTCGAGCCCGAGGTGAGGGCGGCTCTCATCGAAGAGGGAAAGGCCATCAAGGATGAGCTGGCAAAGGTCGAGGCGGAATACACCGAGATCGACAGGAAGTTCATGGATGAGGCAAGGACCATACCCAACTACACGCACCCCGATGCCCCGATCGGCAAGGAGGACAAGGACAGCCTTGCAGTGAAGTTCTACGGCGAGCCCACGAAGTTCCCATTCAAGGCGAAGGATCATGTGCAGATCGGAGAGGACCTCGACATCCTCGACTTCGACAATGGCGCAAAGGTCGCAGGACAGAAGTTCTACTATATAAAGAACAAGGGCGTGATCCTACAGATGGCGCTTGAGCGCTATGCGATGGACATCGTCCTCAAGCATGGATTCACGCCGTTCATCACTCCGGATATCGCGAAGGAGGAGATCCTCAACGGCATCGGATTCAATCCCCGCGGAGCAGAGTCGAACATCTATACCATCGAAGGCACGGGAACATGCCTTGTCGGAACCGCGGAGATCACGCTCGGGGGCTACTACTCCGGCGAGATCATCCCCAAGGACAGGCTTCCGATCAAGATGACGGGACTCTCCCACTGCTTCAGGAGGGAAGCAGGCGGCGCCGGCCAGTACTCGAAGGGACTGTACCGCGTGCACCAGTTCTCCAAGCTCGAGATGTTCATGTACTGCCTGCCAGAGGATAGCGACAGGTTCCATCAGGAGATACTCTCCATCGAGGAGGAGATCTTCCAGGGTCTTGGCCTGCCCTACCGCGTCGTCGACACAGCCACTGGCGACCTCGGAGCTCCCGCATACCGCAAGTTCGACATCGAGGCATGGATGCCGGGCCGCGGCGATGAAGGAGAATACGGTGAGGTGACATCAACCTCCAACTGCACCGACTACCAGGCAAGGTCGCTCAACATCCGCTACCGCGATGACGACGGCAAGCCGAAGTTCGTGCATATGCTCAACGGAACGGCCGTTGCGCTTTCACGCGCGATCGTGGCCATACTCGAGAACTACCAGAACGAGGATGGATCGGTCACCATACCGCCAGCACTCGTACCATACTGCGGATTCGACAGGATTGAGAAATGACTGAAACCAGTGCTCTGATCACCGACTTCTATGAGCTGACGATGATGCACGGATACTACCTCGAGCATCACGATGCGAGGGCGGTATTCGACATGTTCTACCGTACGAATCCGTTCCAGGGAGGATATACGATCTTCACCGGGATCGAGGAGCTCATCGATAAGCTCGAAGGCCTCTCCTTCAGCAGGGAGGACATCGAATACCTGGATTCTCTGGGGATCTTCGACAAGGGATTCCTGGAGTATCTCAGGACATATCGCTTCCATGGGGATGTCTATGCATTCGATGAAGGCACGCCGGCATTCCCCGGAGAGCCGCTGATCAGAGTCGAGAGCGACCTCATGGATGCGCAGCTTGTCGAGACGCTCATACTCAATTCCGTCAACTTCGAGACCCTGATCGCAACGAAGGCCTCGAGGATGACGCTGGCCACGAAGGGCCATGGGAACATCATGGAATTCGGCCTGAGGAGAGCTCAGGGGGAGAACGGAGCGCATTCGGCTTCGAGGGCTTCCTTCATCGGAGGCACGAAATCCACCAGCAACACGTTCGCGGGCAAGAAGTTCGGAATCCCCGTTGCTGGAACGATGGCCCATTCCTGGATCATGAGCTATGGCTCCGAGGAGGAGGCATTCAGGAAGTTCGTGGAGATCTACCCCGATAACGGAATCCTCCTGATCGATACATACGACACGCTTGGATCGGGCATCGAAGCTGCGATCAAGATCGGCCTTGAGCAGAAGGCGAAGGGCAAGAGGATCGGCGTGAGGATCGACTCTGGAGACCTCTCCTATCTCACGAAGGAGATCAGGAGCAGGCTCGATGAGGCGGGGCTTGAGGACGCAACGATCTGCGTCTCCAACGATCTGACTGAGGAGATCATCAAGAGCCTCGTATCGGATGGCGCACCGATAGACAGCTGGGGAATCGGAACGCATCTCGTGACAGGCGGCTCGCAGGCCTCCCTCAACGGAGTCTATAAGCTCTCTGCCAAGGAGGAGAACGGAACCATGGTTCCCTGCCTCAAGGTCTCCAACAGCTACGAGAAGACGACGAACCCTGGAATCAAGCAGGTATACAGGTTCTTCGACAAGCAGGGAGGAGCGCTTGCGGATCTCATCACGCTCGATGAGGAGAAGATCGAGACGGGACATAACATCACGTTCCACCACCCCTTCTCAACCGCGGACTTCTTCATCATGAAGAAGGACAGGTACTCATCCTTCACCCCGTTGCTTACCAAGAAGATGGAGAACGGCAGGCGTGTATCGCCTTCCCCATCACTTTCTGAGATACAGCGCACATCTGCAGAGAAGCTCGCGGCATTCGACAAGTCCTACAAGAGGCTCATCAACCCGCACATCTACAAGGTCTCGCTATCCGAGAACCTGCGGAACCTGAAGACGGAGCTTCTTGTGAAGACCAGAGCGAAGGAAAGCGAAGTCAAGAACAGCTGACATCAGGCCCTTGCAGCGATGCAGGGGCCTTTCCTTGCA
>CALXXR010000088.1 GCA_944392735.1 uncultured Spirochaetaceae bacterium | reverse complement strand
TTCGGTCTCGGTGCCGAGGTCGGCATCTCCACTTCCAAGATACATGCCAGGGGGCCTGTCGGGCTTGAAGGGCTCATGACCACAAAGTGGCTTCTTTCCGGAAACGGCGAGATCGTTGCCGACTACTCCGGAGCCGACGGGAAGGGCTTCCACCATAAGGAGCTTATGTGATGCGTGATTTCTCATCTGTCAAGCGCGTTGTCATAAAGGCGGGAACGAACCTGCTGTCATCCCAGAAGGGCATCGACATGGAGAGGGTGAAGGCGATCGTCGATCAGATCGCGACCCTCCGCGATATGGGGTATCAGGTGCTGCTTGTGTCGTCCGGTGCCGTAGGACTGGGGGCCAAGGCCCTTGGCCATACCAGCCCTGTTGTGTACATCGCCATGAAGCAGGCTTGCGCGGCGGTGGGGCAGCCCTTGCTGATGAGCGCCTACAGGGAGGAGTTCGCGAGGCATAACCTCGTCTGCGCGCAGATACTCATCACGCGCTCGATACTGAATAACCGCAAGAGCTACAACAACCTGCGTTCTTCCGTCTCGATGCTCCTTGCGATGGGCGTCATACCCATCTTCAACGAGAACGATGTCGTATCCACGGCGGAGCTGAAGGATGTCTTCGGCGACAACGACAGGATGAGCGCCCTCGTGGCATCCAAGATCGATGCCGACCTTCTGGTGCTCCTCACGGATATCGATGGGCTCTATACCGGCAACCCTAAGACCGATAAGGATGCTGTTCTTATCCATACCATCCCCGAGATAACCCCCGAGATCATGTCATACGCGAAGGGAGCGGGGTCGGCATTCGCAACAGGCGGCATGAAGACAAAGCTCCTTGGCGCCGAGATAGCGCAGAAGGGTGGATGCGGCACCGTCATCGCCTCGGGCTATGAGGAGAACGTGCTGGTTCGCATCCTCCGCGGAGAGGAGATCGGCTCCTACATCATGCCGGAAGAAAGGCTCTCCCAGCGCGAGCGCTGGATACTCAACACCACTCCGCACGGATCGATCGTCGTCGACGAAGGCGCCAAGCGTGCCCTCTTCGCCCACAAGAGCCTTCTTCCGTCCGGAATAAAAAGCATCGAAGGCGTCTTCGGAAAAGGCGAGGTTGCCGCTATAATGGACATGGACGGCAAGGTGTTCGCCAAAGCCGTACCATACTTCGACAGCACCGAGATCGAGAAGCTCCAGGGCCATAAGAGCTCCGATATCGAATCTGTCATAGGCAAAGGGAGGAAGGACGTGATCTTCAGGCCGGAGGATCTCGTCTTCACGGAAAGTGTCTAGCTACAGGGTAATGCATCAGCGCCAGGATGTCGGCGTCAGGATATCATCGCTATACAGGCAGCAGCAGCTTGCCATCGGCATCCTCGACCTCTCCACCAAGGAGGATCTCGTCGAATCGCTGAAGTGGTACACGGCCAACATGAGCACGCCCATCTACGTAATAACGCTCCAGTCGCGCATCGATGAGGAGGACCTCACCGACAGCTATCCCGACGTGAACTTCATCATCTTCAAGATGCCGGCCACCACTGGCGAATACGTAAACGCATTCGCGGACGAATGCTATGCCACGTACTTCCTCGTCGTCCGCACCGATTCGTCCCTCATCGCCTTCGAGGGCGAGAAGCTGATGGCAGCGATGGCGGAGAAGAACCATCCCGCGATCATAACGCCCGTGATGATCTCCTCATCGTGCGAGGTGATGCCCACGCTGCGCGCCCCCTACATAAACGGCCGTCAGGTCGATCCTATGTCCTTCACTCCATCCATCGATGAGGATGCCGAAGAGCCGAACCTCTATCCTGTCATGGAGCTGGGGCTCTACGACAGAGCGCTCTTCCAGCGCCTCAGATCGTACGATACGCTCATCTCAGGGGAGTTCTACCAGGCAATGGACTTCGGCGTCAGATGCTTCCTGCTTGGATACAGGATCTTCACGACTCGCTCCCTTGCCATCCAGTTCCCGAAGCGCCTCTCGATTATCGAGGACCGCTCCCTCTGCGATGGCGCGGACAGGTTCTACACCAAGGCCATGTCCATCCGCCGCATCGCAGGCAAGAACGTGATAGAGAAGTGGAAGCCGTATGTGGACAAGGAAGTGCTGAACGATGAAGTGAAGAAGAAGCAGATGCTGCTGCAGAAGACCGACTTCTTCACGCTCATGAAGAACTGGAGGACCTCGGACTCGGCGGAGCCGGAAGAGCAGTGAGGCGAAACAGCAGCGGATTCCGAAGCTGAAGGAGACCGTAAGTCCAGGTCCCATCGGACTTTCTTATTCATCAAACTATATTCTCCTTAAAATCCTGAAATTAATTGTAAGCGTAAAATAGCGCTGACTTAATTTTCATTTCCATCTGGTGTCAAATAGCTGCGAAGGGGTTATCGAGATGAAGCAAAGACGATACACACCAGAGGAAAAGGCAGCTATCATGCTGCTGTTCATAGAGAGGCGGAGAGCAGAGGGAATAAGCCTCCGCTGTTATGCAGGCGAGATCGGCATTCCGTATTACACGATGAGGGGGCCTGTAAGATAGTTTGTGAAAATGGGAAATGCTACTGTAAGGAAGGAGATACAGCAGAAGACCAGGAAAAGCACAAAGGAAAAGGATGCCATCGACCAGATACTCGACCAGCTGGACCTGCATGGGATGAGGCAGGAGGAGCTGTTTGGTGCAGAGGGGCTGGCGAAGAAGCTTACAGCCCGGCTGCTGAACAAGGCGCTTGAAGCCGAGATGGATACCCATCTGGGTTATAAGAAGCATTCGAACGAGGGGGATGGG
>CALXXR010000087.1 GCA_944392735.1 uncultured Spirochaetaceae bacterium | reverse complement strand
AGGCATGGTTCAAGAAGGGCGTGCTCAAGAAGAAGAACGAGGGCACGACGGATGAGGAGGACGGAACATTCGTATCGTTCACGCCCGATGCATCCATCTTCCCGGAGTACCAGTTCAACGATGACTTCATCATGGACAGGCTCTGGAGCTATGCATATCTCAACACAGGCCTTACCATCGAATACAACAAGAGGATCCTCAAAAGCCGCAATGGGCTTCTCGACCTTCTTTCCAAGGTCATCGGGGATGATGGACTCTATCCTGCGATCCACTTCCGCAATGAGCATCTCGAGTTTGCGTTCACCCATACCTCCGGATATGGAGAGAACTACTTCTCATACGTCAACGGCCAGAACACCGCAGATGGCGGAACGCACCTTGCAGCCTTCAAGGAGGGCGTGCTGAAGGCCATCAACGAGTTCTTCCGCAAGAGCTGGCAGGCTCCCGAGATCAGGGATGGAATCGTGGCGGCGATCGCCATAAAGATGCAGAATCCCGTCTTCGAGAGCCAGACGAAGAACAAGCTTGGCTCGACGGAGGTCCGCGCCTGGATCGTCAACGAGGTCAAGGAAGCGGTCATGGATGCCCTGATGAAGGACAAGGCGAAGGCGCAGGGGCTTCAGGACAAGGTCTCGATGAACGAGAAGGTCCACAAGGAGGAGCAGGAGGTCAGGAACAACTCCGAGGAGAGGGCGAAGAAGACAGCCGTCCACATCCCCAAGCTCCGCGACTGTCGCTACCATATCAACAACGCGCCTGCCGCGCATAAGGCAGAGGCCGAGAACTCGATGATCTTCCTCACCGAGGGAGACAGCGCCGCCGGAACGCTCTCGAACATCAGGGATGCCAATACGCAGGCGGTGTTCGCGCTTCGCGGCAAGCCGTTCAACGTGCAGGGCTATAAGCGCACCGAGCTCTATAAGCATGAGGAGCTCTACAACATCATGGTCGCCCTCGGCATCGAGAACGGCATCGACGACATCCGCTATTCGCAGGTCGTCATCGCCACCGATGCCGATACCGATGGCTTCCATATCAGGATACTCCTGATGACGTTCTTCCTCACGTACTTCGAGGAGGTCGTCACATCGGGCAAGCTCTTCATCCTCGAGACGCCGCTCTTCCGCGTCCGCAACAAGCAGGTCACGGAATACTGCTATACGGAAGCGGAGAGGGATGAGGCGATGAAGAGGATCAGGGGCGCGGAGGTCACCAGGTTCAAGGGGCTTGGCGAGATCAGCCCGAAGGAATTCAGGCGCTTCATCAGCGAGGATATAAAGCTTCTGCCTGTCACGATAACCTCGATCAAGGATATCAGGGACAAGATGGAGTTCTATATGGGCGACAACACTCCTCAGAGAAAGGAGTTCATCATGGAGAACCTTCTGAATGTCTCAGGCTGATAAACTCTACAGGAACTACTTCCTCGAATACGCTTCCTATGTTGTCCGCGACAGGGCCATCCCCGATCTGATCGATGGCTTCAAGCCTGTGCAGAGACGCATCATGCATACGCTCTTCGAGATGGATGACGGCCGCTTCATGAAGGTCGCCAACGTCGTCGGCGCGGCGATGAAGTACCATCCTCATGGCGACTCATCGATCTACGAGGCGTTGGTCAATCTCGCGAACGCGGAGCTCTTCATCGAGAAGCAGGGAAACTACGGAAACTTCCTCACTGGCGATGGTGCGGCAGCGGCAAGGTACATCGAGTGCCGCCTCAAGCCGTTTGCGAAGAAGGTCATGTACAATCCGGAGATCACGGAGTACGTCGACTCGTACGATGGCAGGAACAAGGAGCCTGTTGTCTTCCCCGCGAAGATCCCCGTGGTCGTGATACAGGGAACGATGGGCATCGCCGTCGGCATGTCCACCACCATCCTCCCTCATAACCTCTTCGAGGTGCTCGAGGCCGAGAAGAAGGCCCTCCGCGGAGAGAAGTTCGAGGTCTTCCCGGACTTCCCGGGCGGCGGCATCATGGATGTCTCCGAGTACAACGACGGCATGGGCAAGGTCGCTGTCAGGGCAAGGCTCAATGCCTCGGATCCGAAGAAGCTCATCATAGAGGAGCTGCCATACGGCGTCACCAGCGATTCCCTCATCGCCTCGATAGAGAAGGCGAATGCGACAGGACGCCTCAAGATCGCATCCATCAGCGACTATACCGCCGAGAAGGCGCAGATAGAGATCTGCTGGCAACGCGGCGTCTACTCCGAGGACATGGTAGACGTCCTCTATGCCGCTACCGACTGCGAGAAGAAGATATCCGTCAACCCGCTCGTTATCGTCGACGGGCTTCCGAAGGCCGTTCCCATCACCGAGATGATACGCTTCCACGCCAAGCATCTCATCGATGTGCTCAAGGCGGAGCTGGAGAACGACAGGAAGCACCTTCTGGAGCGCCTCAGGGCAAGGACGCTGGAGCGCATCTTCATCGAGGAGAGGATCTACAAGAGGATCGAGACGGAGAAGACGGCTGAGGCTGTGAGGAGCACGATCGTCGAAGGCTTCGTTCCCTTCGAGCGCGAGCTTGGAGGCGAGCCGCTGACCGATGATGACATCGAACGGCTCCTGAAGATACCCATCAGGCGCATAAGCCTCTTCGATATCGAGAAGAACAAGGCGGAGATCAGCGAGATCAACGGAGAGATCCAGACGATCGAGTACAATCTCGCCCACATCAAGAAGTATGCCATCAACTGCCTTTCCGAGCTTGAGGACATGCTCGACCGCGATGCCTATAGGAGGAAGACGGAGATCTCCTCCTTCCAGACGCTGAACGTGCGGCAGGTCGCTGTCCGCAATATGGACATCAGGTACGATCAGGAGACGGGATATCTCGGAACGAACATGAAGACGGGCGAGTCGCTGCTGAAGGTCAGCCCCTTCGACAAGGTCTTCTACATGAAGCCGAATGGCGAGTACCGCGTCGTCGCTGTGCAGGACAAGGTCTTCATAGGAACGGAGGGCATCTTCTACATCAACTATGGAGACAAGGAGCTCATCTCCAAGGAGGTCTTCACCGTCATCTACCGCGACCGCATACGCGACAAGAACGTCTACCAGATCAAGCGCTTCCGCATCTCGGCCTTCACTACGGACAAGATGTACTCCGTGGTCTCCGGCGAGAAGGCGAAGGTGAAGAAGATGTCGCTGTGGCCTTCCGCGATCATCTCGATGAAGTTCAAGCCCGGCTATGGCTACAAGATCATGGAGGATACGGCGCGCTTTGCGGACTTCCCGATCTACAAGTCCCCCGCCGCTGCAGGGCAGAAGCTCACAGGAAAGGAGCTGCAGTCGCTCTCGATAAGGCAGACGAAGGACACCTTCACCACGATGGAGAAGGAGCAGCCTTCGCTTTTGGATGGACT
>CALXXR010000086.1 GCA_944392735.1 uncultured Spirochaetaceae bacterium | reverse complement strand
ATGTCTCCCTCGTCTAGTGGTTAGGACATCGGGTTTTCATCCCGACAACGCGGGTTCGATCCCCGCGGGAGATGAATCGAAGCACTCGGTAGCGCCGGGTGCTTCTGCTTTTCCGAAGCAAGGAGTTCCTCCGATGGTCAATCTGCTGCTCGCTGTGATCTACATGGCTTTCATCAGCCTGGGCCTTCCCGATTCGCTGCTTGGCGCAGCCTGGCCGACGATGTACGGAGAGCTCTCCGTCCCCGTCTCGTTCGCCGGCGGCATCTCCATGATCATATCGCTGGGGACGATCTTCTCCAGCCTCCAGAGCGATAGGCTTACGAGGCGCTTCGGGACGGGTAGGGTGACGGCATTCAGCGTGCTCATGACCGCTGCGGCCCTCTTCGGATTCTCCCTCAGCAGATCATATATAGCGCTCTGCCTCATAGCCATACCATATGGACTCGGCGCAGGAAGCGTCGATGCCTCGCTGAACAACTACGTGGCGCTGCACTATGCCAGCAGGCATATGAGCTGGCTGCACTGCATGTGGGGGCTTGGCGCATCCATGGGGCCGTACTTCATGGGCTACGCGCTCTCCAGCGGGGCGGGATGGCGCATGGGGTACAGGTACATCTCGATCATCCAGATGGTCCTGACTGCGATCCTGATGCTGAGCCTGCCGCTATGGAGCAGGCAGAAGGGCATCCAGGCCCCTTCCTCCGCCAGCGCTGCGGAAAAGCCCCTCTCGGTGCGCGAGATCGTCAGGATCCCTGGAGCCATCGAGATCATGGCTGCGTTCTTCTGCTACTGCGCGCTCGAGTCGACCACCGGCTTATGGGCGAGCAGCTACCTCGTGCTCTCAAGGGGATTCTCCCCGGAGACGGCGGCAAGCCTGGCGAGCCTCTTCTATGTCGGCATAACAGCTGGCAGGGCGGTGAGCGGATTCCTGACCATGCGCTTCAGCGATACGGAGATGATAAGGCTTGGGCAGTGCTTCATGCTTCTAGGTGCATTGCTTGTCGTCATCCCCGCCGGCTTTGCATCGTCCGTCGTAGGCTTTGTAGTGATAGGTCTTGGGTGCGCGCCCGTGTATCCATCGATCATCCATTCCACGCCCGCCCATTTCGGCGTCGAGAGATCCCAGGCGATGATCGGCGTGCAGATGGCCACTGCTTATATCGGGGGATGCATCATGCCCCCGGTCTTCGGGCTGCTGGCGAACGGCATCAGCGTCGATCTGCTTCCCTTCTTCCTCCTTGCCATCCTCATCATCATGATCGCGATGCATGAATCCCTTGTGAGGAAGGCCCGCTGATCATCTTCTTCCCATCGCCTTCTCGATCGATCGCATCTTCTGGATGTAGCAGAAGGGCAGGATCGCCGCCGCCATGCACCATGCGAATGGGGAGGAGAAGCAGATTCCTGCGTATCCGAAGGCGATCGGCAGCGTGAAGGCGGCAATGGCGCGGGCAACGAGCTCGGTTATGGAGCTGACGAGGGGGATGGTCCCCGATCCCAGTCCCTGGCAGCCGGTGCGGAATATGAAGATCATCCCGAGCGGGATGAAGAACCATGCGATCGTATGCACGTACTGCCTCGCCATCGCGATGATCTGGGGGGAGGTCGTCTCCCTATCCATGAATATATAGCTGAACTCATCGGTGAAGAGGAGGGCGACGATGAGCGCGATGATGGCTGCTGCCACCATGATCGCGAAGGATGTCCTGACGCCTTTGCGGATCCTGTCGAGGTTGCCTGCTCCGAGGTTCTGACCGGCGAATGTAGAGATGCCCATGCCGATCGCCGGAGCGAACTGCGTGATCACGCTCTCTATCTTCCCTCCGACGGAGTATGCTGCGACGGTGTCCGATCCGAAGCCGTTGATGGCGGCCTGCACGATGATGACGCCGATTGCGCAGACGGAGAACTGCAGCGCTCCCGGAAGCCCGATCCTCATCAGATGGGCGCAGAGCCTGATGTCCAGCTTCCAGTCCGATCTGGTGAAGCGGAAGATGGGGAAGCGCTTCCTTATATAGAAGAATGATACGATCGCGCTCAGCCCCTGCGCGATGACGGTGGCGATCGCGACTCCCGCGCAGCCGAGCGGCACGACGATGACGAAGAAAAGATCGAGCACGATGTTGAGCGCCGAGGCGATCAGAAGGAAGTAGACGGGGCTCCTTCCGTCCCCGACTGCCCTGAGGATCGATGAGAAGAGGTTATAGAAGATCGCGGTGCCGATGCCGAGGTAGATGATCAGAATATACGTGTTCGCATCCGCGATGATGTTCTCCGGCGTGTCGATGAGCTTGAGAAGCGGCATCGAGAGCAGCGCGAAGAAGAGGGCTATGGCAGCCGATGATACCGCCGATGAGAGGATGCTCATCGTGTACGCCTTCCTGATCATCGGGATGTCCTTGGCTCCGAAGCGCTGGCTGATGATGACTGAAAAGCCGGCCGTGAGGCCCTGCGCGAAGCCCACCACCATGAAGCTGAAGCCGGATGTCGAGCCGACTGCGGCAAGTGCCTCGACGCCTACGAACCTGCCGACGACGATGGTGTCCACCATGCTATACAGCTGCTGGAAGAGATTCCCAATGAAGAGGGGAATCGAGAAGGATAGTATCAGGCGAAGGGGCGAGCCCTTGGTCATGTCGCATTCCATAGCATGCGCATGATAGCGCAGATGGCGGCTTTGTCAACATCGTCGCAACGTGGTCTGCGCAAAATCCCAAATGGCGCTTTCTTTCGCCGTTTTCCGGGAGGGTGAAATCATCTTTGCGATAATTATTCCCTTTCATCCCGGTTTGGGATATAATGCTTCCAAGCTCCTCTGGAAAATCCCTCGCATTTTCCTCCTCCGAAGAGGTGTCATAGAGCTGGGCCGTCTGTCTGTACGGGCGGGCCCCAGCCTCGCTTTTGAATCCAGCGAAAACATATATGAATCCACGGCCTCACCACCGTGAATGAGACTCGGTCCTTGGTTTTCATGGCCTATAATTGAAATTCGGCACAAGGTCGTGCTTTTTTTTGGAACGGATCAGAGTCCGAAGTGAAAACTGACATCGGCCTTCCTTCCGGACCATGCATTGTCACAATCCTTCGGGAATGAGGACGCATAAGAAATTGAGCAAGCAAAGGGAGGTCAGCCGCAATCCAACAAAGGAGGCCGGGATGGAAGTGATGTATTCCGTAAGCTGTGGCATGGATGTGCACAAGAAGATCATTGTCTGCTGCCTGATGCGCGGACGCAGGAAGGAGATC
>CALXXR010000085.1 GCA_944392735.1 uncultured Spirochaetaceae bacterium | reverse complement strand
CGTCCCTTATCATGGGAATGGGGATGTCGGATACAGCAACTGCTTCATATCGGAGGAATTATGAAGGAATGGGAAGAAATTCTGCACAACAGCTGCTGCTCAATCGATGATATCAGGAAGCATCTGGATTTCAGCGATGAGGAGGCCAAGGCGATCGCAGGCATCGAGGAACGCTATCCAATCTGCGTGCCTGAATACTACCTCTCGCTCATAAGGGAGGCCAGCCACACCGACCCGATAAGGCGTCTATGCATACCCGATCCGATGGAGTTCTCGGAGGGCGGGTCCGCCGATACATCCGGAGAAGCGGACAACACCGTCGTGCAGGGCATGCAGCACAAGTATGCACGTACGGCTCTCATCCTCTCGACGAACGTCTGCGCGATGTACTGCCGCCACTGCTTCCGCAAGCGCATGGTCGGCCTCTCCAGCGAGGAGACAGCAAGGCATATCCCCGAGATGGTCGAATACGTCTCGAGCCATCCGGAGATCGACAATGTGCTTGTATCGGGAGGGGATTCGTTCATGAACCCGAATGCCGTCATAAGGCGTTACCTGGAGGCGTTCTCCGCAATCGAGACGCTCAGATTCATACGCTTCGGAACGCGCGTCCCGGTCACCTTCCCCTACCGCATCACCAAGGACGACGGAGAGCTTGAAGCTCTTCTGAGGGAGTTCTCAACGAAGAAGGCTCTGATGATCGTCACTCACTACAATCATCCGCGGGAGATCACAGAGGAATCGGTCGAGGCGATCAGGACGCTGCAGAGAGCGGGATGCATCGTGCGCAACCAGACTGTGCTCCTGCGAGGAGTGAACGATGATTCTAAGGTCCTTGCAGATCTTCTCAACGGCTTGGTTTCGATCAGCGTGATGCCCTACTACGTCTTCCAGTGCCGTCCCGTCGAGGGCGTGAAGAACCAGTTCCAGGTTCCCTTCTCAAGAGGCACGAGGATCGTCGAGGAGGCGAAGTCGATGATGGACGGTCCTGCAAAGGCCTTCAGATACGCCATGTCGCATCCTACGGGGAAGATAGAGATCCTGGGCGAATTCGAAGGCAGGATGATCTTCAGATACCATCAGGCGAAATACAGCGCTGACAATGGACGCATCTTCACACGGCCTCTCTCCGCTGCGGAAGCCTGGTTCGAGAACCCCGACGAATGATCGAGGCGCCGGATTCCGGCGCCCCATATGCATCACCTGAGCTTCCAGGCGATATCGTTGAGGAAGAGCTCCTTCTCCAGCAATTCCACGGTCGTATCCTTCGTGATATGCACGAATTCGATGCCCATGTTCGCCGCCCAGTCCTTCATCTGCTCAGCAGTCACATCATAGCTGAGGACCGTGTGGTGGGCGCCGCCTGCCGTTATCCAGCACTCGAGGCCTGTCTCCAGATCCGGCATCGCCTGCCACATCACGCGGGCAACAGGCAGATTCGGCATCGGCAGGATCGGCTTTACGCAGTGGATATCCTGGCAGATGAGGCGCAGCCTACCGCCCATATCCACGAGGGAGACGACGATCGCATCCCCTTCCTTCCCTTCGAACACAAGGCGTGCGGGATCCTCCCTGTCGCCTATTCCGAGCGGATGGACCTCGATCCTGGGCCTTGCTGCTGCCACGCTGGGGCATACCTCAAGCATATGCGCGCCGAGGCTGTACTTGGCTCCAGGGACAAGATTGTACGTATAGTCCTCCATGAATGCGGAGGCGCCGTTGCCATCCTTGCCCATGCGCTTCATGATCGCCGTCATGGCGCTGACCTTCCAATCGCCCTCGCCGCCATAGCCATATCCGAGGGCCATGAGATGCTGCGATGCGAGTCCCGGAAGCTGCTTCATGCCATAGAGGTCCTGGAATGTATTGGAGAATGCCGAGCAGCCCTCCTCATCCATCATCCTCTTCATGGCGATCTCCTCGCGTGCCTGGTAGCGTACCGTCTCGATGTCATCGGTGGCGAAATCATACGAGGCGCGGTATGTCTCCATCAGCTCATCGATCTCCTTGTCGGTGACGCTGTCCATGACCTCCACGAGCTTTCCGACAGGCCATGTGTTGACCTGCCAGCCGAGCTTGATCTGGACCTCGACCTTATCTCCTTCGGTGACGGCGACTTCGCGCATGTTGTCTCCGAACCTCATGACCTTGAGGCTTCTGGAGAATGCAACGCCGGCTGCGGTCCTCATCCACTGGGCAAGGCGCTTCTGCACGCCCTCATCCTTCCAGTATCCTGCGATGACCTTCCTGGGCTTGCGGAGACGGGCTGCGATGAAGCCATGCTCCCTGTCGCCATGGGCGGCCTGGTTGAGGTTCATGAAGTCCATATCGATCTCCTCGTTGGGGATCTCCATGTTGTACTGCGTCGCGAGATGGCAGTACGGCTTCTGCAGCAGCTCGAGTCCGTTTATCCACATCTTCGACGGGCTGAACGTATGGCACCACGTGATGACGCCGAGGCACCTGTCATCATAGTTGGCCGCCTTCATCACCTCCGTGATCTCGGCATTCGTCTTTGCCGTAACCTTGTATACGAGAGGATACGGAAGCACCTTAGACAGCTCTCCAGCCATCTCCTCCGCTCTCGCCGCCACTGTATCGAGGACCTCAGGACCATAGAGGAACTGGGATCCTACGACGAACCAGAATTCCTGTCCGTTCATATGAATCTCCTTGGATCCGGATGCTAGCATCCGGTGCAGCCTTCTGCAGATTCCTGCAAATGGAATCAGCTGATATCGTAACCCCTGCCTCGGCCGACTGCAAGCATCCAAAGCTGAAAGAAGAAGCTCCCTTGGCACGGCTGCCTTGGGAGCTCCATGTACGATAAAGCGGCTGATCAGGCCTGCATGAACCTCGAAAGGAATTCCTTCGTCCTCGGGCTCTTGGGGGAATTGAAGAGCTCCTTGGGGCTCCCCTCCTCCTCGATCCTGCCTTCAGCCATGTAGATCACCCTCGTCGATACATCGCGGGCGAAGGCCATCTCATGCGTTACGACGAGCATCGTCATGCCGCTCTTGGCAAGGTCCTTCATGACATCGAGGACCTCCCCGACCATCTCCGGATCGAGCGCCGATGTCGGCTCATCGAAGAGGAGGACCTCAGGATCCATCGCAAGCGCGCGGGCTATCGCGACACGCTGCTTCTGGCCGCCGGAGAGCTGTCTGGGCTTGGCGTTGATGTACAGCTCCATGCCCACCTTCGAGAGATATTCAAGCGCCTTGTCCCTTGCAGCATCCCTGCTTCTCTTGAGCACGTGCGTCTGACCGATGATGCAGTTCTCGAGCACCGTGTAGTTGTTGAAGAGGTTGAAGGACTGGAAGACCATGCCCACCTTGGTGCGGTACTGATCCTCATCGAGCTCGCCGGCAAGGATGTTCCTGCCATGGTATAGGATCCTTCCCCCAGTCGACTCCTCAAGCATGTTGATGCATCTCAGAAGAGTGGACTTGCCGGATCCCGAAGCGCCGATGATGCTGATCACATCGCCCTTGGATACGGAGAAGTCGATATCGCGGAGGACCTCATTCGTTCCGAAAGTCTTCACAAGGTGCTCTATCCTAAGGATCTCATCCATCAGTGCGTACCTCCCTTCTTCTCATCATAGCGCGTGAGCCCGCTCGTGAAAGCAAGCGTATCGGTGGTGGCAAGGTCGAAGTTGGACGGACCGTCCATCCTGGACTCTGCATAGCGGAGTATCCTGGAGCATGCGAACGTAAGCACGAAGTAGATGATCATGGTCACCGTGGCAGCCTCGAAATACGTATAGAGCGCTCCCGAGATGCTGCGGAACGTGAAGAAGAGCTCGACCGTTCCGATGATCGAAAGGACGCATGTATCCTTGATGTTGATGATCAGGTTGTTGCCGATCTGCGGCATGATGTTCCTCAGCGCCTGCGGGAGGATCACGAGGAGCATCGTCTGGAAGTGCGACATCCCGATCGCCCTTGCACCCTCGCTCTGGCCAGGATCGACGGAGAGGATCCCTCCCCTGACGGTCTCTGCCATATACGCGCCTGTGTTGACGGATACGATGATTATCGCGGCGCTCCACATGCCGAGGTTGATGCCGAAGAGCTGGCTCATGCCGTAGTAGATGAAGGCTGCCTGGAGCATCATCGGCGTTCCCCTGAATATCTCGACATAGGCCGTGAGGATTACCTTCACGACCTTGAGAACGCCGCGCTTGACGATATCGTCCTTCTTATGCGGCTCTGTCGTCTGCACGAGACCCACGGCAAAGCCGATGACGCACCCGAGAAGCGTGCAGATGATGGCGATGGCCATCGTGGTAGCGGCTCCCTTAGCCAGGGAACCGCCATAACGCTCGAGGATGTAGAGCATCCTCTGGAAGAAGTTCATTTCAGCGATCGTCATCTCGCCACCATCACTGGGCAAGCGGCTGCACCGCTATGGCCTCATCCATCATCCTGTTGAAATCTTCGACGGTGAGGGTTGCAAGCACGCTGTTGATTCCATCCACCAGCTCGGTGTTGCCCTTCCTGACGGATATGCCGATGTTGATCTCCTCCTGGCTGACCTGGAAGTCATCATCGGAGCCAGCGAAGTCGAGGAGCCTCATGTTCGGGTATGCGACAAGCGCTGCCTGTCCGGTGGGCATATCCGTGCATACGAGGTCGATCCTGCCGCTGTTGAGGGCGACGAGCATAGCCGGAGCGCTGTCCTGTGCAGGCATGATGTTGGCATCCGGGATCTGCGGAAGGCAGACATCGTACCAGATCGTTCCGAGCTGGCTTGTGCATGAAGCGCCTGCGAGATCCTGCACGCCCTGCGCGTTCTCATACCTGCTGCCCTCGTTGACGAGGCAGATGATGGATGCATAGTAGTAAGGCTCTGTGAAGTCGACCATCTGGAGCCTGTCGGATGTGATGGACTGGCCAGCAATCGCGCAGTCCACTACACCTGACTGGACTGCAGGAACAAGGGGATCCCAGTCGAGCTTTACGATCTGGAGGTCGTATCCGAGCGTCTCTGCGATGAGCTTTGCCATCATGACGTCATAGCCATATGCATAATCGTTCGAATCCGCGATGGGCACAGCACCGTTGGCATCCGTCGTCTGCGTCCAGTTGTACGGAGCATAGCCGCACTCCATTGCGACGCGGAGCACCGGGCGTCCGGACTCGGAGACTGCCTCCTCCTTGCTGCCGCCTGCGAAGAGAGCGGAGACCGAAAGCATGACCACTATTGCTATTGCTGCGATTTTCCTCATTCTCATATAGTCCTCCCGAACCTGTTACGGGAGGATGATAGGCCTTTCGTTACAATGATGTCAATATGTTATGATAAAAACTTTAATGTTATTATAGTAACATATCAATGATTCATGCAGGCATCGACGAAGTGCTTGAATATCTTCAGCATCCCCTCATCTCCGGCAGCCGCCATCATCTCAGGATGCCACTGGACGGCAAGCACGGGATGGCCTTCCATCTCCACAGCCTCGACAAGGCCATCGGATGAGGTCGCTGCGACCGAGAGTCCTGCAGCGAGATCCTTCACCGCCTGGTGATGGAAGCTGTTGACCATCATAGTGGAACCGATGATCGACGAAAGCATGGAGCCTTCCCTGATCGACACATTATGCGATGGATACTGCCTGGGAGCGCTCTGGAGGTGGCAGAGCGTGCTGCTGCTCTCCTTCCCTATATCCTGATAAAGCGTGCCGCCGAGAGCGACATTCAGCGCCTGAAGCCCCTTGCAGATGCCAAGCAGCGGCTTGGAGGCGGAGAGGGTCTCCTCTATGATGGCCATGTAGAAGACATCGACAGAGCGCATGGTATAGCCGATCCCCCTATGCGGATCCTCACCATAGAGGTCCGGGGCTATGTCGTATCCTCCGGAGAGTATGACGCCGTCTACGCTCGAGAGGATCCGGGGAAGGCAATCCCTGGGAACGGGTGGGATGATCATGGGGATTCCGCCCGCCTTGATAACGGAGACTGAATAGTCCCTGTTGACGTAGTCGCGATCCATTCCTGGCAGCTCATCGCCGCTGAGTATCTCTATATTGCCTGCGATTCCGATTATCGGTCTTCTCATGTAGCCTCCAGCTTCCGGATTATATTCCATCCTTGGCCAATCTCAACGGTGTTTCCTAGCCTTTCACCATCCTTTAGTGATATCCTCTGCCGTATGAGCAGGTATCCATTCAACGAGATAGAGCCAAAATGGCAGAGGTATTGGGAAGAGCACAAGACATTCCGTGCTGTCGAAGATGAATCAATTCCTGTAGAGAAGAGGAGATATGTCCTCGACATGTTCCCCTACCCATCCGGAGCCGGCCTCCATGTGGGCCATCCTGAGGGATATACGGCCACGGACATCTATTCCAGGTATCTGAGGATGAGGGGATACAACGTCCTCCACCCGATGGGATTCGATTCCTTCGGACTCCCTGCTGAGAACTATGCCATCAAGACGGGAACGCACCCATGGGAGACGACGAAGAAGAACATCGACACCTTCCGCCGCCAGATCAAGAGCCTCGGCTTCTCATACGACTGGGACAGGGAGGTCTCCACATGCGAGCCCGACTACTACCACTGGACGCAGTGGATATTCGAGAAGCTCTATGAGAAGGGACTTGCCTATGAGGCCGTCACCCCGATCAACTGGTGCCCGAGCTGCAAGACAGGACTTGCCAACGAGGAGGTCAAGGAAGGCAGATGCGAGCGCTGCGGGGAGAAGGTGGAGAAGAAGAACATCAGGCAGTGGATGCTGCGCATCACCGCATACGCCGATGAACTGCTCAAGGGCCTGGACGATCTCGACTGGCCGGAATCGGTGAAGACGATGCAGCGCAACTGGATCGGCAGATCCGAAGGCGCCGCCGTGTTCTTCACAGTCGATGGCACCGGCGACAAGCTCGAGGTCTATACGACGCGCTGCGATACGCTCTTCGGCGCCACATACATGGTCATCGCTCCAGAGCATCCGCTCGTGCAGAAGCTCACGACGC
>CALXXR010000084.1 GCA_944392735.1 uncultured Spirochaetaceae bacterium | reverse complement strand
TCCGATGCCGGCAGAACGACATCTATGCTATATCGTCATCCAGCTTTTAGCAACGCTGTGCAGATAGGAGTTTATAAACAAAAAGATGATACAAAGCCTTTTCTTAGCAAACAGGGAGCGGTATTCCAAGGAGCCACTCCTTATTTATTTTCCTTCGCCTTCGAATCAAAACTGGAATACATTTTGACACAATGCAAACTATGTATTACATTCTAAACAGAGAGGAGAATGATATGGCATTGACATCAACCGTGACATTCAGGACTACACCAGAATTGAAAGAGCGTGTCGACAATCTTGCCAAGAGGACAAGGCGCAGCGCTGGCTTCTATTACAATGTCCTTCTTGAGGATTACCTCTCTGAGATAGAAGATATCTACGATGCCATAGACATAAGCGAGAAAGTCAGAGCCGGAAAGGAAAAGACCTACTCATCCGATGAAATCAGGAAAGAGCTCGGTCTATGAGAATCGAATACACCGAAACGGCGAGAAAGCAGCTCAAGAAGCTCGATAAGACCATTCAGAAGAGAATTCTTGATTACATGGATGAAGTTGCCCTTCTTGAGAATCCCAGAAGCAGAGGCAAAGCTCTTGTCGAGAATATGCGAGGTTTATGGCGTTATCGTGTTGGGGATTACAGGGTAATCTGTGAAATCCAGGAATCGAGAATCATAATCTCTGTGCTTAAGATTGGGCATCGCAAGAACATTTACTGAAGTCTGGATCTCGCAAGGAGAAAATGGATGTGTTCATATTGCTGTGGAAAAGAACTCAAGGAATTTACAACAACATATGCAGCAGTACTCGGTAAGTATACAATCATCATCAAGAATGTCCCTTGTCTGGAATGCGTCCAATGCGAAGAGAAATATTACAGCGACGAGGTCATGCAGAATATCGAGAGAATTGCAACGAAAGCAAAGGAGCTGAATAGCGAATTATTCGTAGCTGAATACAAAGCAGCCTGAAGGCTAGCCACTTCTGCTTAATTTGCCCCCCACTCTGAAAGTTTTGCCCGATTGTATCATCGAATACATAGGAACACATCAACAAACGCAAAAGGTGACACAAAGCCTTTTTAAGCAAACAGGGAGCGGTAATCCAAGGAGCCGCTCCTTTTTTATACAGAACCCACCAGAATGGCGGCATATTCACTGATACGCCCTTGAAAATTCCACTGGATAAAGACCTTGAATTTTCCTTTTTGACTATGTTCGCGTTGTGTTTTTTGATAATTACTTTATAATTTAGGTAGGGATTTCCCTACTTATTATACTCGTATGGAGAAATATTTATATGACAGCTTTCATAGACAGCGCAAAAGTGATGGCAAAGGGTCAGGTGACGATTCCCAAGGATGTAAGGAAGACCCTCGGAATTTCGAATGGTGACAGGATCTCCTTTATTGTAGAAGGAAATACGGTTCGAATAGTCAATTCAGCAGTCTACGCTATGCAGGTGCTGCAACAGGAGATGAAGGGAGAAGCCCGCAAAGCTGGATTGGTAAATGATGATGACATCGTCAATCTTGTGACAGAAATGAGAAAAGAGGAAGTGAACGAGTGAAGGTTCTGATTGATACGAATATTCTCATTTCTGCAGCATTATTCCCAGACAGTACTCCATTCAAGGCATATGCAAAGGCTGTGTCGTTCCCATATGAAGCAGTTGTCTGCGAGCAGAACATCGATGAAATGAAGCGGATCTTCTATCGGAAGTTCCCGCATAGAATCGATGCGCTTGATAGATTCCTTGCGGCAGCTCTCCTTGTTCTGGATATCATCTCTGTACCTGATGAAAAAGATGCAAGGGAAGAACAGATCAGAGATTATTATGATCGTCCTATTCTAAGATCTGCCATAAAAGCAGGAGCGGACATTCTGTTGACTGGGGACAAGGATTTTCTTGAATTGGGGATTACTGATCCAAGGATTATGAGTGCAGCTGAGTTTATGAGGCTATAGCATATTTGACTATGTCAGTATTGACAGAAGGAGACAGCCCATGAAGAACAGAATCGGATACTGCCTGTATTCCCATTTCTAAACTAGGATTTCCTTCAAGATCTTCTCCACATCAGAGGGTTTGACCTTCAACAACGAAGATAGAAGCAACGTTTGCTGCCGGTAAGAGGATCTAGGTCTACGAAACGCAAGAATCAATTTCCGACAATTCGAAGAGTCGCATTCCATGGAAAATGCAATCTATAACGAGCTCTGCATGCGTGGTTACAGTGTCGATGTCGGAATCGTGAAGATTGCTGAGAGAGACAAGAATGGAAAGGTAATCAGAAGGCAGCTTGAAATAGATTTCGTATGCAATCTCGGTTCATCCAGATATTACATCCAGTCTGCCTATTCCCTGCCGGATGAGGCAAAACGCTCTCAGGAAACAAGGCCTTTCAGAAAGATCGATGACTCATTCAAGAAGATAATCATCACGAAGGATATCATACAGCCGTATTATGATGACTTTGGCATTCTGACAGTGAACATCTATGACTTCCTGCTGGATCCGACGATCATTGGATAGAGCAACCCCTCTCAGTTTTCCCTTCTTCCTGCTACTATGGGAAACGATGAAAGCGATTGGTTCGATCAGATACGGAAGCTCAGTTCAGGGAAAGCTCTTCATGTCAGCTTTCTTCGCACTTTCTGCAATCATCGGCATTGCGATCATCATTTCCAGTGATCTTGCCGAGGCAAGCAGGATCGGAATCCTGTGGATCATTGCCTCATGCACATTCTACATGGTCCTGCATGAGGCACTTCACCTGCTTTTCATGTGGATGTTCTCAGGCGGGAAGACAAGGATATCATTCGTCTTTCCAGCAGTATCCGTATCATGCGATAGGCTTTTCACCAGGAAGCAGTTCATTGCAATCGCCGCAGCACCCATCCTGCTCCTTGGCCTCATCCTAACCCTGCTTCTCATCCTTCTTCCGAAAGGATATGCATTCCTCATCAGCATACTCATCACGCTCAACGCTGCAGCTTCCGGCGGCGATCTCCTGCAGATATTCCAGGCGCTGAGATACCCGCAGGATGCGCTTTTCCAGGACAAGGGCGATGAGACTGACGTTTACTCAGAAGCATCTCGAGAAGACAGCTGAAACCAGAGGCCCCTACCATCACGCATCGCCGAAATCTGCAAAGTATCCCGCCTTGCCATAAATGGGGATGCTCCGGCTCCCTACATGAATCAAGGCTCCAACGCTTTCGCCTCTCGCTGTTTGCGCTGATGACGGATTGCAATGCCTTCAAGGATCCTCTGAAGAAAGCATCTGGCCGCAGACTATTCCGGCCGCCTACAGCAATAGCTTCGACAGGAGCCTCATCTTCATTCCAAGCCATCGGCTCCATTCCATATCCCGTCCGCGACGGGCGCCCATCTCCGAGCCTTGTCCCTACACTTCTCCGCAAGCCCCTCCGCATCCTCAGGCGCTGCGAGATCCGCCGACTCTGCATGCGTCTCATTGACCATCGAGACTATCCTCTCCGGGTTATCCAGCAAAGGGCATGGCCGGAGATGATTGCAGTTGAATGGCTGCTTAGACCTGTATGTCGTGAAAAGCGGCGATGATAGGACCTCGATAAGGCTCTTCTCATGTATATTGCTGTCCGAGTAATGGATGAATGCGCATGGCTCTGCATCTCCGTTGGCGTTGATATGGAAATAATACCTTCCTCCTGCGATGCAGCCTTTGACGTATTCGCCATCATTCCAGAAATCGATGGTGAATATGGGCTTTGTCTTCCTGTATGCCCTTATCGCACGATACATCTCGGCCCGCTGCTCAGCAGAGACTATGAGATCCGTAGGAGCCCCCTTGCCTATCGGCATATAGGTGAAGAACCAGCAGAACTTCGCCCCGCAGTCGATCATCCAGTCGAAGTACTCCTCCGAGCCGATGCAGTCCACATTCCTGGATGTATAGCAGCAGGAGAATCCGAATGGGAGCTTCCTCTCCTTCAGGATAGAGACGGCCTTGAGCACTCTGCGGTAGGTTCCCTCCCCTCTCCTTGCATCCGTTGCGCTTTCGAACCCTTCCACGCTTATTGCAGGTACGAAGTTCCTCACACGGAGCATATCATCGGCGAAATCCTCATCGATCAGGGTTCCGTTGGTGAATGCAAGGAACTGGGCATCCGGATGCTTCGAGCACAGCGCTATCATGTCCTCCTTCCTGACAAGAGGCTCTCCGCCTGAGAATAGATACATGTATATGCCAAGCTTCTTCCCCTGCTCAATGATGCTGTCGAGTTCATCGAAGCTCAGATTGAGCCTGTTGCCGTACTCTGCCGCCCAGCATCCAGTGCAATGCAGGTTGCATGCTGACGTCGGATCCATCAGTATCGTCCAAGGCGCCCTGAATCCATAGGCCTTCTCGTTGAGCTTCTGCATCTGCGACCAGCGGAAGAATGCATTCACGATGAAGTTGCGGAAAGCTGTCTTCCTTACATCAGCATCCACGTCTGTCCAGAGTGAGAGGAGCAGCTTATGCCAAGGGCTGTCAATATCATCGATCGCCATCTCGAAAAGCCTGAATTTGCTGTCATACTCGCTTTCGGGCATCATCTTCCTGACCATCGCAAGCAGCTTCGGAAGGTTCTCCTCAGGGTTGCGGTCAAGATAGCCATAGGCTTTATCGAAGCCCATCTCCACTGATTTTGTTCTGAAATCCATTTCCTTCTTCTCCTATGGCCTGAATAGGACAAGGAGAAATGCATTGCAGATATGAACAATCGAATGACTTTGCATTGATTTCAAACAAAGCAGGACGATTGTACGAATCCATTTCCCTGCATGGATGAAGCCGATCGCATTCCAGCAGATCCGCGGAACGGGGGTACCATCTGCTCTATCCGGCGTCAAAGGAGCAATCAGGCGCAATGTGGACCCGGGAATCACCAGCGCCCCAGACGCGACGACACGGAATCCAGCCATGATCATCAAAGCCCCAGCGCATGAAGGATGATATCGCTTCTCGTACAGTTCGTGTAGATGGATTGAGATGGATGATTATGCTATAGTCTGCCCAGCGGCATTGTCGGATCGGATCATTGCCGTATGGCTTCACCTTTTGCCGTTTCTGTAACAAACGTCATTCATTGCAGGGAGTTTCTATGAAAAGACCTTTCTATACCGAGATGGCATATGCCATCGGCATAATAGCGCTTGCATTGGGCACGGCCTTGATGGAACGGGCGGATTTCGGCATGTCGATGGTCGTCGCGCCGGCATACCTCGTCCATCTGAAGGTGTCGGAATACCTTGAATGGTTCTCATTCGGCATGGCGGAATACTGCCTGCAGGCCTTCCTGATCATCGTGCTCGCGATCTTCATGCATGGATTCAGGCTAAGATACCTCTTCTCATTCATAACGGCCTTCATCTACGGAAACGTGCTCGATCTCCTTATGAAGGTCGTGGCCATGATCCCCGGGGATGGCATACCGCAGCGCATCGCGTTCTATCTGTCAGGGCTGGCTGTGTGCGCCATCGGTGTATCGTTCCTCTTCAATACATACGTTCCGCCAGAGGCATATGAGCTGTTCGTGAAGGAGATCTCATCGAAGTATGGATTCGAAATCAGCAGGACGAAGACGGTCTACGATTGCTGCAGCTGCCTCATCGCCGTCATCCTATCGTTCACCTTCATAGGCTTCGGACGCTTCGAAGGGGTGAAGCTCGGAACGGTGCTGTGCGCTCTGGTCAATGGATGGCTCATCGGCAGGATCAGCAAGCAGCTCGAAAAGCATTTCGACTTCGTCGATGCATTCAGCTGCAGGCAGCTCTTCGAATAAGGAAAACCGTGGATACATGCAGTTTGTAAACCACTGATTCAGAAATGGTTTACAAGCGCTGTTCTTCAGTGGTATCCTCTGCCTCATGGAACCTGCGCTTCAAATCGATGGCCTCTCGCTGCAGATAGGGGATCGCATGATACTCGACCATGTGTCGCTTACGCTGGAAAAGGGCGCATTCGCTGCCCTCTGCGGTCGAAATGGAGCGGGAAAGAGCCAGCTGCTGCGTTGCATCAAGGGACTGCGGAAGCCAAGCGCTGGGCGTATATCGATCGATGGATCGGAAGCCGACGCAAAGACACGGATGAAGCGGATCGCGCTCGTCTTCCAGAATGCGGAGATGCAGATCGTCAGCCAAAGCGTGGAGAAGGACATAGCCTTCGGTCCGGAGAACATGGGGCTCGGGAAGGAAGAGATTGCAAGGCGCGTTGAGTCCGCCATACACCTCATGGGGCTCGAAGGCCGAGCCAAGCAGCGTCCCCAGACGCTTTCAGGCGGAGAGCTCAGAAAGTGCGCAATCGCAGGGATCCTTGCCATGGAGCCAGATGTCATCCTCCTCGACGAGCCATTCGCGAATCTCGACTATCCCTCGACGCTGACCGTCATCCGCGCCTTGGATACGCTCCATGAGAAAGGCTACTCCATCATCGTCGTCTCGCATGAGGCAGAGAAGTTTCTAGCGCATACGGATACCCTCTTCATAATGGACAAGGGGATCCTCGCGGAGAGCGGCAGATCCAGCGAGATATTCCAGAAGCTGCCCGAATACGACATCTTCATCCCGGACGGAGCTTCCTTCGGAGATCTGACATGGCTGAAGCGCTGATCTTCCATTTCAGGCAGACGGACAGCTTCCTGTCGCGCCTGAATCCATGCACGAAGCTGATCGCCCTCATATCCTACACCGCTGTCGTCTCCTCATCCTCTCCCCTACCTGCCCTTCTGCTGGCGACGCTGCCTGCAGCAGCTGCCGCCGCTGTGCACCTGCCTTTCAGGACATATGCGAAGGAAGGCATCTTCTTCATCATCCTCGCAGCCGCGATGGGATTGTCGTCCTTCATCTCGGAAGGGAATGCTATGGCGGCTTCTGCGAAGGCGCTTTCATTCATGGCGATGGTCCTCGCCTCCATGCTGCTTGCGGATTCGACCATGCCGGATGACCTTGCCAGGTCGATCGGCTCCGCAATCTCCCATGCGGTCGGGAAGAGCGCATACGCCATCGCTTCCGCCATCGAGATCACCTTGTCGATGATACCGCTGATCATCGACAGCGCGGCGGCCGCATACGAGGCGATGAAGGCAAGGGGTGCTTCATCATACCATCCTATACGCTTTCTCACGCAGCTTTCATCGCTTCTGATGACAAGGCTGTTGGATGACGCCGAGGCATACATCGATGCTCTGTACAGCCGCGGCTATGATGCCGCAGCTCGGCGAAGCTCCGCCCCATATCGGAACATGGACCGCATTGCGATCATCATGAGCATAGCTGCAGCCGCGGCCCACTATTTTCTGAAGGCCATAGCAGACTGAAGGAGGAAGCCATGGAAAGAAAGCAGATAACAGGATTCGTCATCGTCTCGCTCTTCGCTGCATTGATCGCAGCAGGAGCTTTCATAAGGATTCCATTCGTACCTGTCGCCATCACTCTTCAGACGCTCTTTGCATTGCTCGCCGCAGCATGCCTGCCTCCATCCATGGCGCTCTCGAGCGTGCTCATATACCTCTTCCTTGGTGCCATAGGCCTCCCGATATTCACCACAGGAGGAGGAATCGCTGCGATGCTGGGGCCTACGGGAGGGTATCTCATAGGAATGGTCCCCGCAGCCATCGCAGGCTCCCTGATCATGAAGATCATGCCCCGGAAAGGCCGTCCTGCAGCATTCATCTCATCGCTTGCCGCGACGGTTTGCATCTATCTTGTCGGACTGCCTTGGCTTGCCGCAGAGATGGACCTATCGCTCCATGCCACGCTGGCTGCGGGGCTCCTGCCATTCCTTGCCGGCGATACGGTCAAGCTTATAGCTGCATCCATGGCAGCTCCGATGATAAGGCAGCGCATAGCGGAGATGCTTGCGGCGGAGTGACGATCAGAGCGCCGTACCCCTCTTCGGCACGCGAAGGTTGCTCGTATCCACGCCCTCGAGCTCCAGAAGGGCGATCTTCCTTGCAAGCCCTCCGCCGTATCCCGTGAGATTGCCGCCAGCGCCGACTACGCGATGGCACGGCACGATGATCGATATGGGATTGTGGCCCACGGCACCCCCCACAGCTCTTGCCGACATGCGGGAAACCCCATGCCGCACGGCGATGGTGGAAGCGATCCTGCCATACTCCATCGTCGTGCCATACGGAATCGACAGCATGATGGAGGAGACCTCCCTGCGGAACGGGGATCCCTGGATATGGAGCGGAATGGCAATGGAAGGCACGTTGCCCGAGAAGTACTCATCCAGCCAGGCGACAGCATCCGAGAGTACAGAGATGCTCTTCTCGACGGCATCGCTGCCGAGGCCCCCGGCGAAATAGCGCTGGCCTTCGAACCAAAGGCCGCAGAGCCCTACCTCATCCCCTGCAAGAAGGATGCGCCCGAGCGGTGAGTCATAGTGCGAAATGCAGATCATAGGGACCTCCGTCGATTCCTAATCCGAAAAGACCATATTTGGATATATCCTCTCCAGCCGGCTGTTGGGGAAGCGTTCATCCATGATGCGTTCGATCGCATTGGAGGCAGCCTTGCCATCCAGCCTCTCGGACCATCTGTAGACGGCAAGGCCGGAGACGATGGCGTTGAATATCATGAAAGCAAGGAATATCCACACGAGAGCGCTTCCGATCCTGTTCGGTATCTTCAGCACCCACACCGAGAACCTCGGATAGACCTGCTTGATCCAGAATACTCCCAGGAATCCCCAGAACACGGAGTACAGCAGGCAGATCCTGCCGTTGATGTTCAGCGGTACATTGGAATAATCCCAGCTCGTCGAACCGAAGAGAAGCTCCTGGAAGAACGAGCAGGCATACTCGACGACGCTGCCCGTTATGAAGCCTCCGATGAAGGAATAGATGGCGGATCTGTTCCTGAAGTCGTAGAGCACGACTGTCAGGCAGTACGCTCCAAGGCCATACACAAGATTGAACGGACCATAGACAAGCCCGGATCTGCTTTCGAAGTAGCCATGGCGCAGGAAGCACCACAGGAGCTCGACGATGACGCCAGCGAACGATCCCACGAAGAGGATGATCAGCTGCTTGTATATGTTCATCCCGCGGGCGAAGTGATGCGCCTTCTCCTCCCTGTAGTCTATCGTGCCGTTAGCAGGCGCGCGGGAGATGATGAAGGGTCTGCGGCTGCTGTTGATTGTGTCCTTCATCCTCGCCTTGAGCTCATCGCCTGACTCGGAGAGGAACCTTGCCCATTCCTTGGCGGCGGCCTCCTCCTCGCCCATGTGGACGATCGCCTTATCGATGCTGCGGTACAGCTTCTCACGTTCCCTGTCGCTGAGCGAGTCGATGTTCGCCAGCGAGAAGTAATAGGAATTGAGCTTATCCTCGAGCTTCTTCTCCCGAGCAGTCGGTTCCATCATCATGCTCAGATGATACCACTCCCCTCCATGCGATGCACAGACAATGGGAATGGACAGTCCGGCGAAACTGGATGAGTCGCCTCAGGTCCAGCGATGCCGTGTGTACGCAGCAAGGCATATCAGGAAGTATATGGACCATCCTACAGGAACGATCCACCATACGATGGATACTCCAACCGTAGGCGCAAGGAGCATGGATACAAGAACCCGCACAGCAAGATTCGCCATGCTCGCGAAGGCGAAGAGCTTCATGTCGCCAGCGCCTCGGAGGATACCTCCCGTTGCCAGGGCAAGCCCAAGGATCCAATAGAACCATCCAAGGAATGACAGGTACTGCTCTCCCGTCGAATAGGCGGCAGCAGTGCCCTCTTCGCCGAGGAAGAGGGAGATGATCTCGGAATCGAACAGCTCAAGGATCAGGCATACGGCAGCACCGAACGCGAGGACGAGGCCGACAGCTGCCCTGAAGCCCTGAGGCACACGCGCCCTCTTGCCTGCTCCGAGATTCTGGGCCGTATACGGGCTCATCGCATTGCCGATGGCGCCGATGGGGACCGTGGCGAGGCTGTCCACCCTGATTGCGGCGGAATAGCCGGCAAGCACCTCAGCCCCGAAGAGGTTCACGACGCTCTGCACGAGCATCATGCCTATCGATATCGTCGATTGCTGGAGTATCGATGGAATCGCGACGCCTGCTATATCCTTCAGTATTCCGAAGGAGAATAAGCGACCTATGGTGCCATCCATGCGCTTCAGAAGCCGAATGAGGATCGCGAATGAAAGCAGCGCGGAGAGAGCCTGTGCCACCAGCGTCGCCCATGCAGCGCCGACAACCCCCATGCCCATGCCTGCGACCGCGACGATGTCTAGCATGACGTTCAGGACGGATGAGAAGATCAGCAGGCAAAGGGGAATGCTCGATCTGCCAAGCGAATTGAACACGGAGGAGAGGATATTGTACATGAAGAGGAACGGAAGCCCCAGGAAGTATATTCTGAGGTATGCATCAGCATCTGCCATGATCCGCTGCGGCGTATTGAGCGATTGGAGGATCGAAGGAGAGAAGAGGAATCCGATAGCGGAAAGGACCAAGGATGCAGCGGCGAAGGATAGCAGGGACGTGGAGATGCTCTCCTTCATGCTGCGGAAGTCCCCAGCGCCGAAGGCATGGCTGGTGATGACGGTGGCACCAGCGCCTCCTCCGATTGCAATGGCGATGAACACAGTCGTCAGGGCATACGAAGCGCCGACGGCTGCAAGAGCCTCCTCCCCCACGAACCGTCCGACGATCACGGAATCGGCCATCGTGTACAGCTGCTGGAAGAGATTGCCGATCATCATCGGGATGGAGAAGCGCAGTATCGCCTTCAGCGGATGCTGAGTCATAAGGTATCCATCATCACCGCAGTGCAGATTCATGGCTCAATAGTAGCCTTTTCGCGGATTCGGTGCATCAACTGAGCAAAATCCTGCATTGGCAACAGCACTGCAAAAGGCATATGATTTGCTAGCGAGGTTATGGTATGGGACAGAGTCAGATCGATATGCTGCATGGATCGATATGGAACAAGATACCTCGGTTCGCATTGCCGATCGCTGCGACTGCAATTCTCGAGCAGCTGTTCAATGCCTCGGATATAGCGATAGTCGG
>CALXXR010000083.1 GCA_944392735.1 uncultured Spirochaetaceae bacterium | reverse complement strand
ATGCTGTGGGGCGGATCGTTCTGGAGCGGCGGGTATTTTGTGTCGAGTGTGGGGAAGAGCGGAAGCGAGAGCGTGATAAGGCAATATGTGAAGAACCAGGGGAAGGAAAAGGAGTACAAGCAGCTCTCTCTTAACTTCCCCACACGAGCGGCGCCGCTTTAGTAGGATACCACGATGGCTCTGCCTCGCGGTAGTTCATTTCATATAAAAGAATTATCTTTCTACCGCTGATCAGCTGAATGTCTTGGAGATGAAATGATTCTCTGCTCCAATCCTCCTTGCTGTCAGCCGGAACATCACACAGCCGTCAGGGCATGCGATATCCTTCACATGCTTGTCGGAACCACCGACATTCCTCAGGTCTCCGCTGCTTCTCACTGCCTCCATAAGCGGATAGAGCATCATTGTCTTTGAGCATATTCCGCACCCCTCTTGGTTCACTGGGCAGCCATAGGTGCATGAATACTTATCACCAATCTCTTCACCGTTGCGGCATAGACCTTCAGGCTCTTCACCCCTCAGATACCCTGTAACCTCAACTTCGAACTCATATTCTTCATCCAGCCGCTTCTTATTATTGCAATCTTATCATCCATCCTTCCTCCATTCCTCTCCACCTTTCGCTTCGCTCAGAAGATGGAGTGTCCTGGAGGGGAAGGTTGAATTAAGAAATGACGGAATGATAATGATATGAATATTGATAGGTGGATGATTGCATTGATGCATATTCAGATGCGGTTCTGAAGCAAAATGCATTCTAATGATTTAGAATTTAAAGCATTAAATACAATTATACATTTTTATCGTATTAAAATTATATAGTATAAATAGTGAAGAAAATGGGAGCCATATGGCTCCCAATGAGCTTACATATTCTTCTCGGAGTAGTGAGAGAACTCCATGCTGAACGATCCGCGCCCTTGCGTTGAGGACCTGAGCACGGTCGTGTAGCCGAACATCTTCTCAAGAGGTGCCTCTGCGATGACCGTATCGGCACCTGGGCGGGATTCCATGCTGAGCACGATTCCGCCACGCTGCGTCAGCGATGAGATGACATCCCCGATATACTCCGATGGAGCGGATACCTGAACCTTCATCACAGGTTCCATAAGAACTGCTCCGGCCTCGGATGCAATCCTATCGAATGCCATTGCGGCGCAGGAGGTGAATGCGAATGGCGTGGAGGTGCTTTCGTCGTAGTCGATCGATGTGACATCCGCTTCGATGTCCGTGCACTCATAGCCGAACTTGATGCCACCGGAGAATGCTCCGCCTATGCCGTTTCTGATCGCCTCGATGATCTCCTCTGGGATATCCCTCGTGGATGCCGTGATCTTGAGGACATTCCCGCTCTTGGGCGGAAGAGGCTTGACCGTAAGGGAGAGGCCGGCGGTGTTCTCCTTGTTCGCGATCGTCCTGGAAAACTTCTCCGTTCCCGACGCCTCGCCCTTGATGCACTCGCGGTAGGAGACCTGGGGATTGCCGACGCGGCAGTTGACCTTCATCTCATCCTTGATCCTCGTCACAAGGACATCGAGATGCAGCTCGCCCATGTCGGAGATGACAAGCTGCCCTGTCTCCGCGTCATCCTTGTATGTGAAGGTCGGATCCTCCATCGCAAGCGTTTCGAGGGCCTTGTTGAGCTTCTCCTGCTCGGCTGTCGAGCTTGGTTCGATCGCGACCGAGATGACTGGGTTGGGGAAGGACATCTTCTCCAGGAGGAATGGATGGTTCTCTGCTCCGATGGTGTCTCCGGTCTGGGCCATCCTGAAGCCTATGATGACTCCGATATCCCCGGCCTTGAGCTCGGAGAGATCCTCTGGCCTGTCGGCATGCATCCTCAGGAGCCTGTTGATCCTCTCCTTCTTGCCCTTGGTGATGTTGTATACGGATACGCCCTTCTTCAGCGTGCCGGAGTAGACCCTTACGAAGCACATCGGACCGGCCTGCGGATCGACCTGGATCTTGAAGATGAGTGCCTCAAGAGGGCCGGAAGCGTTGTGTGGGAGCATCTCGGTCTTTCCGTTCTTGGCGGATATGATCTCGACCGGCTCTGTCTCCACTGGGGATGGAAGGAGGTCGACGACTCCGTCGAGAAGCGTCTGAACTCCGATGTTCTTCAGGGATGATCCGACGAATACGGGCAGAAGATCGCGCCTGAGCGTACAGCCGCGGAGCGTCGATACGATCATCTCGCGTGGAATCTCCTTGCCATCGAAGTAGAGCTCGGTGATCTCATCCGAGTACGATGCGACGCTGTCTATGAGCTTCTCCCTCCACTCATCCGCCTTCTCCTTCTCGGATGCAGGGATGGGGGAGCGCGTGATGGTCCTGCCATCGTCATCTGCGGAGAATGTCAGGTACTCCATATCGATGAGGTCGATGACGCCTGAGAACGAGCTCTCGCTTCCGACCGGAATGCATAGCGGAACGGGATTCGCGCCAAGCTTCTTCCTCATATCCTCGAGGACGCGGAAGAAGTCGGCACCGAGCCTGTCCATCTTGTTGACGAAGGCGATGCGGGGGATGCTGTACCTGTCCGCCTGCCTCCAGACCGTCTCCGTCTGCGGCTCCACGCCACCGACTGCGCAGAATACCCCGACAGCACCGTCGAGCACCCTCAGCGATCTCTCGACCTCGGCTGTGAAGTCGACGTGGCCCGGTGTATCGATGATGTTGATCTGATGATCCTTCCAGTAGCATGTTGTCGCGGCGGAGGTGATGGTGATGCCCCTGTCCTGCTCCTGCTTCATCCAGTCCATCGTGGCCTCGCCGTTGTCGACTTCGCCGATCCTGTGGTTCTCCCCAGTGTAGTAGAGGATCCTCTCCGTTGTCGTTGTCTTGCCGGCATCGATATGTGCCATGATGCCTATGTTGCGAATGCTCTTATCGTCCATAGCGTGCTTAATCTACCACAAAAGGAAACAACTGTTAAACCAGCGCGGGAAGTGCTAGATTCCATATATATGGAAGATGATCGCATCATCGGCCTTCTCGAGGAGAGGGACCGTGCAAGCTTTGCAGACATCATAGACATCATGCGCAGCGGAGAGGCGGAGACGCTCTTCTTCTCCCCTGATGAAGGCCTGATCTGCCGCCATAGCTGTGGTACGTACTTCATCGCAGATCTCGGGGATGGTATGGATGGGCTCGAGAAGGCGCTCCCTTCCGAAGGCCTTGCCTCCGTCCATGGCGAAAGGACTGCAATGCATATGAAGGAGAGGATGGGATACAAGGGCGAGGAGCCTACCATCCTATTCTCATGGGATTGCAGCGAGGTTCCTCCTGAGGACAGCTCGATCAGTGGGCTTGGGACGGATTGGGTGCCATTCGTCGTCGAGCGCTACGGCACATCGTCGGAGGAAGATGTGAAGGCCGCTGCTGAGCAAGGGAAACTCTTCGGGGCATTCTCCGGCGATGGCAGCATCATGGGCTTTGCCGGGTTCCATGAGGAGGGCTCGATGGGGATGCTCGTCGTGCTGCCAGAGTACAGGAGGCAGGGAGTGGGGGAGAGGCTTGAGAGGCATCTGATCAGGTCCGCCATGCTCGCCGGACGCATACCGTACTGCAACGTCTTCATCTCGAACACGGCAAGCCTATCGCTGCAGGCGAAGCTCGGGCTCAGGGAGGGCAGCGTACGCTCCTGGTGGCTCTGGACGGAATGATCTCAGCGGAAAGTCCTTCGGCGGAAGGCGATGCGCTGATGATGGTAGATGCCCTTCTCCCCGGAGGCGAGGTATGACATCGCCACGGTCATGAAGAGCAGCACGGGCTCGCTGTAGCCGAAGAGCTCCAGGGCAAGCGCAAAGCACACAAGCGGAAGGTTCGTTCCTCCAGAGAGCATGCCGATCGCGCCGAGGACTGCGAACGGAGCGGTCTCCAGCCCCAGCGTGGAGGCGAATGCATAGCCGAATGTCCCTCCAGTCACGAGCAGCGGAACGACCTCGCCTCCGACGAATCCCGCCGAGATGGAAAGGAAGACCATCAGCGCCTTGAGCATGAACGCGTATAAAGGCACGCCGCGCCCGTCGATCGCGCGGTACAGCAGATCGAGCGAGAGGCCGTTGTAGTCGAAGCTTCCGGAGACGCCGTAGATGAGTATTGAGAGGAGCGTCACGAGGAATGCCGGGACCACCGCGCTCATCACAGGGCTCGAGTACATCTTCCTTATGTAGTCGCCGAAGCGTCCCAGGAGGAAGATGAAGAGCCTTGCCATGAGGCCGATGATGAGGGCGAATGCGATGATGATCAGGAGATTCGGGAAGCTGGCCTCGAGCTCCGTGAACGGCGGTATGACCATGCGGTGGATGCCAAGCGCCTCCGCGACAGCGACTGCGGTGTATGAGCTGATGATGCATGGAAAGAGCGCATCGAGGCGCAGGATGTCGGGTGTGGCGAACATCTGGCCGAAGAGCACTCCGGATATCGGGGAGCCGAAGAGGGCACCGAATGCAGACGCGGAGCCCGTCATCAGGTAGTAGTCCTCCCGTCCATGGCTTCCGCTCCAGAGGAATCTGCGGTCGGCGCGGGTGAAGAGCTCTCCGATCGAGAGGCCGATCTGGACTCCCACGCCCTCCTTTCCAACCGATGCGCCGGTAAGGTGGGATATCGCGGCGGCGACGTAGGCAACCGGGCCCATCCAAGGCGAGAGCCTGCCGGGGGTGAGCTTCCCTTCATCGGCATCGTCCTCCAGGTCATGTATCGTATCGATCGCGCTGACCGTCGTCCTGCGGAATGCGTCCCCCAGCTTCTGGTATATCTTCAGCGTGGCGTAGGCGCCGAGCGGGATGGCGAGTATGAGGAACGGATAGCTGAGATTGAGGGAATTGGCCAGCGCCACGGTATTCGCGAATACGGTGATGCAGAGTCCGACAGCGGCCCCGATGGCTATGCTCCTGAACGTATTGAAGGCGATCCTAAGCGCCCTTTCCCTCGCATCGTTTCTCATCTCATCAGCAGTCTCAGCAGCTTCAGCTTCCCCTTGAACGGTGCATAGCGCACTCCCAGATCGAGCCAGAGGGCCTTGTCCATCACGGCCTTGTCATGGGTGAATGCGGCGAAGCTGCGCTTCCCATGATAGCATCCCATCCCGGAATTGCCGATACCTCCGAAGGGGAGTTCCGGCGCAGTCAGATGGACGACTGTATCGTTCACCGAGCATCCTCCGAAGGAGACGAGCGAAAGGGCCTTCCTGATGCTCCTCCTGTCCCTGCTGAAGATGTAGAAGGCAAGCGGCTTCTCCCTGTCCCTGATGAAATCGAGCGCCTCGTCCAGCGTGTCGTACTCGATGATCGGCAGGACCGGTCCGAATATCTCCTCCTGCATGGCAGGATCATCCGGAGAGGCTGGGTAGAGGAGCGTCGGGGATATCCTCATGCTGTCCCTGTCCGTCCTGCCGCCGTATGCGACGGTGGAGCCGGCGATGAGGCCTGAAATGCGCTCGAAGTGCTTCTCGTTTACGATCCGCGGATACTCATCGGAGGCGAGCGGGTCTGAGGAGAACATCCTCTCAGCCTCCTTGGAGAAGGCCTTGATGAGGCTTTCGGCATAGCCGCGCCTAATGAGCACGTAGTCAGGCGCGACGCAGGTCTGGCCTGCATTCAAGAGCTTCCCCCAGGCAAGCCGCCTTGCCGTGAGATCCATGTCCACGCTGCCGTCGATCACGACGGGGCTCTTCCCTCCGAGCTCAAGGATGCATGGCGTGAGGGTTTTTGCAGCAGCCTGATGGACGACCTTCCCGACCGAGGGGGAGCCTGTGAAGAAGATGAGGTCGTACCGGAGCTCAAGCAGCGCCGTGTTCGTCTCATGCCCGCCCTCGAAGACGGCGACGGATTCGGGATCGAATGTCTCCTCGAGGATCCTCTTCATCTCGGCGGAGGTGCATCTGCTGTATCTTGAAGGCTTCACGATGGCGGTGTTGCCTCCCGCGATCGCACCGCAGAGCGGCACCATCGTCAGCTGGAGGGGGTAGTTCCACGGAGACATGATCAGGACCTGCCCCATCGGCTCATGGAGGACGTATGATCTCGACCTGAACTGCGTTATCGGCGTCTTCGCCCGCGTCGGCTTCATCAGCTTCTTCAGGTGCTTCTCGAGGTATGCTATCTCCTCGTACACGATGCCGAGCTCCGTTGCGTATCCTTCGAATGGGCTCTTTCCGAGATCGTTATGGAGCGCTTCCAAGAGGCGCTCCTCATTGCGCTTGAGGGCATCCCTGAGAGCCCTCAGCCTGCTGATCCTATGATCGTACGGGAGCGTTGAACCGCTCCTGAAGAATTCCTTCTGCTTCTCCAATGTCTCGCTGTATATGCTCATGGCTGCGATGGTATCACAACGGGATGCCTCTGTGAATGACAGTTTCGATGAAAGTGTCAGAAAACCATTCCGACAAGAATAATACACTGTGTTGGATTAAGACATGTGAAGGCTTTTCTGTTGTTATTTTCCGCATAGGCAGGATCGAGAATCAAATCAGGTAATGGAAATGGACAAGGGAAAAAGGAACTGTGTCATTCGATACATCATGCTCTTCATCGTCTTCGCGGCCGTTGCGTTCGGCCTCTACGCCTTCTTCTCGGCTGAGAAGGGGACGGCCTACACGCCGCCTGTGACGCCGGTGGAGACCATCCAGCCCCAGTGGTGCACGATAGAGGAGGGAATCGAGCTCACGGGATATGTCCAGCCGGATGCGGCGATACCCGTCATACCGTTCGTCAGCGGAACCATCCAGACGTACGATGCAGAGGCAGGTCGGATGGTATCGGAAGGCGAGACGATAGCGATGATCGACGCCAGGCCCTATGAGCTGCAGAAGCTGCAGGCGGAGGCGCAGGTGAAGGGGCTCGAGGCGGCATTCGCCCGCGTGGAGGCCCTGAAGGAGAAGGGCGGAGCGACCGCCCAGGACTATGATACGCTCTCTGCCCAGCTGGAGGCCGCGCGCGCACAGCTGGAGGCTGCTGAGCTCCAGCTATCGTATGCAACCGTCACGGCACCGGTCTCTGGGACCATCATCCAGGCATCCTCTGCGGCAGGCTCTGTCGCATCCCCTGAGATGCCCCTTGCCGTCATAGCCGATCTTTCGGATCTCGTGGTCGATCTCAAGGTGGGCGAGAGATACTACTCCAGCATATCCGGCAGGAGCGATGAGCTGAAGGTCGTCATATCCACGCCTGATGGCGCATCATCCGAAGCAGAGGTCATCTCCATAGCGCCGCTTGTCGATCCGACCTCCAAGACATTAACGCTCAGGGTGCGGCTGACGGATCCCGAGGCGTTCATACCTGGCATGTTCGTCAGGGCTTCTGTGGTATGGAGCAGCGATGAATACCTCACGCTGCCGCTCTCGGTGAGGAAGCTCGATGGCTCTGCGTATGCCATCGCCGCAGATGGGGAAAGCGCTGAATACATCGAGATGGAGAGCATCGCCGAGGATGATGAGCGCTTTGCGATCAATCCATCGTATGAGGGCAGGATGTTCATCTCCAAGGGGCAGAACGGTCTCCTTCCCGGAGAGAAGGTGAGGGTTCTGGAGGCGGCTAGATGAGGATCGCGACGCTATCGGTCAGGCATTCGGCTGTTCTGTCGATGATCCTCATCGCGCTGGCTGCCTTCGGCATCTTCTCGATATCCACGACGAACCTCGAGTTCATCCCCGATATGGATATGCCGCAGATCTTCGTCGTCGCGGTCTATCCGGGAGCATCGGCTGAGGATGTCGAGAACGACGTCGTCGATATACTCGAGGACGACTTCGTCACGCTTCCTGGCTTCAAGAGCATGGATAGCCAATCGATGAACAGCGCTGCCATGATCACGATCACGTTCCAGGACGGCATCGATCCCGAGGATCAGCTGAACGAGGTCCGCAACAGGATATCCCAGCTGATGGATGAGCTGCCCGATGGCCTTTCCGGCGAGCCTGCCGCCCTCATCGGCGGCGCCACTATGCTCCCCATCGTCTCCTTCTCCGTCGAATCCAAGGGGGATGTCGCCGCGCTCTCGGAGTACATAGACGATACGCTGAGGCCGCAGCTGACGAGGATTCCCGGCGTTTCCACGATAACGATCAGCGGAGGAGTGGAGCCTGAGGTCTCGGTTCGGCTGAGGATGGATGACCTCAACGCAAGGGGCATCTCCCCGCTCACCGTCTATCAGATACTCTCTTACTCCAACATCTCGATGCCCCTCGATACCGCCGTCGCCGATGGCAGGCGCATCGACCTGCGGTTCGATGGCCGCTTCGGATCGATCTCGGAGATCGGCTCGCTTCCCGTCGGGGCGACGGACTCCGGTGAGATCATCAGGCTCTCCGATGTCGCGGATATCTCGCTCGAGTACCAGGGTGAGGACTACTACGTGACCAGCGGAGGCAGGGACATCATCGTCGTCGAGATCTCCAAGAGGGCGGATGGCAACACCATACAGATAACCAACGCCGTCAAGCGCATACTCGAGGAATCGGAGGCCGCGACGGGAGGAGCGGTGTCCTATCATATGATCCAGGATGACAGCCGCCTCGTCGTATCATCGCTGAAGAACGTCATCGAATCGGGCATCCTCGGCATACTCATCGCCGTCCTCATCATCTTCCTCTTCCTCAACGATGCCAAGGCGACGCTTGCGATCGGACTATCGATCCCGCTCTCATGCTTCTTCACCTTCATCGTCATGAAGGTCGCTGGCATCACCATCAACATCCTCTCGATATCTGGAATCGTCGTCTCCCTCGGATCGATCGTCGATGCCTCGATCGTCGTCCTCGATCAGATCTACAGGTACTACCAGGATACCGATGAGGATGGAAGGGGAAGGTACTCCGTCGTCGAGTCGATCTACCGTGGAACCGGGGTCGTCGACAAGTCCGTCATCGGATCCAACCTGACGACGGTCATCGTCTTCATCCCCGTCGTGCTCCTCTCCGGGCTCGTCGGCAATATCCTCCGCGATGTCTCGATGACATTCATGTTCGCCATCGGTTCGTCGCTCCTTGTCGCCATGGTCTACATGCCATACCTTCTCAAGCACTTCCTCAAGGATGACGGCGTAAGGCTGAAGAAGAAGGACAGCTTCGCCGTCAGAGGCCTGTGGAAGGTAGAGAACGGCTATGGAAGGGCGCTCGCTTTCTGCATGGAGCACACCCCGTTCATCATCGTCGTCGCGCTTCTCGTGCTCGCGGTCACGATATATTCACTCACGAGCGTGCAGATATCCTTCATCCCATCGACCGACAACAGCGACTTCTACGTCAGCATGTCCTTCCCTGCGGGATACACGCTCGAGGACACGAGGGAGGCGATGGAGGATGCGGAGAGGATCGTGCGCGAGAAGGTGCCGGAGATGGAATCGGTGGTCGTGTACTCCGGCCGCTCCGTCGATGCCCTCACCGTCTCCAGCTCATCCAATGCAGGAGGCTTGCATGTCGTGCTCGTCCCCGTTGCCGAGAGGGATCGCGATATCCACGAGATCATATTGGAAATGCAGTATGAGCTTTCTGCCTCCATCCCGGATGCCGAGGTCTCGGTCAAGAACGGCGGCTTCGACTACCTCGTGGGATACATGTCCGGCGGAGGCGGCTACGGACTGACGCTCATCGGAGAGGATGTCGATACGCTCTATGCATATGCCCAGCAGCTGCAGGAGCATCTGCTTTCCGACCCAGCTGTCGTATCCGTCTCGCTCTCGAGCGAGTACGATTCAACCGCAGCCGTCATGGATGCATCCTATGAGTACCTTTCTTCGCTCGGCATCACAAGCTTCGAGGCCGCGACATCCACCGCCATCCTCTTCAATGGCATGGATACCGGCATCTACTACGATCCGGTGCAGAACGAGCGCTATGCCATCCACCTCTCATCCGATGCTGCGGATGCGCCCGTCTCGCAGCGCATGCTCGAGCGCCTGATGCTCTACACCCAGGCCGGTTCCGCGGTCTCGATGGATGCCGTCTCCGATCTCGTGATGCAGACGGAGCTGTCGTCGATCAACCACACCGACAGGGCCGTATCGCTGACGGTAAGCGCGCAGCTTACGGGCGAGTCGACGACGGATGTGGCAAGGAGGGTGGAGGCCTTCATCGCCGACAATCCGCTCCCTGATGGGGTGTCCACCGATGTGGGCGGCATCGACGAGCTCATCGGAGATTCCATGGGGCCGCTGATGCAGGCGCTCATGATCTCCCTCTTCCTCGTCTACATGGTCATCGTACTCATCTACGAGCGCTTCGATCAGCCGCTGCTGATCATGTTCACGGTGCCGTTCTGCGT
>CALXXR010000082.1 GCA_944392735.1 uncultured Spirochaetaceae bacterium | reverse complement strand
AAGTCGGCAAGGTACTTCGGACGGAGGATGTTCTCCTGCCTGTCCTCCTCCCGGAATGAGGCATCGACCGGCCTGAGCGCCGGGGCCTCCTCGATTTCGAGCTCGTCGCCTTTGTCGTAGATCATGAAAGCCTCTTAAGCATCGTCGAGAAGATCATGGGCTCGACGGAACGGTAGTCCGCTGCCTTGATCTTCGCCTCGTTCTCCTTGATGACCTCCGAAAGCGTGCGCACGACAAGCCGCCTGTCATGCCCCATCGCAACGAAGGAATCGACCAGATCCCTGTACTCCTGTGGAGCGACGGCCCCGCTGGGAGCCGTGGACTCCTCCTCATCGATGACGAGGACGTTCCTCAGCTGGAGCACGAGCTTCTGCGCTGTCTTCGGCCCGATGCCGGGAACCTTGGCAAGCGTCTTCACATCCTGCTGGTCCAGGGCGCGGATGAGGTTGCCGACCGTTATGCCGGAGAGGATCCTGATCGCCTGCCTGGCCCCGATGCCGGGAACGGTCTGCAGCTGCTCGAAGCAGAAGCGCTCCTCCTCGGACTGGAATCCGAAGAGCGTCATGGCATCCTCCCTGTGCTGGAGCGATGCAAGCACCCTCACCGATTCCCTGTCCTCGCTGTCCATCGCCGCGATCCTCTCGGAGGTATTCCGGGAGACCTCGAGGCGATACTCTACGCCGCCGGGCGTCAGGATGGTTATATAGTCGGGCCGGATATCCCGGACCCTGCCATGGATTGCGTTGATCATGTTCTGAGTTTATCCTTCAGCGACAATGTGGAGCAATAGCATATGCAGTCGGCAAGCGCGTCGGCTGCATGGTCCGGCTTGGGGATGCTCTTCAGGCGCAGTATCACGCGCACCATCTCCTGGACCTGGAGCTTCTCCGCCCTGCCCATGCCCGTGACGGCGGTCTTGACCTGAAGCGGGGAGAAGAGATGGACTGGGATGGACATCTCGGAAAAGCGGAACAAGATCGCGCCGATGACCTTCGCAACCGGGATGGCGGAGGTGATGTTCTTGGTGAAGAAGATATCCTCCATCGAGACGACGGAGGCTCTGTAGCGCACCGCGACCTCCCCAAGATCCGATGCGATCGTGTAGATCCTTTTCTGAAGATCCTCTCCGGAAGGGGTCTTTATGACCCCGAAAGAAACAGGCCGGTAGTGCTGCCCATCGAATTCGACAACACCCCAGCCTGTATCCGCCAATCCCGGATCGATTCCGAGTACGGTCACTACTCTTCCTGGTAATCCTCTGGAAGCTCCAGATTCGTGGAGACCTGCTGGACATCGTCCAGATCCTCGAGCCTGTTGACGATGTTCATGACCTTTGCTGCCTTCTCGGCATCGAGGGCGACCATCTGGTCGGCAACGCGGCTGACATCCGCGCTCTCCTGCTCGAAGCCTGCTGCCTGCATCGCCTCAAGAACCTGGGCGAAGTCGGCCTGGCTCGTGGTGACCTCGATGATGCCATCCTCTGCGGAGACATCCTCGGCACCGTTCTCGAGAGCGGCCTCGAAGATCTGATCCTCCGTGTACTTCTCTCCGTCGTATGTGATGATGCCCTTCGTCTGGAACATGTAGCTGACGCAGCCTGTGGCTCCAAGCGATCCACCGAGCTTCGTAAGCGTCGACCTGACGTCGGCAGCGGTCCTGTTCTTGTTGTCCGTAAGGGTATCGATGATGATGGCGACTCCGCCGGGAGCATAGCCCTCGTATGTCAGCTCGTAGTACGTGGCGTTGGCAAGCTCGCCGCTTCCCTCCTTGATGGCGCGGTCGATGTTGTCCTTAGGCATGTTCTCTGCCTTTGCCTTGAGGATTGCTGTCCTGAGGCGTGCATTGCCCCCCGGATCCGCTCCGTTCTTCGCAGCTACCGTGATCTCCTTGATGAGCTTCGTGAACTTCTGTCCACGCTTCGCATCAGCGACTCCCTTCTTGTGCTTTATAGTTGCCCATTTGCTATGGCCAGACATAAATACCTCTTCTTTAACATTAAGCTGTCTAGTGAATACCGACTTAAACTACCACAATGGCATCTCAGGTGTCAACGGCCATCAGAGGCCAGCAGCAAGGCGCAGTATGATCCAATCCAGCGCCATGAATCCCTTCTCCGTCAGCGCGAAGCGGCTGCTGTCCATCGTGTATGTCGACCTGTCGAGCGCTGCGATGGCTTCTCCATACTGCGAAAGGAAATCCTTCCCGAAGCGCTCCCTGTACGCATCGAATCCGATCCCATCGGATGTGCGCAGTGCGGCAAGAAGCAGCTCCTCCTCCGTCTCCTCGGCGCTGAGCGGGGTGCATGAGAGCTCAGGGGAGGAGAGATATGACTCCAGCGTCTCGTTCTCCCTCATCGAGACTGCACGGCTCCAGCCTATCGAGCTTTCAGCCCCCGGTCCGAATCCGACGTACTGCCCGAGGTTCCAGTACACCTGGTTATGCAGGCAGCGGCAGCCGGGACGGGCGAAGTTCGAGACCTCGTAGTGCTCGTATCCAAGCTCATGGAGGCGCTTCCAGCCGGATTCGAGGAACCTCGCCTCCTTGTCCTCGCCGAGGGAAACCTCCCTCTCCACAAGGCGGGTGCCCTCCTCGAAGGAGAGGCAGTAGAAGGATATATGCCCCGGACCATAGGAGGCGACCTCGTCGATATCGGCGATCGTGCCGGAGACCGTCGATCCAGGCACTGCCGTGATGATGTCGGCATTCCAGCTGAAATCCGAGCGGGAGAGGATGGAGAGGGCCTTCAGGTTATCATCCCTCCTGGCATTGCGTCCGAGGTGAGCCAGCACATCGTCATCCATGCTCTGCACACCGATCGAGACGCGGGTCAGGAGCCCTTCCAGCTCCGAGATGCCCTCATCGAGGCTCTCGGGATTGATCTCCATCGTCGCCTCCTTCGGCATGCCATGCTCCTCGGCCTTCCTCAGTATGCGTGCGATGCGCTCCATCCCCAGCATCCCTGGATTGCCGCCACCGATGAAGATCGTATGGTATGGCCTGTCCCACTCCCTGTTCATCGCATCGATCTCGGAAAGGAGGATGGACATATAGCGATCGACCCATCCCTCGCCGACAGCGCTTTCGGGAAGGGAGTAGAATGCGCAGTAATCGCACTTGGTCAGGCAGAACGGAACATGGATATAGAGCGAGAGCGGACGATCCGGGTCGATTCCCTTCATATATTGTCCGATAGCGAGGAGATCCTCGAAAGAGGCCAGAAGCGGCCGACGACGCGTCCGTTGACATCGCTCTCGGGAACGGCTCCGAAGTAGCGCCCATCGCGAGAGTTGTCCCTGTTGTCGCCGAGAGGAAGCACATGATCCTCCGGCACGTATATGCCATTCTCATAGCGCGCTTTCTCCGACCTGAGGAGCATGTCCGATGGATCGAATGAGCTCAGCGTCCTGCTCCTGACCTTCTCGTACTCATAGCGGTCGAAGATGTAGTCGTAGCCGGAGCCCTCGAGCTCTGAATACGCGCGGAAGAGCTGCATAGGCGCCTCCCTTCCAAGCCCAGCCTCCTGATACGCAGACAGCGCGGCAGCGGCCTCAAGACCGCTATAGCAGTCGGAAGGAACGGAGCGATGGGGACCATCGACGAGGCCGGTCTCCGCCCTGAAGTCCTCCTCGCGGGAGAATTCCCCAGTGCCCGATGGCATGATGAGCACATTGCCGTCATCGAAGCGGATCGTATCGCCGGGCATGCCGACCGCCCTCTTCACGTAGAGCCTCTCCGCAGGCGTCCCATCATCGTTTCGGTCGATGTTGACCAATGTGAGCGTACCCATGTAGATGACCTGCGAGAGCACATCGAATACCGGTCCCTTCGAATCGTATTCCGGATTGTAGAACGTGATGATCTCATCGCGCTGCACGCGGCGGTCGGAGGTGAATACCTTGCGGCCTGCCGGATAGAGCTCTATGCCATAGCTGTCCTTGTTGACGATGACCCTGTCTCCGACATTGAGCGTCGACACCATCGACGGCGAGGGGATGACGAAGAGCTGGAAGAGATACTGGTTGATGATGATCACCCAGAAGATCGCGAATATGAGCGCATCGATCCAGCTCCAGATCTCGGAGAGCACCGTGCGCTTGCGGCCTTCGTTGAATGCCTTGATTCTCCTCCTCTTCGTCAGAGCCTTCTCGGCCCTGCGCTCGAGGAACGTCAGGAAGCGGTCCATAGGTCGTAGCCTACACCCAGCGTGGTTTGTTGACAAGGGATGCTGAAATGCCGGAGTATGGATGGCATGAGGAAAAAGATGGAGCTTCCCGAGGTCGAGCCTGTAAGGCTCTCCCCCATCGGAGGCATCAGGCCCGGCGTCTTCATCCTCGCTGGGCTCTCTGCAGCCGCTCTGCTGCTTATCTTCGCGCTATGCTTCCTTCCCGGCCTCGTCTCCGGCTGCGGCTGGGTGCGCTTCAGCACGAACACCGTCAACACCGCAGTCTATGCAGATGGAAAGTACATAGGTTCATCCGAAGGCTCTTCATACAGGCTTCCGGCAGGATCGTATGGATTCGACTTCTATGTCGATGGAGCATATGCAGGATCCGTGGAGGCCGAGGTCCATTGGCGGATATTCCTCACCATGTTCATCCACCGCACCGATACGATCGAGTTCACCGCTTCCAGCACGCCCGAGATCGAAGAGGCCGTCGTGAGGACCTTCACCGAGGGCGTTGCCAAGTGGTCAAGGCACATCGGATACGATGACACCTACCATCTTCCACCGCTTTTCTCAGACTTCGCAGCCAACGCCATAGCACTGGGATTCGAAGATGCTTCGGCGCAGCTGCTCTACGGCGCAATGCACATCACATCAAAGGCCATGCATGACGACTTCCTCGCCGCCATCGGCATGCTCTCCTCATCTTCGGTCGAGTACCGATCCCCTGAGCTCGACGAGCTCATGCCGCTGCTCTCAGCGCTCTATGAAGGAGAGGATGTCCGAACATCGGGAGAGGGAGGCAATGAAGTCCCTGCCCCAACCTACAGCGATGGCTTCTTCGCCTATCCCGCATCTACGGTATCGATGGGAAGGAACGGAAGCGCATCATATCCGGAATGCCTCACAGCCCCCGTGGAGGCAGACGTCGATGGTTTCGAGATCGCGCAGCATCCTGTGACGGAATACGAATACGCGCTCTTCGTCGAGGCAAACCCATACTGGAGCCGTTCGAACATCGAGAATCTCATCGAGGATGGCATGGTCGATGAGCACTACCTCGAGGGCATCGCGCTGTCATCGTCCGTCATGTCCGGCCGCCCGATCAGGAGCATCTCGTACAATGCTGCCCAGGCATACTGCAGCTATCTGAGCGAAGCCACAGGAGAGGAGTACAGGCTCCCAACCGAGGCGGAGTGGTACGAGGCATCCCTCTCTGCACAGGGAAAGCCATACGCCTCGACCCTTGTCGGCATCGATGACGACAGAAGCTCCCCATCGTTCATGATGGGGCAGCTCTGGGAGATGACGAGCACGCCGATCATCCCGCTCATGAGGCTTTCATCGTATGTGAAGGCCATTGAGCTGGGAGGCCTTTATCCGTATGATGGCATCATCGTGAAGGGCGGAAGCTACATCAACGATCCGGAGAGCATCACCAACGAGACCGTCGGTGCTGCAGAGAGGTCGGAGACGAGCCCGTTCATCGGATTCAGGGTCTGCAGGAAATGAGCATCAAGGTCATACAGAAGAACAAGAAGGCATACTTCAACTACGAGATCCTCGAGGAGCTGGAGGTCGGCATCTCGCTGGTGGGAACCGAGGTCAAATCCATAAGGGAAGGCAGATGCTCCTTCTCCGACAGCTACATCGTGCCCAAGAACGGCTCTCTCGTGCTCATCGGATTCCTCATCCAGCCCTACTCCCACGGCAACATCTTCAACCACAGGACGGACAGGAACCGCGTGCTTCTTGCACATAAGCAGGAGATCAGGAAATTCACCAGGAAGGTGAACGAACGCGGCTTCACGATCGTCCCGCTCGAGATCTACCTGAAGGACAACCTCGTCAAGATGAAGATCGCGCTTGCCCGCGGAAAGAATGTCAGGGACAAGAAGGAAGCGATAAAGGAGAGGGACCTCAACCGCGACACGAGGCGCCAGCTCAGGGAGCTGAACAGCTACTGACGAAGGCCTCCTGTGAGCCTAGGATCAGGGCATTCAGCTTCTCTGCCACGTCATCGAGCGGAGCGGAGAAGGAATCCTTCATCCACGCCTCGATCACGTTGACCGCGCCGCCCATCACATAGTAGTAGAGCAGCGTCGCATCCTCCTTGCGGATTCCGAGCTCCCTCACCCAGTTCTCTACAGCGGAAGGCAGCGCGAACATGAGTATGTTCCTGAGGAAGTTCTTGTCGCCATTGTCGGAGAAGAGCAGCAGGCAGATCTCCTCGTTCCTCCTTATCGTCTCAAGAAGGACGGTCATGATGTCCTTCACCGAGCTGATGGACTCCTGCGAGATGCTGAGCGCGGAGAAGAGCGACTCCATGAAGCTGCTCTCGATCTCCGACAGCAGGTCCCTGATATCCTTGTAGTGCTGATAGAACGTATTGCGGTTGATGCCAGAGAGCCTGCACGTCTCGCTGATCGTGATGCGGTCTATGCTCTTCTCCTGCATCAGGGAAAGGAGAGTGCTCTTCAGCCTCTCCTTCGTCCTCACTACCCTGATATCCACCTTAGGAGCCATAAAACCCTTCTTTGGAGGTGGGGAGACTCGAACTCCCGTCCTAACAGTCCACCCATAGACGTCTACGGATATAGTCCCGGTTCTGTCTTACTCATCCATCGGCAGCGGAACCGGCGTCCGGATGCAGCATCGCCTGAATGTCCAATCCTCCCCGGCGAGATGGAGGAAAGCAAGTCCCCTGCGGTAGAGGAAGCGGAGGATCAGGGACTTAATCCGCTGCTTCCCGCCCTAGCCGCTTAATCAGGCAGCGAGAGCAAATGCTTCGTCAGAGACGAACTCGTCTTCTTTCTTTGCATTTAATTTTTGGTGCCGGTTTTACAAGTCAGCTCTTGATCCGCAGTCTACGGCATGGCAAAGCCAGTCGAAACCAGAACACCCCCAGTGTTCCAGTTGAAATATAGCAGAAAGGCCTTCCATCATCAAGATTCCAGACAGGATGGTCGAAATCCTCTGAAAATACAGGTATCTTGCTATTGAATGGTAATAATTATTATATAATTATCCAAATGTATTCATATAATAATTTATATATAACAATCTATTTTTGATATCGATTGAATCAGTTTGATATATCCTTCACTACTGAAGAATGAATGATCCGATTCAGGAAAGCAATGATAGTCGCATCGATTCCTATCGAACCGGAATGGAAATCACTCCGGCCCGATACGAATCCAGCTACGCCCCGATATATGAAGCGAAGTCCTCGAAGAACTCTTCAAGATCGGTGAAGCGCAGAGCTGCATAGTCATCGATGTACGTCCTGTCGCGGTTGACGATGACGATGTCCTTCCCTGCCCTTGCGGAGATATATGGAAGGGAGGCTGCGGGATTGACGACGAGCGAGGAGCCGAGGACGATGGCAAGATCGGCGGATGCGAACGCATTCTCGGCCCTCATCAGCGTAGTAGAATCCAATGGCTCGCCGTAGAAGACGATATCGGGCTTCACGACACCACCGCAGCTGCCGCAGACGGGGACTGCGCCGCTGTTGACCATCTCTGCCATGAAGCTGTAGCCGTAGTGCCTCCTGCAGTTCATGCAGTATCCATTGCGCACGCTGCCATGGAGCTCATAGACCTTCTTCGATCCGGCTTTCTGATGAAGCCCATCGATGTTCTGAGTGAAGATGCCCTCCGTCAGCTTTCCGTCGGCTTCGGCCTTGGCAAGAACGGTGTGGATGATGTTCGGCTCGAAGCTGTCCATCTGGAACCAGTACTCCTTCGCCCAGCTGTAGAAGACATCGGGATGGGATGAGAAGAAGTCGATATCCAGGATGGACTCCACGCTCATGCTTCCGAACTCCTTGCTGTACAGTCCGGTCGAGGAACGGAAATCAGGGATCCCGGAGAGCGTGGAGACGCCAGCGCCCGTGAGGACGACGATGCGCCTGGAACGCGAATAGATGTCCTTGAATGCAGCAAAATCAGCCATGGATAGCCCCCCTGAACGTATTGCCCCTGAGCTCCGTCGCATCAACCCTGACGACATCGCCTGGCTCAAGCGGACTCTCGGACGGGAACGAGAAGTAGTCGTTGTGCTCTCCCCTTCCAAGATAGCGGTCCTTATCGTCGCGGCTGATGCCTGTGACGATCACATCGGCACTGAATGGAAGCATGGCGCTTTTGATCCGTGCCTGGCGTGAAATCTGCTCATCGATAAGCCTCTCGAGCCTCCTGACCTTCACATCCTCATCAAGCTGCCCTTCCATCGTGGCAGCGCGCGTTCCCTCCCTTGGATTGAAGTAGTACATGAAGGCCTCCGTGCATCCCATGGCCTCCATGGCCGAGAGCGTCTCCTCATACTCCTCCTCCGTCTCCGTCGGGAATCCTGTCATTACATCGGTGGAGAAAGTGAGGCCGGGGATCCTGATCCTCATCTTATCCACGAGGGAGAGGAACGCCTCCCTCGTCGTCTTCCTGTTCATCAACTGCAGGATGCGCGTCGATCCGGACTGCATCGGCAGATGGATATGGCTTGCCACCCTCCTGTCAGAGGCGATGACGGAGATCAGATGATCCGAGAAGTCCTTGGGATGGGGCGACTCGAAGCGGACGAACATCGTGGTCGAGAGCTCGGGTGAGATAAGCTCTAGGAGCGTCGGGAAGTCGATATGCCGTCCCCTGTATTCAGAGGAGTATGAATTGACGTTCTGCCCCAGAAGCGTGATCTCCCTGACGCCCTTAGATTCGAGGAGGCGAACCTCCTCGAGGATCTCCTCAACGGGCCTTGAGACCTCACGTCCCCTCACGTATGGGACGATGCAGTAGGAGCAGAAGTTGTTGCATCCGTTCATGATCGGCACATAGCTGGAGAACTCCCCTTCCCTGTAGTAGGAGCGGAGGAACCTGTAGCCATCGAGCTTCTCGAGCGGGGAGCCGAGGATGAAATCGGGGATCTCGGCCTTCTCGTTGGTTCCGATGACTGCATCGATGAAGGGCGCCTGCACCATGAGATCCTGCTTCATGCGCTCCGCCATGCATCCTGTAACGATCAGGGTAAGGGGATGCTTCCTCTTCTCGGCATTATAGAAGCCCAGGCGTCCCCATATCCTGTTCTCAGCGGTCTTGCGAACGGAGCAGGTGTTGATGATCACAGCATCGGCAAGTCCTGGATCCGTGGTCATCTCCAGCCCCCTGCCCTTCAGGATCGCTTCTATGGCAGCGCTCTCTGCCATGTTCAGCTGGCAGCCATAGGATTCGATGAGGAATCTCATATCCGCCTCCTCTTCGCGCACTCAAGCGTGTTCGACATGAGCATGGAGACGGTCATCAATCCGATTCCTCCGGGAACCGGCGTGATCGAGACATCGCGGTCGCTGAAGGATTGATAGTCGGCATCGCCCACGAGGCGGAAGCCCTTCTCCTTCGATGGATCGGAGATCCTGTTCACTCCTACATCAATGACGACGGCGCCATCCTTTACGAAGGAGGAGTCGATCGTGCATGGATGTCCGGATGCGACGATGATGATATCCGCACCAAGGGTATGGGCCTTGAGATCGCGCGTGTGGGTGTGGCAGACCGTCACGGTGGCATCGACGCCCTTCTGCATCAGCATCGCAGCCATAGGCTTGCCCACGATATTGCTGCGTCCGATGATGACGGCTTCCTTGCCTTCTGTCTCGATGCCATAGTAAGAAAGCGTCTTCATGATCCCCAGCGGCGTGCATGGGATGAAGCATTCCTCTCCATTGAGGAGGCGTCCCGTATTCACTGGCGAGAAGCCATCGACATCCTTTTCAGGCAAGATGCGCTCGATGACGCGGCGCTCGCTGATGGAGGGAGGAAGGGGAAGCTGCACGAGGATCCCGTCGACATCGCTCCTTGCATTGAGATCGTCTATGAGGGAAAGCAGCTCGCCTTCTGTGGCGTCTTCATCCAAACTATACTGAAAATGCAGAAACCCGAGCTCTTCGCACGCCTCCGCCTTCTTCCTTACGTATGTCTCGCTCGCAGGATCATGACCAACGATGACGACAGCAAGCGAGGGGGCTCTATTTCCTTCTGATACGAAAAGTTCCGTTTCCTTCTTCAGGCCATCCATCACGGAGGCGGCAACGGCTTTGCATCCTAGTCTGATCATGGTGAAGAGGATAAATGAAATGACCATCGTCGTAAAGGCGCCCCTTTGCCTCTGATATCCCCTTCGGGTTATAATCCGGGCAGGAGCTTCAAATGAAGAAAACGCTTAAGGCGCTTGCTGCGCTTCTCCTGCTTCCTAGTTTGCTGTTCGCCGCAGAACCATACTATGATTCAGGCTCTCAGATATTCAACATCACGGCAGGAGCTACGGTGCCGTTCTTCTACCATTATCCTGACAGGAATTCAGAGACGGGCAACGATATCACGTTCTGGCCGGGCGACGGGCTCAACAGAACGCACAGGAGCGTCGGAGGAATCGGCGCGATCTCCTATCAGGTGTTCGTCACCCCATATATCGCAGTCGGTGGAGAGCTGGGCTTCCAGTTCGACTTCTCCCGCGCAGGCCTCGTCGAGACGAACGTCCCCATCTTCGTGAAGGCGACTGCCGTTCCTGTGCAGGGGCGCTTCGAGGTGCCGATCTCGCTTGGAGCGGGACTGCTCTACGCAAGCTACGACGGATCATCGAAGATCACATTCGGCTGCGAGCTGGAGTTCGGCGTCCGCTACTTCATCACCGATGAGTGGGGAATAGGAATCAACACCGGAATCTACGTATTCCCAGAGCTGTACGCAGGAAGCAAGGGCAAGATATCCACGCTCTCCTACATCCCTGCGACCATCACCGTTTCATATAGGCATTGAGGAGGCTGAAGATGAGGAAATCGATTATCATTGCGCTTGTTTCGCTTCTGCTCTTCTCATGCAATCTCGATTCAAGCCAGGGAGTGTACCAGAAGGTATTCAACGATACTGCGACGAACTACGAGAAGATCCAGTCTGTGCTCGGCGAGATAGACGGGAATCTCATCATTTATGCCAACCTCGATCTCTATGCATTCGACGGCGAGTCGATGGAGCGCATCGCCAAGCTGCCGAAGAATGCAAGCTATGTCCCGTTCATGGCTGTCGGGAACAGCGTCTTCTTCTCCAACAGGAATGCTGATGGAAGCTACACCTTCTTCAGCGCGACTTTGGACGAGGCTGCGGCGGGAATCGACGAAGGCTTCATCCCATCCAATGAGGTTGAGGTCACCCTTCCATCCGGAAGCAGCAGCGAGATCGTCAACTTCAGCGGTCTGAACAACTTCACCATGGATGAGACGCAGGTGCTCTACACGCTCTCTTCAGACAACGCTGGTGCCGCCCATCCCGATGAGCTTGTGACGCACTACGGATTCATCACGCGTTCGGAAGTCTCCGCAGATGGCTTTGCGATCAAAGGCGGTGCTGAGGTCCATGCCTCATCATCGATCATCGGAAAGCGGATAGCCAGGGTCTATGCAGAGGATTCGGACCTGATCATAGGGGACAATGTCCTTTCCGACATCAACGGATTCTACCGTCTCAGCGACGATGGTGCCGTGGCGGTCTTCTATGAATTCGAATCGAGCCGCGACATCGACTATGACAACCTCGTGATAGGCGCCGACTCCGAATACTTCATCGAGAACCAGACGGGCAGGAACGCCCATGACGAGATCAACAAGACGCTCTCTGCCGCGATCATCAAGTCGCACGTCAAGCT
>CALXXR010000081.1 GCA_944392735.1 uncultured Spirochaetaceae bacterium | reverse complement strand
GATCTCCGTTTGACGGACGTTTCATAAAGGATTCTACGATTCCTGCGGATAGGTTCTCCGAACTGGGGCGGACAACCTATCCGTTTTCAAGCGGACATGTTCTCCTTTTGGGGCGGAAGAAAACAATGGTCAAAAATAACAGTGGCATAGGATGAATAATTCTCTATATACTCCGCAGTGATATTAGGTTCCGGAACATCTGAATCCTCTTCATCATGGATCTCTCCCGGATTTGCTGATGTCCCAGAAGGCTGGGAAGGGGAAGCTTCTCCTCCCTGCTCGTTGCTTGGAGATTCTATATTCTGATCCGACTGCTCGGCATCTCCAGGATTTCCAGGAATAGAGCATGCAAATATAAGCATGCAGACGATGGCCACGAGCAGAATATTGCGTATAAACATGAAAACCTCACTCCCACATCCAATGATGATGATTACCGGATAACTCATCAATAGTCCTACGGATCCATTCCCACAGAATGGACATGGAAACAGCTTTCACATCTACGATTCTTTTGGTCCTGAATACGACCAACAGACAGCAATTTTGGTTCGAAATATGGTTTTCCACATAAAAGACCACGAAGAAAAGAACAGCTATACGGACATCCCATATGAAGCATTCTTCGCCTTGGCCATCATCTTTGCTCTTTCTTGCCTTGGTACTCTCACCATGCCCATCTACCATCATATTGGTTCATTCAAGTTCCGCGTTTTCTCAAAACAAGAAAAGCGTACCAAGAATCCGGGGATCCTCATGATCTGACAACCTTCTCGCCATTCTGCTTCACGATCACCATCGAATGAACATAGCCTCGGACTGAAGTCAGGGGATGGATGATGGCATCATGGCCGATGATGGTACCGGGGTTGAGGACGGCATTGCAGCCGATCTCTGCCCTGTCTCCGATGATCGATCCTATCTTGATCATCCCTGTTTCGATGTCGCCTTCAGGGAGATGGAGGATGATGGGCTTCCTGTCCGAGCGGATGTTGGATGTGATGGCACCCGCTCCAAGGTGCGCTCTGTATCCAAGGATGCTGTCTCCGACGTAGTTGAAATGAGGTATCTCTGCGCTATCGGAGATGATGGCATTCTTGATCTCGCATGAGTTGCCGATGACGACGCCATCGCCTATAACGGCATCGCCTCTGATGTAGGCGCAGTGCCTGATCTCCGCGCCTCTGCCGATGATGCAGGGAGGCTTGATGCATGCTGTCGGAGCGATCGAGGCCTCTGGGGATGCCCACACGCCATCAAGGATCTCCACCAGACCATCCTTCGGATAGGAGAGGATGAAATCATGGATGCCGGAAAGCGCCTCATGCAGCATCGAAAACGATGAGAGGTAGTCCCAGGCTATCGTATGGGGTTCGGTGAGGATATCGGTTCTCCAGTCCATGATGCTCCTTCAGCAAAAACCGGAGGCCGAAGCCTCCGGAGCACGCTTTGGTCCTCTCAGGCTGTTGCCTTGAGGATGAAATCGATGATGAAGAGAACCGACGCGACTGCGATGATCGGGTGGATCTCCCTTGCCTTCTTCGTGCAGATCTTCGTGATGCAGTACATGATGAAGCCTGCCGCGATACCGTTCGTGATTCCGTATGTGAAGCTCATGACGGCAACCGTGAAGAATGCCGGTACGGCCTCCTTGAGATCCTTCCAGTTGATCTGAGCGAACGGCTCGACCATGAGGATACCTACGACGATGAGCGCCGGCGATGTCGCTGCCGATGGAACCATTCCGATCAGGCCTGCGAACGGGAGGCAGATGAGGAACATAGCTGCCGTCACAAGGCTCGTCAGTCCGGTGCGTCCGCCTGCCGCGATTCCAGCGGAGCTCTCTACGTATGTCGTTGCGTTGGATGTTCCAAGAAGAGCGCCGATGCTGGTTGCGAAGCTGTCGGCTACGAGCGCCTTGTCGAGGCGGCTCTTGAATCCGGAGCCTTCGAGCGCCTTCTCATCCTCCTGATCGAAGATGCCGCTCTTGCGTCCCGTTCCGATGAATGTTCCGATGGAGTCGAATGTATCGGAGAGGCACATCGAGAAGATGGTGACGATCACGAATGGCAGCTTCGATACATCGGAGAACAGCGATACCAGTCCGTCTCCTCCGAAGAACGAGAACGCCACATCCTTGAATCCCTGCCATGTGCCGGAATCGGAGAAGATGGAGCTATGGATCGGCGTTACGCCCATCGGGATTCCGATGATCGTCGTGACGATGATTCCGATGAGGATGGCTCCCTTTACGTTCATGACCATCAGGATGACGATGATCAGGAGTCCGAGGACTGCAAGCACGAGGTTCGGAGCATTGAATGGCTGCATGCCGGGCGTTACGCTGGGATACGCTCCAGTGAAGGAGATGAGGCCCGCATTGTTCATTCCGAGATATGCGATGAAGAGACCGATTCCGCCGCCGATCGCATTCTGGAGGCTTTCAGGAATCGATTTCACGATCGCCTTCCTCAGCTTCGTGACTGTGATGACGATGTTGATGAGACCGCAGATGAAGACCATCGCAAGGGCCTGCTTCCAGGAATATCCTCCAGCGAGGCAGACGGTGTATGCGAAGAGCGCATTGAGGCCCATTCCAGGAGCAACGGCATAAGGCACGTTGGCGAACAGCGCCATGATAAGCGTACCCACAGCCGCAGAGAGGCAGGTTGCGACGAACACTCCTTCGAAGCTCATACCTGTGGAGCTCAGCATACTCGGATTGACGAATATGATGTAAGCCATCGTGAAGAAAGTGGTAAGACCTGCTACTACCTCGGTCTTTACATTGGTCCCTTTCTCCTGCAGACAAAAGAAATCCTTCATACAGACTCCTCTCCCCTGTTGCCCAATAGCCGCGCTATTGGAAGATTCTAAGAAGCATCGCCGCCCATACCGGGACGCCATATGCCAATGCATGCTGCGACCATTCGAGGAAGACTCCCTGCATGCCCGGTGTGTATCCCACAAGACCAGTATAAGGGCAGATTCCGAAGTCTGCAAACGATTTTGAGCTTATCGCTATTTTAGACAAACTATAAATTGTGTAAAATTGAATTTTGATTTCAATTTATTATATATAGCGCAGAAAATGGAAAATTTAATGAAATAATCTGCTTTGCTGACGTATCGTCTGAATATGTCAAAGTCGGCTGAAATCGCACAAATCAGCTTTATTATGATGCTGAAAAAAGGACTGCCGCAAGCGACAGCCCCATTCATCATAGGCAGAATGCCGATCTCAGCGCTGGACGCGTCCGGATCCATCTCCCTCGCAGAGAGCCTTGACCTCTGAGAGGCGGGTGAGGTTGAAGTCACCGCTGATGGAGTGCTTGAGGCAGGAGGAAGCGACTGCGAAGTTGATCGCATACTGCTCATCCTCGAAGTGCGAAAGCGCATAGATGATTCCAGCTGCGAAGGAGTCTCCGCCACCGACCCTGTCGACGATATCCGTGATCTCATAGTGCCTTGAGAGGTAGAATCCCGTCTTTCCGGAGAGGGCTGCCGACCAGCCGTTGTGGTCTGCGCTCTTGGACTCGCGGAGCGTGATCGCTACGACGGATACGTTGGGGAACTGCTCCTTGACCTTGGCTGCGAGCTCCTCGTAGACCTTGGTATCGAGCTCACCCTTGGTGACATCGCTGTCGGCCTCGATGCCGAGGCACTTCTGGATGTCCTCCTCGTTGGCGATGATGACATCAGCATACTTCACGAGCTCCCTCATGACCTCCGGAGCCTTCTTGCCGTAGTTCCAGAGCTTCTTGCGGTAGTTGAGGTCGATGGAAACCGTAGCGCCTGCCTTCTTGGCAGCCTTCATCGCCTCGAGAGCGCAGTCTGCAGCGCCCTGGCTTACAGCCGGTGTGATTCCCGTCGTGTGGAACCAGCCTGCATCCTTCATGATCGCGTCGAAGTCGAAGTCTGCCGGCTTGGACTCTGCGATAGCGGATCCGCTGCGGTCATATACGACGAGCGACGGCCTCTGGTTGGCACCTGTCTCAAGGAAATAGATTCCGAGCCTTCCGCCCTTGACCTTGTTGATTGCCGTCGTGTCGACGCCATACTTCATGAGCTCGCGCTCTGCTGCCTCTCCCACTGCATTGTCGGGAAGAGCCGTCACGAACTGAGCCTTCTCACCGAAGATGGAAAGGGAAACGGCGACGTTGGCCTCTCCGCCTCCGAATGTCGCTTCGAGGGACGGGGTCTGGAAAAGACGATAGAGCTCCTGGCTTCTCAGGCGGAGCATGATTTCACCGAAAGTCACATATTTCTTGGACATTGAGGAACCTCCTACCAGTTGTTGTTATCATGGGATATGATATTACTGTTGCTGTCATTGTAAAGAGAGAGCGGATAGCGGTCAAGTTTGGCATTGGAACAATGTTCCATTTTCTCCGCCACCGTGATACAATCCGTGGCAGGACAACAGGAAAAGGAGAGCAAAATGACAAAAGACGAGCTTTTTACCACATTCCATGATATCGGCCTCGTACCGGTAGTGAAAATCGATGATGCAGAGAAGGCAGTGCCTCTTGCTAAGGCGCTCATCGACGGAGGAATCCCCTGCGCTGAGATCACATTCCGCACCGACGCGGCAGAGGAGGCCATCAGGAAGGTCTCCAAGGCATATCCGGAGATGCTCGTAGGAGCAGGCACGGTCATCAATCCGCAGCTTGCAGAGAAGGCGGTCGCAGCAGGAGCGAAGTTCATCGTCTCCGCTGGCTTCAACAAGGAGACGGTTGCATGGTGCCTCTCGCACAACATCCCTGTCGTCCCCGGCGTCTGCACGCCTTCCGAGATCGAGCTCGGACTTTCCATGGGACTCGACGTCCTCAAGTTCTTCCCGGCTGAGGCTTCCGGCGGCGTTGCGATGCTCAAGGACTTCTCCGGTCCGTTCTCGCAGGTCAGGTTCATGACCACCGGCGGCATCAACCCGAACAACCTCCCCGACTATGCAAAGGCCTCCAACGTCCTCGCGATCGGAGGATCCTGGATGGTCAAGGCTGACCTCATCAACGAGGAGAAGTGGGATGAGATCACACGCCTGTGCAAGGAGGCAAGGGTCAAGCTCCAGGGCTTCACGCTCGCACATGTCGGAATCAACCTCCCCGATGCAGAGGCTGCAGCAGGCGCTGCTGAGGAGTTCGCGAAGCTCGGAATGGAGATCAAGAACGGCAATTCCTCCATCTTCATGAACAAGGAGATCGAGGTCATGAAGAAGAACTACCTTGGAAAGAACGGCCACCTCGCATTCAGGTGCAACGACATCGAGAGGGCGATCTACTTCCTCAAGGAGAAGGGATTCACTGTCAACGAGGACACGATAGCACGCGATGCCAAGGGCAAGATCAAGGTCTGCTACCTCAACGAGGAAGTCGGCGGCTTCGCCATCCATCTCGTGAAGTGATCCACCGCGGATCCGAAGGGACGGCTCTCCGGCAAGGAGGGCCGTTTCTCTTTACGCGGAGGTCCTCCGCAGATATCCTTAATCCATGCCAAGGATAGGATACAGAGCCCATGACTTCGGCTCATTCGAAAGCGCAGAGGCGCTCGGGGAGAGGATAGAGAGCATCAGACCCGGCTGCATCCAGCTCGCGCTGAACAAGGTCATCCCCACCGCCAGGCCATGGCAGGAGTGGGATGAGGAGTACATCTCCGCCATCGCAGCCGCGCTGCATAGGCATGGCGTGGATATCGCGATCATCGGCTGCTACATCAATCCGATCGATCCGGATCCGGAGACGAGGAAGAACGAATTGAGGCGCTTCTCGAAGTCGCTGTCGCTTGCCCACGCCTTCGGCTGCCCGTTCGTAGGAACGGAGACGGGAACGGTCTCGCCCACCGGAGGATACTCCATCGATACCGCAGATCCAAGGAACGTCGATGTCTTCAAGGCAAGCCTTTCGGAGATGCTCGAGGCTGCAGAGAAGCACGATGCATACGTCGCCATCGAGGCAGTAGCCAGGAACCACTCCATCTCGACGCTAGAGCGCATGGCCGATATCCTCTCCTCATTCCGCACCGATAGGCTGAGGACGATCTTCGACCCGGTGAACCTCATACCATACACAGGCATCCCGGAAGCGGATGGCGTTTCGCTGAGGGTGCCATCGGAGGAAGCGGAGCACCGCTTCGTCTCGGATGTGCTGGATCTCTACGGAGAGAAGCTGGCGGCCATCCACTGCAAGGACTACTACCTTGAGGAGGAGACCGGCCTCAAGGTCGGCGACATCCCTGCCCTCACGGGCATCTTCAGATGGAGGGCCTTCGCAGAGGAGATGGAAAGAAGGGGCATGGATGTGCCATGGCTCCTGGAGAACCACGATCCAAGGACGGTGAGGGAGACTGCAGAGACCATCGCTGCATATTGATGGCCCTGCAGATGCATTACAGAAGATATGGCTGGGAGAAGGAGACGGGATGCCTGTTCTCCGCCAGCACCTTCTCGAGGTATGCGGTATCGAGGCCGAGGTCCGTCACGATCCTGACGAGCATGGATTCGCCCAGGAGGTTCTGCTCGCAGAAGAGGTAGGCAAGAGCCTTCTCGGCTATGTGCCCCGGCTTCATCGCATTGAGGTAGATGCCGGCATCCTGCTCCTTTCCATAGCGCCTGGTCAGATTCGAATAGAGCTCGGATGCCTCAGGCTTCTCGGCAAGGGCCGTCAGCTCCTTCATCAAAGGAGCGGCATTCCCCCTGCCCGCCTCTTCTCCGAGGGGCTTCAGGGTGAAGAACGTGTATTCCTTTCCCGGAAGATAGTGATGCTCCTCGCAGCGGGCGGCATAGTTCGGCTCCAGACCACTGTTCTTGATCCTGTCGCCGCCGACGACGATGAGAGGATCGAAGTATAGCGCCGGGCATTCATCATCGCCCACCTGATAATACCTGTACGTATAGAACGCGGAGGCCATGCAGTCGGGATGCTCGCAGTATGCCGTGAGCGGGATGACATCCGTGGCTATATCCAGCATGAGGCGCGCGGTGGAGTTGAAGAACTCCCTCCTGAAGTTGAGGATGAGCGTCGGGAAGACGAACATGCATCCTCTTTCGATGGCATGGTTCCTGGCGACATAGGCCAGCCTCTCATCGAAGAACGAGGCCTCATCGATGATGTACGTGCCCACCTCCGGATGATCGCGAAGGACCTCCTCGAAGCCGAATGAATCCCTTATCCTGGCGATATTGTCGCCGCAGCTGATGTATCCGGAGCGGTATGCCATCGCGTCATCGGGATAGTCGGTGAACCTGGCGCCATCGATCTCGGAGCGGATGAAGAAGACGTTCCTCCGGTCGAGATCCCCGGAGGATGTCATCTCCCTCACCTTTCCGCTCTTGCGCCTCGCAACTGCCGCATCGCGCCATACGCGGGCGGCGAATTCGGTCTTTCCCGACCCCATCGGGCCTATGACCAGCACACGGCGCCCCGGGGTCGTGAAATCGAAGTGCGTGAAGGATTCATGGACATCGAGCGTGGGGAAGCCAAGCGACTTGAGGAAATCGGTTCCCGGTTCCGTATACTCGGTGTTAGGCATTCTCTTCCTTCACGATGGCGATGCCTGCGCTTGCTCCTATCCTGGTGGCTCCGGCATCGATCATGGCCTTCGCTGCCGCATAGTCCCTTACGCCGCCGGATGCCTTGACGCCGAGCCTGTCGCCAACGGTCTTCCTCATCAGGGCGACATCATGGACGGTGGCTCCGCCCTTTGAGAAGCCCGTGCTCGTCTTCACGAAGTCGGCGCCCGCCTTCTCCGAAAGCTCGCATGCCACGACCTTCTCCTCTTCCGTGAGGAGGCATGTCTCGATGATGACCTTGAGGACCTTCCCTTCGCAGGCTGCCCTCACTGCCCTGATATCATCAAGCACCTCGTCGAGCATGCCCGACTTGAGATAGCCGATGTTGATGACCATATCGATCTCATCAGCGCCGCATCCGACAGCCTGGGAGGCCTCGTACGCCTTTGCATCCGTTGCCATCGCACCGAGGGGGAATCCTACGACGGTGCATACATGCACGCCCGTTCCCTTCAGCATCTGGGCGGCAAGCGGAACCCAGCATGAATTCACGCAGACGGAAGCGAAATGATGCTCTGCAGCCTCCCTGCAGATCCTCTCGACGGATTCCCTATCCGCATCGGCGGCAAGGATCGTGTGGTCGATATATCCAGCAATTGACATATGGATCTCCTTTCCCAGCTATTATAGCCGGTATGGCGGCTACAGCAAACGCCCCAGCCTAGCGTCCTCGATGCCCTCGCGTATGGAGGGATAGCACCCGCCCTCCTCGATCGACTTGAGAAGCAGCGCTATGCCGATCTCATCATCATTGAGGTTCAGCGGATAGAACGGATTGGTGAACACCGTCCTCTCCCCAAGCGTTGCATGCGAGAGCGTCATGCTGCCGTTGCCTGTATAGGTATCGCGATGGAAGACGAACGGAAGCGTCAGCGGATAGCCATCGGAATCGACGATGCGAACTTCGCTTTCGGTCATAACGCCCCTGCTGCCCCTGGCCTCGAAGCGCTTTCCATAGAGATAGGAATGGTACTGGTTGGAGGAGAAGTCGTGGATGAAGAGCTTCTCTCCGAAGCGGAGCATGCGGATCTTCCTCTCGTACTCCTCGAAGCTGCCGTCCCTGACCATACCTTCGCGGCTTCCTGTGCGCATCATCCTCGACCGAAACGTCTCGCCTGCCACGCTCTCCGGCGCGCCGTAGCCGAAGCCAAGCACCTTGCGCGCGATCGAGGCGGAATGATGGTTATGCAATCCCGAGAGATAGAGCTGATCGACATCCCCGATAAGGGGAAGGGCGGCGAGGAGCGATGAATAGAAGGGCGTGAACATGTACTGCTCGGCCGTCGCTCCCTCCATGTCCTCCAGCTCCTTCAGCTCATCCTCCTCCAGAGAGAGGAACGTCGTCTCGGAGATGACGAACTCACCCCTTTCCTTAAGCTTCCGCATCAATGGGAAGAAGCCTTCCCTACCTGAGGCGACGATGACGGCATCGTGCTCGACAGACAGTGCGGACTGCATGTCGGTGAAGGCCTTCACGCCTTCTGCCTCGAGAAGCCCTAGGCGCTCGCGGCTTCTTGTGCACCCCGACGCGATCGTCAGGATATCCGGGAGGGCCTTCGCGATCCTGATGAAGAACATGGCACGCCATCCGGTGCCGAATAGAACAGCTTTCATAAATCCATCTTACTTGATACTCTCAAGGAATGCTTCAGAATATATTCCAGGAACTCTTCACATGGCTGATGCTCTTCGTCATCCTCCTGAACATCTCGCAGAGGAAATTCCCCCATTCGGAGAAGAAGAGGAAGGCCACCATACTCATAGCAGTCGTCTTCCTCATCATCTATGCGCTTGTGGCGATGTCGGCGATCTGGAAGCTTCCTCCATGGCTGGACTTCATCTACGTCGCTGCAGGCATCGCGGCCATCATCATCTTCCGCAGGACCTTCTGGCCCTTCAGGCTCCATTGCTCCAAGTGCGGGAAGCGCCTCGACTACAACCGCGTGATCGGCTACGACGAGAACCTCTGCCAGGACTGCTACTTCGAAGCCCATCCCGATGAGAAGGAAGCCGAGGAGGCGAAGGCCAAGACCCCGGAGGAGAAGCTGAACGACATCTTCATCAATGCAGACCGCGTCGAGGACATCCCATGGGACCTCTGGGAGCCGACGGAGACCTGCGTGCTCACATACGTCATCGATGGCGACCGGGTCCTCATGATCGAGAAGAAGACAGGTCTCGGAAGCGGATACATCAACGCCCCCGGCGGACACATAGAGCTGGAGGAGACGAAGACCGAGGCCGCCATCAGGGAGACGAAGGAGGAGACCGGACTGACGGTATCCGATCTGGATGAGCGTGGCGTCCTCCGCTTCCAGTTCAAGGATGGCCTGAGGATGCTCGGCTATGTCTTCTTCACCTCCAAGTGGGAAGGGGAGCTCATCGATGAATGCGAGGAGACCAGGCCATTCTGGACGGATATCGCATCCCTCGACTACTCGGCCATGTGGGAGGATGACAGGCTCTGGCTGCCCATGGCACTGGAAGGAAAGCGCTTCTCCGGCTACTTCATCTTCGACGACAAGGAGATGATCGACAGCGCCGTCGATGAAGAGGTGGAAGATACCGACGATGAGGATTCTGGAGAGTGAGGCAGCGATGGGGCTCTGGAACCTCTCCGGTTCCGGATTCCACCGCACGCTCGCGCCTCGCGAGGGCAAGGACCTGATCAAGGCCGCATACAGGCGCGGCATCAGGCTCTTCGACACAGCCTATTCCTACGGCGATGCCGACTCCATCCTCTCCTCCGCACTCAGGGAGCTTGGTTCAAGCGATGCCAGGATCATCGAGAAGGTGATGCCTGTACCGACGATCAGGCGCAAGGTGGAGGCCTCGCTTAAGAGACTGAGGAGGGAAAGCGTTTCGATCCTTCTTCTCCATTGGCCGACATCACAGCCGCAGCTATGGGATAGCCTGGAGGAGATCGCGAAGCTGAAGGCGGAAGGCAAGGCAGAAGCCATAGGCGTCTCCAACTTCCCCCTGGATCTCCTGAAGAAGGCTGCAGCGGCATTCCCGATAGAGTACCATGAACGTCCACTGTCCCTCGTCTGGAGCAGGGACCATGTGCAAGAGGAGGAGCTTGGGCTGAAGACGATCGCCTATTCTCCCCTTGGGATGGGAATTCTTTCAGGAAGACATGCAATCGAGGACATCAAGGATCGAAGGGGCGCGCTCCCAGTCCTTTCCTGCCCAACGCTCCCTGCTCTGCTGAAGGAGCTTGGAGGAGATGCTTCGAAGGCGCTTTCATGGGTATATGGCAGGAAGCCTTGTGCCGTCGTCTCAGGCTTCGGCAGCATCGCGGATCTTGAGATCCTGAGCGGAATCAGGAAACTGGATGAGGAAGAGGATTCGCGACTCTCGGCCCTCTCTGACGCGATATCCTCCGAATGCGCTTCCGACAACATCTTCGCCCACAGCTGGAAGTAGGATACAATCATGCCCATGCTGATACCCACGGAACGCGCAGTAGCGGAGATCGAGGTCAAGAAGTCGCGGTTCATCGCGATAGCCATTCCCACGGACACGATGGAAGCGGTCAAGGAAGCCGTGCTCTCGGTGCGCCGCGAGCATCCCGATGCAACGCATGTCGTGCATGCGTCCGTCATCGGCAAGGCAGGCACGATGTACTCATCCTCCGACGATAGGGAACCGAAGAACACGGCAGGCCGACCCGCGCTTGAAGTAGTCAAGGGCTCGGGCATAACCAACATCACCGTCGCCATCGTCAGGTATTTCGGGGGAACGCTCCTCGGAACGGGAGGGCTCGTCAAAGCCTACGGAGACAGCGCCAAGGAAGTCCTGAAGGTGGTGCCGACCGAACCGCTGATCGAGAAGGCGTCGTTTCGCATGGTCATCCCATACAATTCGTATACGCTTATCAAGAGGCTCTTCGAGTCGCTTGCAGTATCCATCGCCGACGAGAAGTTCGATACGCTCATAACGCTCGAAGGCAGGCTGCCGGCCGACAACCTCAAGGCGCTTGAGGAAGGTGCTATGGATATCGGGCAGGGAAAGATCCTTCTGACGCTCCTCAATACCTAGAGAGCCTGTATCTGCGGTCGCCATCGAAGGCTCCCGGCCCCTTTGAGGCCGATTCATCCCTTCTGTCCATGCCTTCGATCAGCTTGATCGCCACGGACATCGCTATGGACAGCGCTTCTGGAGAGACCTTGTCCGGAGCATCCTCCTCTGTATGCGCAGGCGTCACCTTGCCACAGGCCATCGATGTCAGCGTCGTCGCCTTGATGCCGCAGCGTGCAGCGGATGCCGCATCCGTCTCCCCTCCAAGGAGGCCCATCCTGCCTGTCTTCACAGCAAAGCCCATCCCCGCCGCGATCTGCGAGCATCGGGAAGCAAGCGATGAAGAGAGCGGCACCAATCCATTGCCGTCTGCGGAGAGGAATGCAAGATCATCTGGGGAATAGAGCCCATCGAAATTGATGTTGATCGGATTGATGAGGATGTGCGAGCTGTCCCTATACCACACGGCGCTGCCTTCCGCTCCGCACTCCTCGCCATCGAACGAGACGAGCACGATCCGCGTCGAGGAAAGGCCCGATCCGCTGCGCTTGAGATCCGAGAAGTATCTTCCTAGCGTCGCGACGACGGAGACCCCGGAGAGATTATCCCCAGCTCCTGATGTATGCTCGCCCTCAGCCTTCGAAACAGCATAGACGGAGGCAAGGGCGGCAGCCGAGGCTCCAATGAGGAGGATGGCAAGCAGCCAATGCGGCATATTCACCCCCAGCAGCCTTCCCTGCAGAAGCTCCACGACAACCTGCACAGCAGAGCAGGCAAGCTGTACGGCATAGCCGATGGCTGCGGTCTGAAGCGACAGGAGCGAGAGTATCTTGCCCTTCTCCGTCTTCTGGATTGCGGCAGTGTCATGATGGGCTGAGAGGATGACGGTGCGCTCCACTTCCCCATCAGGCTCGATGACGGCATGGACATTCGCGGCATCGTCGGATGGGAAGAGCGACCTCAGTGGGTTGCTGCGTCCGGATAGCTCCCTGAATACCGCAATGGAGAAGAGCACACCCAAGGCCACTGAGATATACGGCAATCCAATGAAGGAAAAAAGGAGCATGATCGCAGAGACAAGCATCGCCGTCATCAGCATCCAGTGCCGCAGACGAGGCACGATGCGTGCGGAAGTGAGCGTGGTATCATCAGAGATCCTCTCGAAGATATCAGCGATGCGCCTTGCCGCCCTCCTCGATTCTGGAGATGCAGCAGGCCTGGGCCCAAGTTCATCATAGAGCTTCTGCAGCAGGGAATACGCTTCATCGGAAAGCTTCGGGGCCTTCACGGCCTCCGCCGGCTCGGGAGGCGCAGGCTTTGCCTTGCGAAGCTTCCCAAGTCCATTCCTAAGCTTTCCACCGATATCCCTGAAAGACAGTCCCATAACAGAAGTGAATATAACAGAATGACGAAGCGGACGTCATCCTGGAAGAACACGCGAAGACCGACGCTGCCGACATTGGCATCATGCATGTAGAGAGGAAACAGCTTTCCTCTTCACGATTGACATGGAGTGCCGCTATCGATATCATACAATCCTTGATTGGTGATTTCCAGAATTGGAGAGATGTCCGAGTGGTCGATGGTGGCAGTCTTGAAAACTGCTGAGGCGCGAGTCTCCGGGGGTTCGAATCCCTCTCTCTCCGATCTGAGGAGAGGTGCGAGAGAGGCCGAATCGGGCTCCCTGCTAAGGAGTTGACCTGGCAAACCCGGGTCCGGGGGTTCGAATCCCCCCCTCTCCGATTTTTGAGACTATAGCTCAGCTGGATAGAGCATCAGTTTGCGGAACTGAGGGTCGGAGGTTCGAATCCTCTTAGTCTCGTACCAATGGAGAGATGTCCGAGTGGTCGAAGGAGCCGGACTCGAAATCCGG
>CALXXR010000080.1 GCA_944392735.1 uncultured Spirochaetaceae bacterium | reverse complement strand
GGTCCCTTCTGGTTCAGCTCAGGCCCGCCCTGTCCGGGAGCCGGACGCTGGAAGCCCGGACGTCCGAAGCCAGGCCTCTGGCCAGGCCTGAATGGCTGACGGTCTCCCGAGGGGGTGTAGCTCTGGCCCGGACGAGGCATCCTCTGCCCCTGTCCCTGGCGCTGGAAGGGAGCTCCCTGGCGGTTGTTCTGGAATCGCCTCTGTCCCGGAGCGCCCTGGCGGCCGTATCCGCCCGCGGGGCGTCCGCCAACGATGCCTGCAACGCGCGGCTTATGCGGAGCCTCGCCATCAGCGCCATCGACCTTCTGGCCCGGTACGGGAGGAAGATCCGCGCTCTTGATGATGACGGGACCGTTGTGCAGCGGGGACTGTATCCTCGAGTTCTGGTGATGGACCGCCGTGTTGGTCATGAAGCTCATGCCTGTGAGGACCACGGGCTCCTTTCCGGAAGCCTCCTTCTTCGCCTCCTGGGCTGCGGCCTTCTGCTGCGGCTTCCTGGGCTCGGGATTGATCGGAGGGAGCTTTGACTTGTCATACGGGATGACCTTGGGGCCCATCGCGGTCCTCGAGCTCTCCGAGAGCGGACGGTCATCCGCAGCTGCGGGTGCCTTGGGGCTCTTCTCCTCTTCCTTCTCCTTGACCTTCACAACGATCGTCGGCTTCTTCTTGAGGACGATATGCTTCTTCTCAGTCTCGACCTCCGCCTCGGGAGCGCTGGTCTTCTGAGGCTGCGGCACAGCGCTCCTCTTGATGACATTCACCTTGATCTTTTCGTCGTTCTTCTTATCTTCAGCCATTTTCATCCTTATATCATTCGAACTCGAATTCAGCTCCGCAGTTCGGGCAGACTTCCGTTCCAGCAGGAAGCACGGTGTGGCAGATCGGGCATTCGAAGCTGCCGCCCTCCTCTTCCTCCTCCGTGATCTCGACGCTGTCCCTGACGGTGGCGATCTCCTCGTCGGTCAGGCCCTTCTCCCTCAGCTCATCGTCATTGTAGTCGAAGAACTCCTGGATGGACCAGATGTCGACATCATGGAGCGTGCCGACGAGCGCCTCGTCGAGTCCGATGTCCGTAAGCGGCGTATCATCGGGATCGATTCCGATCTCATCGTTGGAGAGCGTCTTCTCCTTCTCAAGCTCCTCATCGGACTTGAAGAGGTTATCGACGTTCCTGTAGATCTCCATCGTCTCCTCCATCTCGTTGAACTGGTCCTGGGTCTTGACCTCGATGTTCCAGTCGCAGAGCGCCTTTGCGAGCTTGACGTTGACGCCGCCCTGGCCGATCGCGATTCCGAGCTGGTTGTCATCGACGATGGCCACCACGTGCTTGGTGGACGGATCGATCGTGACGACGCGCCTGACCTGGGCGGGGATGAGCGCATTGGCGATGAAGACGAGCGGGTCATCGGAATACCTGACGACATCGATCTTCTCGCCCTCGCACTCCGTCATGACGGTCTGGATCCTCGTTCCGGCCTTTCCGACCGTGGATCCGACAGGGTCTATATCGCTCTTGCGGGTATCTACGGCGATCTTCGTCCTCACGCCGGCATGCCTTGCGATGGCCCTGATCTCGACATCTCCGGAGGAGATCTCCGGGACCTCGTTCTCAACAAGCGCCTTGACGAACTCCTTGGAGGCCCTTGTGAGGAGGATCCTGACTCCTCCCTTCCTCCTGCGCTCCCTGCCATCGCGGCCTCTCTGCTCATCGCCCTTGTCGACCTTCTCGACGAAGAACTTCAGCTTCTCCTGGATCTCATACGTCTCGCGCGGGGACTGCCCCCTCACGGGGAAGATCGCATCGGTGTCCTCGAGGTTGAGGTTCACGAGGTAATCGCCGTTCTTCGTGGTCTTCTTGATCTCTCCGATGACGAGCTTGCCTTCCATGGCCTTGGCATCGACGTAGACGCGATCCGTGTTGTACTCCTTGACGACCTGCTGCGAGCGCTGCTTGGCTGACTGTACGGCCGAGTATTCGAAGCTCTTGGGATCGAGGGGGATCTCAAGGGAATCACCTGCCTCGACGCCCTCGACGAGGTTCTCCGCCTCATCGACGGGAATCTGCTTCACGGGATCGAACCAGTTCTCCTCCTCGACGACTTCCTTCACCGAGTAGATCTCGACCGCCCTGTTCTCCTCTCCCGTCCTTCCGGGGAAGAAGCGGATGACCGCATTCTCATCGGTTCCGAACTTGCGCTTGTATGCACTGACAAGCATGTCGTGGATGAGCGAGAGCACCTTCTCCTCATCCATATGTCTTTCGCTGATCATCGAATTGATTTCGTCTGTCAAGTCAAGCATATCCTATGCCTCCCATCTGTATTCGAGCTTAGCCTTCGCTATATCGCTGTATGGAAGCGTGAACCCATCGCGCTTCTCTCCATTTCCTTCGATCTCCGCATTGCCGAGCGTAACGGAATCCTCATCTGCGCTCTCGATCGTTCCTGTCACATAGGACGACAGGCTCACCGAGTAGACCCTGACGAGCCTGGAGGTGAAGATGCTGAACTCAAGGGTATCCTTGAAGCTCCTCTGCAGCCCTGGCGATGAGACCTCCAGCTCGAGATCCCTGTCGCCGAAGATGACGCTGTAGCGCGGATAGATGATGTTGTAGACAGCAGATAGATCGTCGGTGTCGACCTCTCCCTCCGGCTTGAAGACGACGACGCGCATGTGGTGCGTCCCCTGATGCACGGAGTCGGTGACCTCCACGGTCCTCAGGGAAAGGGCCCCTACAAGCTCATCGACTTCCTTGAAAAGCCTTGAATCCTTGGCGTCCTCAGTCAGCATATTCCTCCATATCATGAATAAAGGGACCCTAGCGCGGTCCCTTTAAATCTCTTTAAATGAAACTGTAATCTATTTACCAGAAGGGAAAAGGGTTGTCAACCCCTACTGCCTGAGCCTCTCCTTGAGGCTGTTGATGAACATCAATGCCTCCAGCGGCGTCGATGAGTCGGTATCGAATGCCTCGATCTCGGCCGCGATATCCTCAAAGCCGCCTGCAACGCCGTCGTCTTCGCTGTCGATGAAGAGATCCCCCTGCGCGCTGTCGAACGAATAGTCGGCGAAATGGCGCTTCTGGAAGAGCGTGGCCTCCCTCACCACCGATGCAGGAAGGCCTGCGAGCTTCGCGACATGGATTCCATACGACGACGTGGCAGCTCCCGGCTCCGCCTTTCTGAGGAAGGTTATCGAGCTCCTCTCCTCCAGAACGGCCATGTGCAGCAGCTGCATACCGGATGTATCGAGCATCGTCAGCTCACGGTAGTGCGTCGCGAAGAGCGTGATCGATCCCAGCTGCCTGAGATACTGCATGACGGCATATGCGATGGACATGCCATCCTGCGTCGAGGTGCCCCTGCCGATCTCATCCATGATGATCAGCGAGCGCTCCGTCGCTCCCCTGAGGATCGCCGCCGTCTCAGTCATCTCCACCAGGAACGTCGATTCGCCCCTGGCGAGGTTGTCGCTGGCGCCGACGCGGCAGTAGATCCTGTCCATCAGCGGGATCCTTGCGCTGGCTGCGGGAACGAACGATCCCATATGCGCCATGAGCGAGATGATGGCGACCTCCCTGAGATAGGTGCTCTTTCCCGCCATATTCGGACCTGTGATGAGCGCGAAGCGGGAGCTTGCGGACGAGAATGAGTTGGCTGTGTAGCTCTCCCTTCCCGTGTAGGCTTCGACGACGGGATGCCGGCCATCGACGATATCCATATCAGGCCCATCCCCTACGACGGGCCTTGTGTATCCGCACTCGAGGGCGAGGTATGCAAGAGAAGAGTAGTAGTCGAGGATCGATATGATGGCCCCCATCCTCCCGATCGCCCAGGCGATGTCCCTGGCGCGCTCCTGGAATGAGGAGAAGACCTCCTTCTCCCTCGCTGCGGCATCCTCGCGGGCCGTCGCGAGCTTCGTCTTCATCTCCTCGAGCTCCTCTGTCGTGTAGCGTTCCCCTCCCACGAGCGTCTGGCGCCTGATGAACGACTGGGGCACCTTCGACGTCTGCGACTTCGAGACCTCGAAGTATGCGCCGATGATGCGGTTCTCGCCGATCTTCATGTTCTGTATGCCCGTCTCCTCCTTGATCCTCTCCATGTACTGGGAAAGGAGGGACTCGCCGTTGTCCAGGTATGAGCGGGACTCGTCGAGCGCGGCATCGTAGCCTGAGAGTATGACGGTGCCGGCATTGGCGGCGTTTGTGCAGTCGCGGTTGATGGCCCTGATGGCATCGGAGGAGAAGTCGATGACGGCCTCGAACGATGAGGAGAAGTTCTCGGCAAGGGATTGATACTCCTTCCTTTCTCCGACGAGGGAGAAAAAGGATGCCGAGGTGTCGGCTATCGCGAGGATGTCGCGGGGAGTGACCTTATGCATCGATGCCTTGGATGAGAGCCTCTCCATATCCGAGGAGGCTGCAAGGAGCGTACGCACCCTCTCCATCTCGCTGCGATCGCCTGCGAAGAACGAGACCCAGTCGAGGCGCTTCGATATCCCTTCAGCAGAGCAGAGGGGATGGAGGATGGCATCCTTGAGGAACCTTGCACCGGATGCGGTCTTCGTCCTGTTCATCGCCCAGAAGAGCGTCCCGCCCCTCTGCCCTTCTGAAAGCGGAGAGACGAGCTCGAGGTTCCTGAGGGCTGCTGAGTCGAGCATGAGGTACGACTCATCTCGCACGATCTCTATCGCCCTGAGCTGCGGCATCTCGGCCTTCGTGTTGTCCTCGATGTATCTCAGAAGCGCGCCTATCGGCGAGAGAAGCGGATCCTTCTCCTCAAGTCCGAAGAGGGAAAGCGCGGACTGCGGGAACTGCTTGAGCGCTTCCTTCCTGCCTTCGCGCACGGTGAAGTACCATGCAGGGAGCTTCGTCACGATCGCCTCCTGCCTGTCCAGCACCGCCCTCAGCTGCTTCTGGGTGAAATACAGATCGTCCGAGACGACGATCTCCTTGGGAGCGACAACGGCGATGAGCGACTCGAGCTGCATGAAGTCCCTGTCCAGCGGCACGGTTCGGACCTTGAATTCCCCCGTGGAGATATCCGCCCAGGCTGAATGGACGCCCTTCCGGTCGATGTCTACGGCAAGCACATATGATGAGGAAAGCGAATCGAGATACTCCTCGTCGACCACGGTCGCGGGCGTGTAGATCTCCGTAACGCTGCGCTTGGCAAGCTCCCTGGAATTCTCCGAAAGCTGTAGCTGCTCGCAGATCGCGACCTTCCTGCCTGCATCCAGGAGGCGTTTGAGGTAGTTCCTCGCCGCAT
>CALXXR010000079.1 GCA_944392735.1 uncultured Spirochaetaceae bacterium | reverse complement strand
TTGTTCATCGTGATCTTCTTGTTGTCTCCCGATGAGAGCGTGACGCACATCAGATCCATCGACTCGACCGTGCCGGAGACATCCCCGATATCGACCCAATCGCCGACGCGGAAGGGGTTGTTGATGGCGATCATCACGCCGCTGAAGAACGAACTGATCGATTCCTGGAGCGCGAAGCCGAGGACGACGCCTGTGATTCCGAGTCCTGCAAGCACCGGGGTGAGGTCGATCCCGAAGACGCCCAGTATGGCGACCGCGGCAATCACCCAGATGATGAAGGCGATGATCCTGGCGGAGAGCGAGGCCATCATCGGAGTGAACTTGAGCCTGCTGGCGGCGAGTCCGTTCAGCGTCCTTCCGATGATCGCGATGATGATCTTCGCAACGATGAATATCGCGAGGGCGATCAGCAGCGAGACGACGATCCTGGGGATATGGAAGCCATTAGAGATCCCCTCCACGACTTCCGTAAGCTCAACATCCTCCACAGCTGGAGCAGCATCAAGCAGCAGCATGTCCACCTCCTGACGGAAAAACGGGCGGCTATCCACCGTCCGTTTCCGACTTTATCAGAAATGAAGCCGCTTAGGAAAGGAGCTTCGTCAGGTTCGCCGCGAATGCTGCGGGATCGGAGGGCATGACTCCCTCCTGCAGCAGGGCCTGGTCGAGTATGACGCTGCTCATGGCTGCCACGAAATCCTCATCCTCGCTTGCTTCGATCCTTGCGATGACGGGCGAATCGGGATTGATCTCCAGAAGCGGCTTGACCTCCGGCATCTCTCCTCCCATCTGCTTCATGAGGCGCTGCATCTGGACCGATGGATCGTCATCTCCCAGGATCACGGCGGCTGGGGAATCGATGAGGCGGGATGAGATCACGACATCCTTGACCCTCTCGCCGAGAGCCTTCCTGATCTTCTCCGCCACGGGTTTCTTAGCCTCCTCCTTCGCCTTGTCCTCATCGCTCTTGAGGTCATCGAGGGCTCCGGCCTTGTTTATGGCCTTGAGAGGCGTCTTGTCGTATTCGCCGATGGTGGAGACGACGATGTCGTCGATGTCATCGGACATGATGAGCACCTCATATCCCTTCTCGCGGTATGCTGCGACGAGCGGCGATGTGCGGAGGACATCCTCCTTCCCGCCTGTGATGTAGTATATGGCCTTCTGGCCTTCCTTCATCCTGGCCTTGTAGTCCTTGAGGGAGACATAGCCATCCTCGGTGCTGCTCCTGTAGCGCACGAGCTCCAGAAGGGCATCGCGGTTGGCATAATCCGAATAGAGGCCTTCCTTGAGCGGCCTGTTGTACTCGGCGATGAACTTCGCATAGAGCTCCGGATTGTTCTCCGATATCTTCCTGAATTCGCCGAGGAGCTTCTTGACGGAGGCGTTCCTGATGGAGACCATCACCCTGTTCTCCTGAAGGATCTCACGCGACACGTTCAGCGGCAGATCCTCGCTGTCGATGATGCCGCGCACGAACCTCAGGTATGTCGGCAGCAGGTCCTTGTCGTCATCGGTGATGTACACCCTCTTCACATAGAGCTTCACTCCTGGGCGGTAGTCGGCATAGTACATGTCGAATGGCGCCTTGGCCGGAACGTAGAAGAGCGTCGTGTACTCGGTCGTTCCCTCCGCCTGGGTATGGATGTAGAAGAGAGGATCCTCGGAGTCGTAGAAGCTGTTCTTGTAGAATTCCCTGTACTCCTCATCCTTGATCGATGACTTCGGCCTCTTCCAGAGAGCCGACGCGGAGTTGATCTGCTCCACCTTGTGCTCAGTCGTCTTGAGCGCATTGCCATCGGCATCCTTCTGGTCATTGTCGTAGTGGACCTGATCGTACTCGAGGTAGATCGGATACGCGATGTTGTCTGAATACTTCTTTATAAGCGTCTCGAGCTGCCAGCGGTTCGCGTACTCCTCGCCTTCCTCGTTGAGCGTGAGGATGAGCGTAGAGCCCTGTCCATCGCGCTCTGCAGGCTCGATCGTGTAGGAGGACTCGCCATCCGATTCCCACTTCCAGGCCTGGTCCTCCCCTGCCTTGCGTGAGATGACCGTGATCCTCTTCGCGACCATGAATGCCGAATAGAAGCCCACGCCGAACTGGCCGATGAGGTTGGAATCCTTCTTCTGGTCATCCGTGAGCGAGGAAAGGAACTTCCTCGTGCCGGATGAGGCGATCGTGCCGAGATTGTCGTTGAGGTCGGCCTCATTCATGCCGATTCCGTTGTCCTTTATCGTGAGGGTCCTGACGCCATCCTCCGTGAAGCTGATGTCGATGCGAGGATCGAATGAGAATCCCTTGAGCTTCTCATCCGTGAGCGAAAGGTACCTAAGCTTGTCTATTGCATCGGATGCGTTGGATATGAGCTCACGGAGGAATATCTCCTTGTTCGAATAGAGCGAATGAATGATGAGGTGCAGAAGATCGGCAACCTCCGTCTTGAATTTCCTGCTGGACATTTTCTCCTCCCGGATATTCTCCAGAACGGAAGATAGCAACGCACTCGGCAAAAGGCAATATCGGGAAGGGGTCCCGGCGAGATGGAAAAACCGCGGATTGCTGTGTAGAATCATGGTATGGATTTCTCTAGACCTGACAATGCACGGACGATAAACAGGCTGAAGGTGCTCTCGGAGCTGAGGAAGGGCGAATGCTCTCGCGCCGAGCTTTCCAGGAGGCTTGGCATCAACAAGGTCTCTATCGGGGACATGGTCCAGGGCATGATCGAGGAAGGCATCGTCACGGAAGGCATGAAGGATACCTCCGCTCCCGGCAGGCCGGGAACGCTCGTATCCATATACAGGTCGGCTGGAAGGGCCTTCGCCTTCGATATCCGTCCCCGCTCCGTCTCGGTATCCGTATCCGATGCGCTTGGGCACGTGCTCAGGTTCGAGCGCTTCCCACGCAATGCGGATGCAAGGGACAACCTCATCCACGCCATCGCCAAGATGAGCGCGGGAGAGAATGCAAGGATCTACGGAAGCGCCGTCGTCTCGACGGACAGCGATATCGATGCATCGTTCTTTCCGCAGCCCGTCGTCATGATACCCAGGGCCATTGCGGAGGCGTCTGCGGAGATCGACAAGGACGGCAGCCTCGATGGCACGCTCTTCCTATCGTGGTCGGACACGTTCGATGCAGCCCTCTTCAGGAAGGAGCTCATCCACCTTCCCACGATAGCGCATATGAAGACGCAGCGCGATGGGGAATGCAGCTGCGGAGGAAGAGGGTGCCTGGAGGTCGCGGCCTCGGGGAGGGCGCTGATGGAAAGAACCGGTGCGCTATCGGTGAGGGACCTCGTCCGCAACACAGGCTATGCCGCTGCTCTGAAGGAAGCCCTACGCCCCATTGCCCTCGCGCTCTCGGAAGCTGTGCAGGCCACGGCCTCCGATGCGGTGATGATCACAGGAGAGCTTTCGCAGCTCCCGGATTCCGCATACGCGCACCTGCAGAGCCTGATCGCATCGCTGCTGCCTCCAACGCGCCGGATCGAGGTCAAGCGCTCGCTCTCAGGCGAGAAGGGAACGCGCGAAGGCGCCGCGATCGCGGCTCTGGAGATATTCTTCTACAGGACGCAGCTGCTCCGCAGGCTGGAGGCTATCGAGGATTCCGGCTCCGCCCTGTGGATCTGAGCACGAAATAGGTCGTGAGGAGCAGCAGATAGATCGCATAGAGCGCAGATGGTCCAGCGATGATATACGACAGGACCCATGATATCGCCGTCAGAAGCACGGAGATCGCCGCGGACACAAGCCTCGAGAGAGGGGCCCGGTATGCATTGCGGATCGCCGATGCCGCCGTGAACAGGATGATCACGACGATGAGCACCGCCATGAGGCGCACCATCCAGGGATCCATGGGCTCATCGAAGGCTGCAGGCCTTTGATCCTGCACATAGGGGGGATAGATGAGGGGCTCTGCCTCCTCCGGCGCCCCGGATACGGGAACGATCTCCACATCCTCCACCTCAGACACCGCCGCTTCGATGACGGGGATCTCCTCCTCTTCCGGTGCGATGAATGTGGCTATGACCTCCTCCTCGACCTCCGATGGGATCGGCTCCACAGGCGCTTCGGCAGGAATAGGCTCCTCGGCGGGAGCAGCAGGTTCGGCTGCCTCGGGAACGCTCTCAGAGGGAGCTTCATCAACGGCAACGGGAACTGGCTCTGCGGGAGGGATCTCCACGGGCGCTTCAGCAACCGGTGGCTCTCCAAGAGCCTCAAGAAGCGATTCCGTGCGGTCACGGGGTTCTGAAATGCTGCCGCCTGATGTTTCACAGGCGGCCATGAATAACGGAACAAGCATAAGCAGAACCAAGAATGCTCTTTTCATAACCCCTTACTTGCCATATATCTATCAACAAAATCCGATGGTTGCAAGGGGCTTCTTCCAAAATCCACGAACGAGGATCACCTTGGAAGAAGCTGATACACCGTCGTGGTCTCGAACGGCTTGCCCGCTTCGGTGAATACGCACTGGAAGTCAGGGCGGTTTGGCGCGTCTGGGAAGAATTCCGTCTCAAGCGCCACTCCATTGAACGCCTCCAGCATCTTCCCGCCCTTTCCGGGCTCATTCGATGTGAGCATCACGGCGGTATAGAGCTGCACGGCAGGAAGGTCGGTGGTCATGATCATCCTGTAGTCGTCGCCTTCGAGCACTGCCTTCCTCTCCTCTCCGAAGATGAGGCAGTTATCGTACCTGCCGTCGTTCCTCGCTCCGATGAGCGTCGGTGTGCGGAAATCATATGCAGTGCCATCGACGGGGACCCTATCGATCGGGATGAGGGTGTCATCCACAGTCAGGTACTCCGGGCATGTCAGCATGAGGCGATGGCCTCTGACGTCGCCGCCTCCATTGAGGTTGAAGTATGCATGGTTCGTCACGTTCACCGGGCACTTGCTGTCGCTCGATACATAGTAATGGAGCGTCAGGGAGCCATCGGACGAAAGCGAGTATGTCATCTCGGCATGGTGGTTTCCCGGGAATCCGCCCGCCTCAGGCGACTCAAGCGAGAGCTTCACGCTGTCATCGGTGGTTCCATCGATCTTCCAGAACATGCTCCCGAAGTCCTTGGAGCCGGAATGGAGGTTGTTCGGGCCGTTGTTCTTCTCCAGCACATAGCGCCTGCCATCCATGGTGAACTCGCCCTTTGCGATCCTGTTCGCGAATGGCCCTACGATCTTGGCCACATGCCCTGGAGCCGTCATGTACGGCACATAGTCCTCATATCCGAGCAGAATATCGCGGTCCTTATGGCAGAACCTGTGGAGAATCGCCCCATATGTGAATACGGAGACGCTGTACTCTCCGGATACGATCGTGATTTCAGAGACCTTATCGTCTATCTTCCTGATTTCGGTCATGATTTCCTCCTTTTCCCGATTATAAGGCAAAAGCGCCGCTTTGGTTATGCATCAAGATCTCAATCGGGCAGCTTGAGATCCCCTTCTCCGATCCATCCGCGCCTACGCATCGGAATGGCGATCAAGAGCGTGAGCACCGCAGGGAGGATGAAGTGGACAAGCAGTATCGAAGGCAGGCTCCCAACGCCCATCTCAGCGACCGCATTGAATTGCCCGACAAGTCCGCTTGTGCCCATTCCCGCGCCTGCTGCATTGTTCGTCATCCTGAAGATGCAGGTGGATACAGGGCCAGTCACGGCAGAGGCGAGCGTGGGAGGTATCCAGATCCTCCAGTTGCGCCATATGTTGGGGATCTGGAGCATCGATGTCCCGAGCCCTTGGCTTATGAGGCCGCCAATGCCGTTCTCCCTGAAGCTCATGACGGCGAATCCCACCATCTGCGCCGCGCAGCCAGCGCATGCGGCACCTGCCGCGAGTCCGGAAAGCCCGAGGGAGATGCAGATCGCTGCCGAGCTGATGGGAAGCGTCAGGACCATGCCCACGACGACCGACACCAGGATGCCCATCGGCAGGGGATAGAGCGTCGTGAGATGGTTGATGAATGCGCCGATGGCCGTCATAAGGGCAGCGGCAAGAGGGGATACGATGATTCCAACGATGCCGCCGACGATGATGGTCGTGAACGGCACGACGATGATGTCCGCCTTGGTCTTCCCCGTCACCCATCTTCCGGCCAGCGCTGCTGCAAGCGCTGCGACGCAGGCTCCCAGAGGCTCTCCCGAGGCTATAGTGGCAGCTCCGGCTTCGGAGATCGATATCGCGCCGCCTCCGATTGCTCCAGCTGCGGCGGATGCATAGAGCGCCAGGCCCCTCGCTCCGACGCTGCCTGCGACCCCGATTCCGATCGCGGGGCATGTAAGGCACTGCGCGACCTGTCCAAGCAGGACCAGGAAGCCGAGACCTGCATATATGCCGATCTGCTTGATGATGAGTCCTATGATCAGGGATGAGAAGAGTCCCTGAGCCATACCGTTGAGGACGGAGACGATGCTCTCCCCGATTCCCTTCGCGCCTTCTTTCGCCATGGTCCACTCCGAAGCATTATTCTCGGATAGCAGGACGACGCGATACCGTTTCAGTATGGCGAAGACTTCCGATGGCTGGATTATCCAGAGAAAATGGATGAACGTCAATCGCAGGATGCCAAGGCAAAAAATCACCGCTGGAGCAAACCAGCGGCAAACCTCCTTGTTCCCACTTTTGTTTCATGAGAGACGGTCTCCGGGAACCTGCTGGGTCTATCAGAATCCCCTTCAACTGTGATGATTGTCGCATGGTTATCGGCGGAAATCAAATGTTTTCGCACCGAATGAACGAACTTTTTTCATTTTCTTAACAAAGGTTCACATGATGAGGAGGAAGTCCGTCCTCTCTGGAACGGAAACCGTTCCCCACTTCTCGAAGCATTCGATGAGGAGGTCCTGCACATCCTGCCCATACCGCTCGAGCACCTCGGCCTTCCTATATACCCCGTATCCTCCTGTGCCGGTCGCCCTGTAGCTGTTGAGGACGATCGTGAGCTTCGTCTCAGGATGCCTGATCAGGTCGATGCCATTGTGCTCCAGCCGCACGACCCTCCTTCCAAGCGGCCTGCGGATATCGAACGAGTACGATACCCCGCGATAGAAGTCGTAGTTGTAGTGCTCCTCCTTGGGGATGATGAAGCGGTCGCTGATGATCGCCTTCCCATCCTCGATATCGAAGTATCCTGCAGAGCGCTCCATCGCCTCCCTCAGCATGCCTCCATCGATCCTGAGCCTAAGCAGCGTATTCGCGAATGGGTATGCGGCAAGAAGGCCGCCAAGCGTGACGACAGGCCCCAGCGATACCGGGTCGTTGAAGAGGGAGAGCGCCGACACATCAGCCCCGGAGAAGGCGAGCTGCACATCGTTGAAGAAGTCGGCAAGCGATGAGCCATGGATAGCGCTCTCGAGCTTGGAGCGATCCTCCAGCACCCCGTCTATCCTGCCGATGGGCTCGGATAGCGATGCCTGGACCTTCTCCTCCGCCTCGGTGGGGATGCCCAGCATCGACTCTGGAACGGGACGGGAGGCATCGGCATCGACCAAGGAGGCATCCACCGAGCCATCGCGATGGAGCGTGATGTGCGCTGCATGCTGGGCCTTCGATCCGACCTGGAGCGCCAATGCGCTGCCGATATGCTTCGGCTCTATGATCGCATGCTGATGCGCTGTAAGGAGGATGTCGAATCCAAGCGCCGCAAGCTCTGATCCCCTGTTCTCCCTTATCTCCCCCTCCTCTTCTCCGAAGCCGCCATGGTAGACGCACACCGTGAAATCTGGGGAGAGCCTTCGGCCCTCCTCAAGAGCCAGACGCGCCGCCTTGACCGAATCCACGACCCGCAGTCCGGAGAGCTTCTCCGCGCTCTCCCAGATGTTGACGTAATCGGTGACGACGCCCACGAAGAGGATGCGAAGGCCATCGGAGGCCTCCTTCAGCACATATGGCTTGATTCCCAGCTCTCCGCGCTCATCTATGACATTCGCCGCTATCTTATCCGCCTTCAGCTCGGAGAGGAAGGAGCGGAGGACATCGTATCCGAAGTCGAAGTCATGGTTGCCGGGCACATAGACCGAAAGCCCCGCCCTATTGAAGGCCTCTGCGGCGGTGAATGGTCTCATCCCGCCCTGCATCTCGCAGCGCACCAGCGGGGAGCCCTGGAGGACATCGCCCCCATCGACGATGATGGCATCCTTCGAGAAGGCGGACGACATGGCGATGTATCCCATGTCCTTCCGCCCCTTCGATGTGTAGTCGGTGGGGAAGACGTATGAATGCGTATCGCTTGTGAAGAAGATCTCGGCCATGCTATCCCCTCATGAGCGCATTGCGCAGCCTCGCTGAGCACCATTCCACGATAAGCACGAGGACGACCAGACCAAGGAGGATGGCTCCCACATCGTTCCAGCGATATGAGTTCATTGCGAATATAAGCGGTGCGCCGATGCCTCCCGCTCCGACGATGCCGAGCACCGTCGCATCGCGGAGGTTCATGTCGAAGCGATAGATCAATGTGGATGCGAACGATGGCATCAGCTGCGGTATGATCCCATAGCGTATCTTGTCGAATGTGCTGCAGCCGGCAGCCGAGAGCGATTCGAGGATGCCCCTGTCCAGATCCTCTATGGTCTCGATGAACATCTTGGAAAGCATCCCGACCGAGCATACCGACATCGTCAGCAGTCCTGCGAACGCACCAGGTCCCGTGACCATGATGAACATCAGTCCATAGACGAACGAGGGAATCGTCCTGATGGCCATGACGAGGACGCGGAAGATGACGGCGATAGGCTTCGGAACGATGCTGCCGGCTCCAAGGAATGCCAGCGGAATCGATATGACAGCTCCGACGAGCGTGCCGAGGAAGGCGATGCACATCGTCTCCAGGAGCAGGTAGGGAACGCCGTTGCTCTTCAGCGTGAAGAGGATATCCCCCGTGGGATGGAGGATGCCGAGGATGATGCCCTTGGCAACCGAAAGCCCTGAGCCTCCTGTCGAATTGGATTCCAGCGCGCTCCCGGACCATGCAAGGAGGGCGACGCACACAAGCGCCGCGATCAGCGTCGCAATCCACTTCTTCGGCTCCCTTGAGAGCTCTTGTGCAGGTGTAAGCCTGATCTCTGGCATCGGGTCCTCCTTACGTGAGCTTGCTCCTGAGCCACGAGCTCAGCGATTCGATTGCGACGACCGCCACAAAAAGCGCGATCAGTATCATTCCGACCCTAGGGTACTCCCTCCAGCCGATCTTCTCGTTGAGGATGAGACCAAGCCCGCCTGCTCCGACATAGCCGAGGATCGATGCGTAGCGCACATTGCCCTCGAAGCAGAAGAGCACCGTCGAGAGGAACGATGGCAGCACCTGGGGCCATACGGCGTAGCGTATCGACGACAGCCTTCCCATGCCCAGCGCCTCGAGCGCCTCGTGCGAGCCCATGTCCACCGTCTCTATCTGCTCATAGAGGATCTTTCCGCAGTAGGCGAAGGTGAAGACGGCGATGGCGACGGTTCCGGCAAGCGTTCCCAATCCGAAGACATAGGTGGCGATGAGCGCCACGACAAGGGTGGGAAGCGTCCTGACTACGGAGAAGAGGAACTTGAAGACCATCGTCACAGCCCTGCTCCTGATGAGGTTCTCGCTGGATACGACGGCGAACGGTATGCAGAGCACAGCGCCGATCGCTGAGCCGAGCAGGCTCATCTTCACCGTATCCCAGAGCGGAGTCCACACCTGGGACATGTAGGCGAGATCCGGAGGGAACATATCGCCGAGCATGACGAAGAAGTAGCCTATCCTCCTCACGAGCGTGGAGATGCGGAATCCCGTGATCTCGCCGGAAACAACGGTGGCGACGACGAGGAGGATGATGACAAGAGGCATCCTCGAACGCTTTTCATCGATGGTCCGTCCGCTCTCGAGCTCATATGTGCGGGGCTTGAGGATGCGGTCATACAGCCCCAGACGATCAGACTGCCTCATACCCTTCATCCCCGTAGATGCTCGCCAGCACCGCCTTGTCCACTTGGCTGGCGGGGCCGTCGAAGACGATCTCCCCTGCCCTTACGCCGATGACCCTGTCGCAGTACTCGAGCGCGAGCTCGACATGGTGGATGTTGATCACCACGGTGATCCCCATGTTCCTGTTGATATTCCTGAAGTCATCCATGACGGCCTTGGCTGTCACCGGATCGAGGGCAGCGACAGGCTCGTCCGCCAGGATGATCGATGGATTCTGCGCCAGAGTCCTTGCCAGCGCCACGCGCTGCTGCTGTCCGCCCGAGAGCTGATCGACCCTGGTGAACGCCTTCTCCAGTATGCCGACCTTATCCAGGGCCTCCAGCGCCTTGAGCTTGGCGCTCTTCGGGAATATCCCAAGGATCCTCCTCCAGAGGGGCATATCAGGAACGAATGCCGTAAGGACGTTGCGGATCACGCTCGTCCTCGTCACGAGGTTGAAGGACTGGAAGATCATGCCGATCCTCCTCCGGAGCCCCCTGAGGCCCTTGCCCGAGAGCTTCATGACATCGGTGCCGTCGACGGTGAGCGTTCCCGAGGAGATCGCATGCATCCTGTTGATCGCCCTGATGAGCGTCGACTTGCCTGCGCCGGAAAGTCCTATGACGGCAACGAACTCTCCATCGCCGATGGTGAGGTCCACATCCCTGAGCCCGACCGTTCCGTTCGGGTATACCTTCGTTACATCCTTGAAAACTATCATCTTGCTTCTTAAAGATGCAGGGAGGGCAAGCCCTCCCCGCTGCCGGATCATACTCCGGAATTCTTCATGATCTCCTGAGCGACCCTCTCGTTGTCATAATCGGAGGATACGGCCGGGAGATATCCTGTATGGCTGTAGATCGCGATGACATTCCTGCCCTCTTCCGTCTTGTTGAGGTTCATGAATGCACTCTGCAGCGCAGAGACGAACTCAGGCGTGATCGTAGGACTCGTCTTGGAGACGCAGACGGTGTCGTTGTAGATCATCGGCGTGACGCCGACAAGGTCCGTCTCCGTCCAGATATCCGCAGAGCGGCCGAACGTCGTCATCCAGTCGTCCTCATAGTCCCTTCTGGCATCGGCGAAGGTGCAGAGCACATCGACCTGGCCGGAGGCAAGGCGTGCGAATGCTGAGGGATAGGAATCGACCTGCACCGTGTGCTGAAGGTCTCCGATCGTCTTGCCATCGTAGTTATCCATCAGCCAGATCGTCGGATAGACATAGCCTGCGGAGCTGGTGGAGCTCATGACAGCCCAGTTCGCGGAATTGAGGTCATCCCATGAAAGAGCCTCGCCCGCATTCACCTTCGCGGCAAGCTCCTGACCCTTTGCGGATGGGCCTGCGATGATGAGGGCGCGGTATCCGACAGCCTGGTTCTGGCTTGCGGTGATCGGCTCGTTGCTGTTCCAATCCCTCGGATCGTCGCTGTCGACAGACAGTCCATCGCGCGTTGCGGTGAGGATGACATCGCATCCATCCTCATAGAGGATATAGGTGTTGGCCGGCATACCCACCGCGATATCCGCAGTACCGGCAGAGAGTGCGATGCCTACAGCCTCATAGTTGGTGCCGACGGAGATGTTGACGTTCTCGACATCATAGCCGAGTCCGGCAAGCTCTGTCGTCAGGAGGTTCTTCAGCGGTTCCGTGACCATGATGATCTCGCTCGGCTCACGAGAGGGTACATACATGATGTTCAGGTCCTTGATGATGGTGTTCCCAGACTCAGATACGGCGGACTCCTGTCCACCCTGAGCAAACAGGCTGAGCGACATAAGCGCTACAGCGAAGACCAGTAAAGCCTTTCTCATTTCTCTTCTCCTTGCTTCAACGAAGCTGTATCAGCTGAAAGGCGGGCCGGGCAGAAGACGCTCATCCCCTGCTCCCTCTCGCCTTTGGCTTTCTCCGCTATCATGCGCAATGCGGTGCGCCACATATCAGGGCTGAATATCCTCAGCTCAAGCCCTCCCAGCCCCTCCAATGGGAAGAAGTTGTTGTATATGACCGTCTCTGCGCTGCTTCTTCGTTCCGACAGGGCGCGAAGAACGCCTCTTGCCGTATCCGGATCGGAGATGAATATACCATCAGGGACATCCTCCATCTCCATAACGAGCCTGTATCCGGAATCCTCATCCATCGTCCCGATCCTGAACCAGTCCTCATTCAGCAGCCCCCTGTCCTCAAGGAGCTTGCGGAATTCAGCAGCACGCCTCTCCCCGATGGTGGAGGAGGAGCGGTGGAAGACACCGCCTGCGTATCCTATGCGCGTGATCCCTGCCGCCAGGAAGTGGACGAGGACCTGCCGCTCGGCGTTGCCGTAATCGATCATGATGGAGTCGTATGAGTAGTCCGATCCGAGGTTGTTGATGAGGAGAAGCGCTGGAGCAAGGCTCTGGAAATAGGCGATCTCCTCCTCTGAGAACTCTCCTAAGGCGATGATGCCATCGATCTCCTCCGAAGATGACAGCGTCAGCTGCAGCCCATGGCTTCTTGCCTCCGGCTCGAGGAGCTGGATCAGCTTCTCCTCGAATCCGGGCTTATCCAAGGGCGAGAGCACAAGCATCACGCGCAGCATGGGACAGCGGCGCTGCCGAGGCGTCTTGTATCCAGTCCTCGAAGCCTCAGCCTCCACCATCGTCCTCACTGCATCGGTGACGGACAGCGTGGGATCCCCATTGAGGACCCTCGACACCGTCGACGCGCTCACGCCGCAGCTTCTGGCAATGTCCTTTATCCCGGGCATCATGCCTCCCGCCTCCATTTGATAGTCCTTGAAGCTGTTTGTCAATCAATTTAGTAAAATTCAGTAAAAAATTAACATGCCGTTGACATTCGCTTTACAGCGCGATGATGGGTGTGCCTTGAAGCATGTTTTGGATTATCATCGGGGCATGGAAGCTTTCAGCATCGAGCATGCCGATGTCAGGAGGGAGGGCAAGTTCATACTCTCGGACGTCTCCCTCAGAGCCGACATCGGCGAGCGCATCGCGATCATCGGCCCGAATGGAGCCGGCAAATCCACGCTTGTGGACGTCATCGACAGGCGCATCTACCCACTGGCGACCGATAGATACCGCTCCTCGCTCTTCGGCGAAGAGCGATGGATCGTCTCCGAGCTCAGGCTCAGGATCGGGCATGTCTCGCCGGGGCAGGACGAATTCTTCCGCACGACGTACACCGCCAGGGAGATCGTGGCCTCGGGCCTCCATGCCTCGCTCGGCTTCGATTTCCACCATGTGATCGCCAAGGAGGATTGGGAGCGCGCGGATGAGGAGCTTGCGAAGGTGTCGATGCTGGAGAAGAAGGACAGGCTGATGAATACGCTCTCCACAGGCGAGATGCGGCGTGTGCTTCTTGCCAGATCCGCGATAACCTCCCCTTCCCTGCTGCTGCTCGATGAAGCGACAGCCGGCCTGGATTTCCCCTCCAGGGCCGATCTGAGGAATACGATATCCGGATACGCGACGGAGAACAGGACGATCGTGATGGTCACCCATGAGCTTTCGGAGATCATCCCCGCCATCGACAGGATCGTGCTGATGAAGGATGGCAGGATCGTGATGGAGGGATCGAAGGAGGAGACGCTGAGGGAGGATGTGCTCTCGGATCTCTATTCGCGCCCGGTGCACGTCGCCGAGGCCGACGGAATATATACGGCGTTCTGCTAGGAGGCGAATATGCATGGAATCGCGATAATAGGAACAGGCGCCATCGGCAGGACGCATGCCGAGGCTTTCCTCAGGGACGGCAGATGCAGCATGAAGGCGCTCTGCAGCAGGACGCTCTCAAGAAGCAGGGCATTGATCGATGAGCTCTGCCCGGAAATGGCGGAAGGCATCACGCTCACCGATGACTGGCATACGCTGCTCGATCGCGATGATATCGACATCGTCTCGATTGCGCTTCCGCCTGCGATGCATAGGGAGGTCGCGGAGGCCTTCCTCAGAAGCGGCAAGCACGTTCTTCTCGAGAAGCCCATGGCCCTCACCCTCGATGAGGAGGACAGCATGATCCAGGCCGAGCGGGAGAGCGGGATGCGCCTCGGCATCGTCTTCCAGAACAGGTACTACAGCGCGATCCAGAAGGCGAAGCGGATGCTCGACGACGGCTGCTTCGGCAGGATCCTCTCCGTCGATGCCGTATCGCACTGGTTCCGCGGCGTGAACTACCATGACCTCTACTGGAGAGGCACATGGAAAAGCGAAGGCGGCGGCTGCCTGACGAGCCAGGGCGTGCATCAGGTCGATATGCTCCTGTGGTTCATGGGAGGCCTGCCGGAATCGATCACGGCGATCATGGACAACCGAAGGCATACGAACAGCGAGACCGAGGATATGGGCATGGCGATCATGCGCTTCCCTTCCGCATTGGGGACATTCACCGTCTCCCTCTGCGACATGGATGAGCTCCAATGCTTCAGGTTCCAGTGCGAGAAGGCCGCCTTCACCATCCCTTCCTGGTCCGTGCACGTGAAGAAGCCCCAGCCCAATGGCTATCCGGAGGAGGACAGGGATGCGGAGGCGGAGCTCCAGCGGATCTTCGACTCCATCCCCGTCTCCGGGAAGGAGGGCCACGATGCGGCGATCTCCCGCTTCATCGACTCAATCGAGAACGGCACGGATCCGGATGCCACGAGCATGGATGGAAGGAACGCCACGCACTTCATCGATGCATTCTACCTCTCTGCAGCGGAAGGGAGGACCGTATCCCTGCCCCTTGGCAAGGATGATCCCGTATACACCACGGACGGACTTGTCTCCCATATGCCGAAGTTCTACAGCAAGACAATCAGCAGGGAAAGCCAGAAGGGAACGATGACGCTTGGCAGCGCCGCAGCGAAATGATCCTTCGCATGATCCTCCGATTATGGGGTATACTCTTGTAAAAGGAGGATCTCATGCGCGCCAATATCATAATCCACTCCATTTCCGGCAATCTCTATCTGATAGCGAACACTTTCGCCGATAAGCTGGCGGAGAGGGGAATAGACGCAAGGATCTACGGTGTCTCCGATCCCGACCTGCACCTTGCAGCGAACGAGAGGACGGAAGCGATCGAATACTACGAGGAGATCACCTCGCTCCCGGAGGCGACTCCGGAGAAGCTCTCCTCTGCGGATATCATCATACTTGGAACGCCATCGCGGTTCGGGATGCCGACTGCGGAGATGAAGGCCTTCATCGATTCCACATGGGGGCTCTATCTCAAGGACGCGCTTGCGGGAAGGAAGTTCTATGCATTCGCATCCACCACCGTCGACGAGCTTGATGGTCTCAGGGCCGTATCATGCCTCTACAGATGGTCGGAGATGCTTGGTCTCTATCCGGTGCCGTTCGAGCCCTACATCCATCTCGAGAACGAGATGATGCCGCAGCGCCCGTCCGACATGATCGACGGAATCGCCGAGAAGCTTTCGGAGATGGCGTCGCTTCCAGACATCGACCTAAGCCTTTGACAGCTTCCTGAAGTAGTAGGCCATATATCTCTCAAGGCGGTGGAAGACATCCTTCCCCCGCTCCAGGCCTGCCTTGCGCACGGCTTCGGCAGCAGTCATGCTGTTGCCGTATTCCTTCTTGTACTCATCCCAGCGCCTCACAAGCCAGAGGTACATATCCCCTTCCGTCTGACCTGGGAACGCGGCAAGCAGATGCTCCTCCCTTATCTCCTTGACGATCGGGGAATAGACGTTCTCATACCAGCTCTTCGCCGCCTCCTCGAAGGATATCTCATGATCGATGCTCTGGTTGATGTAGTACTTATGCACCAGGATGTGGTTCACCATCTCAGGATAGGCGCCCGGGGTCGTGAATACGATATCCCCCATCGGCAGATACGATGGCTTGTACTGGGCTATGAACATATTCCTTTCGTAGTCAACGACCTTGCTGCGGATCTCCTTCATCGTTATGCCGGGGCGGAGCGGGATCTCGCTGTCGAGCTCGACGACCTCGGCATCGATGAACTCGACGCCTTGGGCCTTCGCAACCGACACCCTGTGGTTGCCATCGCGTACGAAGTAGTATCCGCCGAGGCTGTAGACGGAGATCGGAGGCAGCACGACATCGCTCATCATAGCGGAATCGATGCTGCACCAGCGGCTCCTGAGCTGCTCCCGCTTGGGGAGGAACGCAGAAGAGAAGTCATGGTACCTGCCCTCGGATCCTATGATCCTGCTGACAGGTATGGTGCACATGCCAAGGTATGTCTCCGATTTCGGCTTTATGATGGAGGTGACCTCATAAAGCGACATCAGATCGTTGTTCTTCCACTTCAGTGCAGAAAGGATCCCCTGGAACTTAGCCTTGCGCTTCGCCTTGGAGAAATCCTCCATTGCCGTAGAATCCATCGCCATTGCTCAACCCTTTCCCAGCGTATCATCCTCAAGGATGTAGTTCTTGTAGATATTGATCACCTTCGTGTCGCAGTACTCCGAGAGCCTCGGTGCGTTGATGTCATCGAGGTGGACATGGCCATGGAGCAGGTACTTCGGCCTGTACTTCTCCATGAACTGCAGAAAGCATTCAAAACCCTTATGGCAGAGATCCTCGCCGTCGCCCATGCCCCTCGGCGGAGCATGCGTGACAAGGATATCCAAAGCCCGTCCATAGCGCTTCTTGTTGTATATGAGGCGCGGAATGAGCTTGTTGATCCTCTTCTGCATCTGCTTCTCCGAGTACTGGCTCTGGCCATTGTTGTAGAGCATCGAGCCGCCAAGGCCTGCGATGATCAGATCATGCTTCTTGTCATAGAGGCACTTGCCATCGAGGAAGAATCCGCCGAAGCTCGGCATCGCCCCCGCTCCTCCCATTCCGGAGAAGCCTCCGAGGACATCGGTGCTTGTGATGCCCTTGCCGAGCATCCTGTCGAAATCCTCGAGGTTGTGGTTTCCGTATACCCACCACACATCCTTCCTGATCATCGTCTGGATGTAGTCGTAGTACCTGAGGGGCAGATCGCCTGCAGAGATGACGAAGTCGACATCCCTGTAGAGCTCAGGGGCTACAGATGAGTAGATCAAGGTGTCCGTCGCATCTGATATGCAGAGGATCTTCATAAAGCTTCGCCTACATTATCATGAAGTCGTCGGATTTTGAGAAGCCCCTATCATCAACGAGGGATTCTT
>CALXXR010000078.1 GCA_944392735.1 uncultured Spirochaetaceae bacterium | reverse complement strand
CTGAGAAGCGGCCGACGGCGGCATTGGCGAAGCGTATGAAGAAGTCCGCGACTCCTGTGCGTTCGAGGAATGCGCCGAAGATGATGAAGATGACTATGAACTTCACGCATACCTGTACCGGTGCGCTGAAGATCCCGTTCGTTGTGTAGAAGAGCGTCCTGACGACCTGGAGCACATCCAGCCCTGTCGAGAACGTGTAGATCAGCAGAGCTCCTGCGACGATGAGTATCGGAAGCCCGACGCATCGCCTGCAGAGCTCGGCAAGCGCTATGATAGCGATCACGCCCGCTGCCATGAACACCGGCTCCCGGATGATCCTTGCCGAAAGCCTGATCGCCTCCATGGCATTTGCCGCGTAGAAGAAAAACGCTCCCGATCCGAGCACGAGGAGGATGATGTCATACCATGGCATGTGGTTCGGCTTCTCAACGCCCTTCCTTACAGGGAAGGTGAGGAATCCGAGGAAGATGATCATCCCCATGACTACGGAGCGCCTGATCTCAGGCAGCGTCGTGAGGAATACGGCATCGATGATGCAGTAGATGGAGAATGCGGCCATGACGATGCGTATAAGGAGCTTGGGAAGCCCCGTCCATACCCTCACGTTCGATTCCCTGTCGTATTTCTTCATCACGGCTTCCACATCCGCGGCCGTCCCTACGTCCGCGTCGTGGAAATGGAATCCGTGATGCTTGTGCGTCTTTGGGTCCTTATCCAATATATCCCCCTTCTGCGGGAGGAAGCCCTCCCGCAATGATGGATGTCATTTCACAGGTACTTCGATTCCCTGCTCGGCGTAGAACTTCGCTGCTCCCGGATGATACGGAACGTTCGTGATCGACGCTGCGAATGCAAGATCGAGCTCGTTGCCCTTGTCGTGGCTGGCAGCGATCGAATCCTTGTCGTTGAATATCGTGGAGATGAAGTTATAGGCATCATCCTCCGCGACATCATCGCGCGCTATGACGACTGCTGCGATCGCCACTGTCTGGCAGTCCTCATCGGTGCCGTAGACGGAGGCATCGATGATGTTCTTGCTGTAGTAGGGCGATGCCTCGATGAGGGCATCGATATGCTCATCATCGATCGAGACGAGGTATACATCCCTGGTGCTGGCAAGCGTGGATACGGCGACGGTCGGAGCTCCTGCTACGACGAATGCTGCATCGATCTTCCCGTCCTGGAGTGCATCGACGCTGTCTCCGAAGCTCTGGTATGTCGGCGTGATGTCGCTCTCCGTGAGGCCATATGCCCCAAGTACGTCGATGGCGTTGTAGTATACGCCTGATCCTGACGATCCGATGGATACCGTCTTTCCCTTAAGGTCTGCTACCGTCTTGATGTTCGGATTGAGCGTGACGATCTGAACCTGCTCCATGTAGAGGGCTCCGATCGTGGAGAAGTTCGAAATCGGGTTGCCGTCGAAGAGGTTCGTGCCGTTGTATGCATAGCTCATGACATCGGACTGGACGAAACCGAGCTGATTGTACTCCATATCCATCATTTCGATGTTGTCCTGGGAGCCATTGCTGACGACGGCTGTCACGGCTGTATCGGTCTCAGAGGAGATGCGCTGGGCAAGGACGCTTCCGAATCCATAGTACGTTCCCTGGTCTCCGCCGGTTCCGAATCTGAGCTCTCCCGTTCCATTCTCTCCGGAGCCTCCGGCCATGACAGCCGATGCGGCGATGAGCAGCACTCCAAGCAAAGCGATGGCTTTTCTCATATCTACCTCCTTTCCCCAATCGGGTTTACGCATTGAATCTTAAACGCAATCCGAAAATGGATATTATTCTCATGTTTTCAGGTCGAGGAGCAGTTGTCAAGGAGAATGCATACTTGTTGCAACAATTATGCATAAATATTCAGCTTGATTTTGATCAAAAAGTTGCTTTGAGCTGTTGACATGTATTTGGCAAATGTGTAATCTTTACGGGAAATCGACGTAGGGTAGAGCAGTTGGCAGCTCGTCGGGCTCATAACCCGGAGGTCGCAGGTTCGAGTCCTGCCCCTGCTAAATAGATGTAATCTGGGCCACTGGAGGCAAAGGCTGAAGGTGGATGTGGGTCCCCAGACCATCCATGAAACGCGGCAATCTGCTGGCTGAGCACTGGCTCAGGAGTAGGTTGCCTTTGTTTTCCATACTGGGGGTCGCCTTATTCCGGAACAGGATTCACCCGCCGATTGTCGATTGCACGTATCTCATTTGACTGCAATATAATGGTCCTTCGATCAAGACCCCTTGCCACGCATGTGCTTTGCAGGGTATATAGCTCCCGTGAAAGTCATCGAGGATACCATTTCGTTTCTTGGGGATGCCGAGCTTGCTTCTGAGCTTAAGGCTATCCACGACTACTATGATTCGGTTCAGCCTGACTTCGACGGTTTCATGGAGAAGTCGGATATCTCATGCCCTTCCGGATGCGGCAGCTGCTGTGCCCATTTCATTCCCGATGTCACTCCATCCGAGGCGCTTATCATCGGAGCGCATGTGCTGTTCGGAGAGAAGAAGGACCTGCTTCTGGAGAGGCTGCAGGAGGATGCCCTTCCGCAGATCGTCTGCCCGTTCTTCGATCCATGGAGCGAGC
>CALXXR010000077.1 GCA_944392735.1 uncultured Spirochaetaceae bacterium | reverse complement strand
CCATTTCTTATCGATTTGCATTGATGATGCCAACAAATTAGCATACATTTCTCTTAATTCATCACTATCAAAGCAATATGATATTTGCATTAAAGCTGGAACTGCAATGTAATTTTCGGGTGGAACTATAGTTTCTGGATCGACATTTTGAAGTTTTTCGACCAATAGCTTCCGAGTACGTTCGAAATTAAATTGTTTTTTCGTAACCCATAGTTTTGGCTTTGATAAAGCAGCATCAACAGCCTGAGCTACAAAATTTCCAATGGTTTTTACTGTCGGTTGAATACCATCTTGATAAATCATTTTAGGTAAAGACTCTTTATCTTCTTCCTTCATCTGTCCTCCATCTGTTGTACTTTTTGAGAAAATCTTTTCTATATTTTAGCAAGGAATTATCTAATCGCATATGGTTTTGAGGATTCAGATTCTTTTATCTTCCTGTAAAAAGTTGCAGGAGTCATCCCAAGCTTCTTTTGAGCAACCTTTGCTGTTATCTCGCCCTTCTTCCAAAGAGCAATGACTTCATTCCAGTTATCAGGAATAGCAACAGGTTTCCTACCCTTATACCTTCCTTCTATTTTAGCTATGGCAATTCCTTCCTTCTGCCGTTGAAGAGTACACTCCCTCTCGAACTGGGCAAGACCAGCAAATATAGTAAGCATGAGCTTTCCTTGGGGAGTAGAGGTATCTATATTCTCTTTGAGAGAGACGAAAGCTACACCTTTCTTCTCAAGTTCCTCAATAATGGATAGAAGGTCTTTTGTATTCCTTGCAAGCCTCGAATAGGATTCAACTATAAGCGTGTCTCCTTCTCTTACATAATCGAGCATAGCCTTCAACTGGGGTCTATCCATATTCTTTCCAGAAACCTTCTCGATGAATGCTTTTTCAACGCCAAGATTCCTGATTGCCTCTTCCTGCCTAGCTGTATTTTGATCTTCCGTTGAGACTCTTATATACGCAACTTTCATAAGTCCTCCTTGTTATGGGCCCGGGACTCTAACTCGAAGAGGAATATATGTCAATAAGGTTGATTTTCATTTTGATAGAGATTTGAATCAGGAAACAACTCTATTGATACATAAATGTTTGCCATCCGAGTGTATCAATAGAGTGTACCCTAGTAATACATTCCTGACTGGTCTTCCACGCTGATTCTTATTCAGCTTTGCTTTCATAGAGCTTATCTCTGAATACATCAAGAGGAGTCTTTCCTTCTGCATTCTCCATTGTAATCAGGCATTTTGGAAGATATCCCATGCAATCCTCGATATCATAAAGGGTATTCATTTTGTTTCCCGACAGTAGGACGTGAAGAATATTATCCCCTTTCTCATCTACGCAGAAAGGAATTGCCCCCATCCTCGTAAGAACTTCAATGCACTCGGGATAGTCCGATTTTGCAAGATAGTACAGGGCAGTCCTTCCTTCATTATCCCTTGTATTTAGCTCTTCAGGGGAAGTCACCAGAACAGGATATAGATAAGGTTCGAAGTGCCTGTTGAGTACCGCACGCATGAGAATCGTCTGGCCAAGCTCATTCCTCCTGTCTCCATATGAAAGATGCATGATGGCTTTCAGGACAGCCTCCTCCTCTTCATCAACTTTTTCCATAAAAGAAATAAAGCTGTCAAAGGCTTCATAGCCTTCATCTGTACCGGGAATGAGGATATTTCTCTCAAATAGCTTGTGGAGAAGACACAAGCTGCGCTTCGGATATTCCCACACTTCCTTGAAATCATCCGCTTCTGCGATCTCTGCAAGAATATCGAATCCAGATTCATTATCGCTGCACACGGCTTTTCTCAGGTACCAGCCAATGTTCTCTCTCTTGAACATGGAGGAATCTATGAATGACTTAAGCGCTCCTATAAGTTCCGGGTATTGGACAATCCTAGCAATAAGGCTATCCACTTTATCCACCTCAAAGCTCTCATTTTTCCCTTCAAGATATATAGCAAACCTAGCGAGCCAACCATCAATATAGGAGAGGAAACACGGCTTATAGCTATCCTCAGGATCAAGATGGAATGGAACACGATAGCATGAATATCCAGTCTTCATGACTTCAAGGTAGTAGCATAGGGTGCATAGGAAATCGGTGATTGCTTTTCCTTCATCCACTCCATTGCGTCTACAAATCAACCTGATGATATCCTCCGGGTCTCCATTCCAAGGAAGAAGATCGGGAGACAATGGAAGGGTGTACCCATGATTGACGAGTAATTCAATCACTTTGCAGGAGGCCATCTCCCTAAAAGCAAATACTATAGGGGAAGAATCTTCATCCCATTTGTCCTCATCTGGGGGTAGTTTTGAGAGAGCGAGTTCAAGAAGGGGAACATCCTCAGTCCTTATCGCCGTGTAGATTACTTCTTTCAGTTCTGAGGTAGATAACTTGCCTTCTTTTATTTTCTGATGGTAATACTCTGCGATGCCCCTGTTCATTTATTAGCCCTCTTTTAATCAAAATCGCTTTGAAGAGTAGGAGATAACCCTATAACCGATGTTTCCTGTCCTTGTGTCCTCAAGAATGAGATGACACAGCTTCTCGCTGTCCGAATGAAAGATGAATACGACCTTTGTATCTCTATCAAGCCAATTAAGGATCTCGCCTTCCTGCATGCCTTCGTATGTGCTCCTGTCTCTATGAACAGACTCATAATCAAGTACTTCAACAGGGGTATTGTCAGGGATGACACATATATTCTTTGTTCTTGAATCATTCAGATAGATAAGGGGATTGCTTCTGATTGGCCTATTCACTTCAGATACTTTCACAACAGCTTTGTTGTATCGGATTGTCATCCCCTTCATTATTGAAAGGGCAGGAATCCAGTTCTCTTCAAATCGAGATGGAAATACTCTTACTTTCTGTCCTTTTTTTTTTTTTTTGATATAGGCCCCATCCTATGTCTATAAAATGACAATTAGATATTTATCTATCGATTTTATTGCACCGATATAGGAACGTATATATCCAATCTTTGGACAGCTGATATTATCTCCAACTTTCAGTTCTGATACATCTTTTAGGATAGAAGGCTGAAAACGATTTGGGAGATTGTCATTCCCTGCATAGATTTTATTGAAGTTGAGAACCCCGCAATTCATAGAGGATTCTTCAAGAAAGCCCTGTATTCTATTTTTGTTTGCCTCTATCTGCTGAATCATCTCATCCCTGGGGCGTGGTTCGAAGTCAGGGAATTTACAGTCCCTGATGTATGTGAACACCTGTGGCTCTCCGAATCCAGAGCTTATGAATTTCCTTCCATAATCCCCGATATGGAATCTATCGAATCGGAGGAAGGAGACTCCTGCATCGGTTTCTATGGGATAGCAGCTATGCCTACCACCTCGCTCTATTACATGCTTACGATCATCGAAATCCTTAAGCAGCTTTGCAAGAATATCACTGCACTCCATGTGCTGAGAAAGGTTCTCATATACGCTGTCAGAGACAACTGTCATACCTTCAGGGCAGAATTCCCTGCGGTAAACACTATCTTTATACATCTGGTTCAGCCTGTTGAAACCAAACCCTTCCTGCGTTTGTGCTGTGGGGTTGCTATGCAGAGGAATACTGGAAACGATCAATGGGTGCATCTGCTTTCTCCTTATCCACAAATAGACAAAGAGAAACTTACACTTTATCCATCGTGAAGCTGTGGCACCTTGCCATAATGGTAGGTTGTCGCATGATAATAGCGGGCTTCTCCCTCTCATGACTCTTTATGGATAGCTGTATCTTATGGCCGGAGGAAGAGCAGCGTCAAGCAATTTCGATCAATATGGATATTATTCATCTATAGCTCTATCAACGAGCTTGTGGAGAAGCGTTCTGAGTTCTTCTTTTGAAGATATAGCACTAAGAGGATATTCGGCCTGTGTATCATAAAAGAGTTGATGTACAGGGACATCGAGGGCGAGGGCTATCTTCTCTATAGTCTGAAGAGTGGGATTACGTCTGCCAGACTCAATATCACCAATTATGCTTGGCGATAAATCGGCTTTTTCCGATAGCTGTATCTGAGTGTAGTGCTTTGAGTGCCTTATTGCTCTCAGATTCTCAATAAATAGTTCTTTAGCAAGCCTCATATTATGAAGGTTACTCGACAAAAGAATCAGACAATATCATACTATTTGCGATATCAAACGCAAATAGTATGTAAAAGGAGGAGCATACATGTTGAAAGGAAGAATCGTAAGGCTTGTAGCAACTATTTTGCTCATTACGTTTTTCACTACAAGCTGTACTACATGGGTTAGTGATCCAATGTATGATCTTACCCTAAAAACGGGTGTTGTTGGCTTATCAGCTGCAGCTATAGCGGGTTTGGCAGTCGGAATTTCGAACGCAGTTGCTGATTCTCCGGAAAAAGCACAAAAACAATATGAAGATCTTATAAAGGATCTTAATGAAGCCGATTCTTTTAATGAAATATCCAACATTTTAGAAAAAGCTCAAAAACGTAATAAGAAAAGTGAATATTTCAATTACGAAGAAATGAAAAATGCTATTAATCGGAAACTGACAAGCCTTAACCTTCCATATAGCGTGATTGGTGACTCCATCAAGTTTGATATCACAGCCCTTTTATCAGAATGCAAATCTGTTGATGACATCATCGATCTTATTTCTCTAATCAAAGATTATGGAGAAGGGAGGCTGGAGCTTGTTTCAGAACAGATTGCCGGATATATGAAAAACAATGACATTCCATATTCTATAGATCCGGAGACTATGAATCTTGTTAGCTCAAATGAAATACCAGAGCTGCTAGAGAAATATTCCCAAAAAGCTGTGATGAATGAAAATCCATTTATCCTAATAACGTGGATTTCACAATATGAAGATGCCTTAGCTTCTTATTATGGGGATAATCTGGATTCAACCATACAGACAATATTCAAAACAACAATTGATGAACTGATTGAAAATGCACTAACAAATAAGAACTCGGATTCAATTGCAAATATCTTCAATGACACAAGAAAATATGCTCTCAAAGAATATCTCGATATGTCTTCTGATGAGATTACAGATTATCTCTTGGAAAGAGAAGCATATTTTAATGAGAAGATATGCTATGAAAAGGCCATAAAAGAGCAGAATCCATTTATATATACAGAGCAATATCCAGAAGGTCAGTATGATGCTTCTGCGATCCCAATAAGTGCAGAGATACGTGATTATAAGGATTCCAAGAGTTCAGTCGTACGAGCAAGGAATTTCTTAAAGAATTATCCAGACAGCCAATATGCTGATGAGGTTAAGGATTATATGGTTGAAGCTAATCTTGACGAATGGAGGAACTCTGACAGCTATAAAAAGCTTCTTTCCTCGATTCCTTCAATCTATCTTGATGTTCCAATATATTACTATTGGAATACAGGACTCCGAGAGTCAGGTTCTACAATAAGGGATCTTCTCAGCTCCCCGTCCTTATTGATTAACACTCGTACCAAAATAGAATTTATTGATCCCACTCTAACAATTTCTGTTGCTTACGGAATGACAAAATTTTCTATTGACCTCAAGCGTGTCTCTAATAGTGAATTTGTAGTAATGGAAGTTTATATTTCCGATGGAATAAGAAGTGAGAATGCTTCGGTATTGTACGGAGATCTACAGACTTACTTTGATATAATTGATACATATTCAACGCTTACGAGCAATAAGATAATTGAGTCCCCGGGGTATTTCTTACATTTTGCAGAAACTGAGATCTAATTGAGAAACGAGGATGATGAAATGAGAAAGCTTACTTACATATTTATCTGCATGTTGCTAGCCATGCTTCTAGTCTTCACAGGCTGTTCGTTTAACCCCGCTGGTGATTCTTCCCAAGAAACGGAGGAGACACAGCCAGGAACCCCTTCTGACACGCCTGAAGAGAATCCTGACAATACACCATCGGAGGACAATCCATCTACAGCTCCGGGAAGTGATGATAAGCCCGATAAACCCAATTCCCAAACCTTTAACAGGGAGGAACAGGAAAGGATTCTGGACTTGAATTTTGAAGCAACCATGCTTGCTGTAAATGAATGGGTAAGGTCAGAAGGTTATGCAGATATCTCAACTCCACCAGAAGCATCTACTACAACGCATGTGATTACAGACTCATACAAGATAACAGGGAACACATTAGACCTTACACTTTCAGTTACTGGGTATGAGCATAAAGATGGTGCTGATACTCTTATCATAACAAATGGGAAAGTAGGGCTTGTGATGATCTATGATGTGCAGATTCCAACAGATGTAGATGACCAGCTTAAATGGTGCTTTACCAACAATGAAAGTGCAATCATGTCAATGCGTACAAGCCTCGACAATGAAATCACATTCAATGAATATAGTGGACTTACTACGACAGGAGGATATGATTTGCTGAAGCAGGAAGCCTCAGATTTCAAACTTAATGGAAAGGTGATCGAGGGCTATGATCCTCCTGTGACTTCCCATGAAGAAGTTCCCGGATATGGCACTCCAACCCCCTTGTCTGAAGAACTCTTATAAACACCGCTTTGAATAATCGAGCATAGGAATTAGATCTCTATCCTATGCTCATTTCATCCTCTCTCTATAACTTCAGCTAATATAACCAAATATAGTGTCAAAGACACATTTCTAAAACACGCTTTAATGGGCTTCTGGCGCATTCGCTCATTGAGGTGGTGAATCTATACTCCCTTGAGGCAGAAAGAGCTTCTAGAGCCTTTCTGATAGCCTCTGAGGGGAAGTTAGGGAATGACTAAGCTATACTGAGAATAATCTTGATGTTTAGCCAAGCTATTCGTGGAAATGCTTGATTTCCTTATGGGTAAGAATGACTCCTTGCAGACCTTTCTAATCTCCTCAAGGTTTCCATTGTATGAATATCGAGTTGAATAGGATGAACATTTGATATTTTGATCTTTCTGGAGCGGGGTAGGGTGGTATAAGTATAGAGTCTAGGGGAAAAAGAATTCATGCATGACTATATATAACTAAGCTCCGAATTTTGTAGATATCTGTTGATATCTATTGATATGTAAAGCTCCCCGAAGGGAGCCAGCTAGATGAGTTGTTACTTCTTCTTCTTTTTCTTCTTGAAAATCAGGAACTTCCTGAGTGCATATGCGTTATCAGGGAGAATAGAAATCATCTCATCAAAATACCCGTCTCCATAACCATAATGTCTGAGTCTTCTATGTATATATGGGGCAACCATATTTACAATTCCGTAATAGTCTGTATCGAGTATATCAATATCCTTCATACAGGAGTATTGTCCAGCGTGTATTCTGACTTCGCATCGTTCAAGCAATTCTTCATCGATTATCATGCCATGCTTATCCAAAAGCTGTTTTTTCTTGTTGTAGAAAGTCATGACAGATCTGCTGACCACTATTTTCTTTCTTATTCGGCAGTCTATTGAGTAGAACGTATTGCGATGATTCTCTCGAACAAGTCGACGCTTATCTACATGATCAGAAAATCTTGTAAGAGAGTCTGTGGCGAATTCAATGCATTTGAGGTTGAGGTTCCTATAGAGCAATTCCAAGAATTCCTCTGGAGTCATATGCTCATCAGCGATGAACACATGAGGTTCTTCTAATGTTACATTTTCTCCTATCTGGGTTGAGGAGATTCTTTTTATTGGTTGCTGAAAAAGTCTCTCCGTGAAAGCCAGATAATTCAGAACCTTATATACATGCTCTTTAAGGTTGCAGTCAGGTGGAATGTACTCTCCATGCATCTCAATCGTAAGATATTTCCCTGTTCTTCTGAGTGAGAAGATTCCTGCTGAGTATTTATTTACTCTGATATCTCTTCGCACAAAGCTATAGGGGATAGTGACTGTAATCTTGTCTAAGCTTTCACAGATTCCATTAACATATGTGTCAACGGAAGCGGGTACAGCTTGCTCAAAGCATTCAGGGAGCAGTGCTCCCCGAATATCAATTCTGGAGTTAACAACATATGCTTCCATAGTGGTATTCTTCACTATCTTCTCAACAGACTTGTGGCATATGAACTCACTGTTGAATAGTTTCCTTTCCCATATGGATGCAGCTTGGGATGCCTTATCGTTACTGAAGTCAGTTATGCCATTGTCAGTCATCAGAATCTCTCCTTGCTTACTACAAACGACTCAAGGTCTTCATCTGTGAATCTGACGAACTTTCCTATCTTCCGATAGCTGATCTTTCGATCTCTAACCCAACTCCTGATGGTAGAGGGCGAAACTCCGAGAAGCTCTGCAGCTTCTGCAATCGTTAGAAAAACTGTTTTTCTTGTCATGCTTGAACCTCCATGAAAATTTTTTCTGAAGGCCATATATGGCAACTATATTGATCATGTTTGATCTCCTCTGCTTGTCAGTAATAGTTAGCCCTAATTACTTGACACCTAGATACTAAGAAATAGTTTTTTTTATACCAATTCCCAGAAAAGCCCCAGTTTGTTCCGCTTTTCTTCCGGAGTCATATTAGGTGTGAAAAAGAGGCACAGCCGGTTAAAGCTATGCCTCTGATGGATGTAATTCAATGATGGATTATGTGTAGAACTCAAAGTTCTCCTTCATTCCGTAAAGCTGTTATGCATTTTCTTGCAGAGTCCCTTGAGAGTAGTTTTTTTGTTTTTGGTACCCAGATGTTCTCTGCTAGTTCTTTTGCTTTAGGAAGTGCCGGGGTGGAAGTGTTATGCTCCTCTCGATAATACTTCATTTCTTTTGTCCACACTCGTATGAGTTTCTCAACGCTGCTTATATCAAGAGAATAGCGGGGTTCATATTTTCCATCGCATCTCATTTTTAAGAGTCCCTTGCTTACCGCAAATTCAAATGGATCAGTTATGCTGCCATCATCCATGAACATACCTGCTGTCATCTGGTAAACTATACTGTCGTGTTTCATTTCATTTTTGATGCATCTGCAGAGGAGTAAGCACGCATCTGTCTTTGAATAGCCATGATCTGTCATCAAACTGCTATTAATCTCCTTAATCAGTTTCGAGGTTACGGAGACTGCATTTCCCCTGATATGTACTTTGCGATTGCCTTCGTATTCTGTATCTACAGGTCTTTTTTTCCAGAAATTTTTTATGTCATCCATAATTATTGCTCCTTATAGTTCCTTATTATAGCTAGAGCGGGATATTCCTCTTAAAATTCATATGGAAAAATGCTTTCAATCTGTTTGAATATGCTTTCCAGATGTCTGTCTGTTTCCTTTGTATAGTGGGCTAGCATTGCATCTGACTTATGTCCAAGGAGAGCTTTTCTGGTCTCATTTGGTAATCCAGCATCTCTTAATGCAGTAGCAAATCCGTGTCGTAGAGAATGGAATGTAATGTTCCTGCGTTTCTGCTCTTCCTCGCTGATTCCGATAGCTATTAAACCTTCTTTAAACCATTTCAGGATAGATTTTGGGCATACAGGAGTTTTCTCCTTCACAAGTGAGAAGAATATGAATCCGCCTGGATTGAATTCGGCATATTCTAAAAGTTCAACAGCAAGATTATATGGAATCTCAACTTTTCTTTCTTCTTTTCCCTTTGTGCATTTAAGCTTATCTTTATCATTGTAAGCGTGTCTTACATTTATAAGAGGTTTCTTATTTTCTCTTGATATTATGTCATCTGCCATCAATGCTCTGATTTCACCTTCTCTCATTCCAGTACGGAGTGCTAGAGAAATGATGAGGTATTTATTCCTTTCATATGATCCCTGAGTTGTTGATTCGTGAAGATATCTTTCAAGTTTCAATGTCTCTTCAACAGACAGAATCCCTTTTTTCTTATTAGTTACGGTTATGTTCTTTATTCTTCCGGCAATGTCCTCGGATAACATTCCAAGACGATAAGCTTCATTCAAAGGTGTGCGGATAGCCTGTAGCACCTTGTTTATGCTTGAGGAAGCCTTGCCTTCATCAAGCATTTTATCCTTAATCTTTTCTGCCATAGCAGGTGTGAATTTGCTGAGTTTTAAGTTAACGGGAATGTTTGGAAAGACTTCTCTTCTCAGCCAGTCTAACTGAGCATCTGCATAAACTCTTGTAATGCTGTTGGAGCGCTCACGATTTTTCCTACATATATAGGGAGATTCATCGTAATTCCAGATTTTTGATGAATAAGCCTCAAAAGTTTCTTCTTTTTCCTCTGAAGGATTCGGTTTTGGTATTAGACCTCTGTAATAGGCTTCAAGAGCAATCATTCCTGCTTTGTTTCGTGAGGTGATCACTTTGCCACTATAATCACCCAAGAGAATTTGAATTTCAGCAATGCTGAGATATTTATAATATTTATGAGTATTTTGATCCCAGAATTTAGCATAAAAAACTTTTTTCTTGGGATTACCCCAAACAGGGCGTGTATAAATCTGTACTTTTTTTCTCATGACAGCCTCCTAAGAGGGAAGACCAGTCAACAAAAAAGTGCCAAGAATTTGTTGACATTCTTGGTGACACTTCTTATTGCGTCTCCCCGAATGATTGTCAAGCAATTGGGCTAACTATTTATCTGACAATCACTTAGGAGACATCCCCAGAGCGAGACTCGAACTCGCACGGCATTGCTGCCAAAGGATTTTAAGTCCCTTGTGTCTACCATTCCACCATCTGGGGATAGGATAATACTACACGTATTGCACCTCAGTGCAAAGCCTCCATCATTCCCTCGGAGGCCCTGATGCCGGAGGCCCAGGCGCCGGTGATGCCGCGGCTCGTGCCAGCTCCATCGCCTGCGAAGAAGACATCCTCGGCGACCTGGAAATGATCGTCCCTGTACTCCGGCTTGTTGGCATAGAGCTTGATCTCCGGATAGTACATGATCGTCGACGGATGGAGTATTCCCGGGATTATCGTGTCGAGCTTCTTCATGCCCGACCAGATGTATCTGAGGATCTTCGATGGCATGGCGAGCGAGATATCCGAAGGGCAGCAGTCCCTGAGGGATGGCTCGAAGTCGTAGAGGTCTCCATTGAATGATGCGGCCTTGGATCTCTTGCCCATGCGGAAATCACCCACGCGCTGCATCAGCGGCCTGCCTCCTCCCATGAGCGCTGCCATGACGCCGAGATGCTCCGCGAACTCCTGACCGGACGCCAGGGGCTCGGTGAATCTGACTGTCTTGAGGATGGCGAAGTTCACCAGTCCGTTGTTCTTCGCTGCGTCGGGGGCATAGGCATGGCCATTGACCGAGTACCATACATCCCCGCGCTCGGTCACGTACTTCTCCTTGACGACATGTGCGTTGCCGCTGTTCGTGCAGAATGTCCTGACCTTTTCTGGGAAGTAGAACTTTGGATCATAGTAGTCCTTGACGATGGGGTATCTCTCGATCCTCGTCTCGACCCTGATGCCGACATCGAGGATGTTGTCCATGTACTTGACGCCAAGCTGGTGCATGACGTTCTGGAGGAAGTGGAAGCCATGGCGGCCTGGAGCGATGAGAATCGTCCTGTAGCCGATCTCCCTGAGATCCGTCGTGATGAACTTCTGCTCGTTGTTGATGGAGAGCATCTCCTCCTTGAGCGAAATGTCCACGCCCTTGTCCGTAAGCTCCTTCAGAAGCTTCTGTATGAGGCGCAGTCCGCCATCGGTTCCGAGATGCGTCTGCTGTATCTCAAGCAGCGAGCAGCCGAGCTTCTCCGCCCTTGTCTGGTATATGCCGATGTTCGACTTCGGAAGGATGTCGGGCTTGAGGAATTCCTTGACCATCTCAAGGTAGTGGTTCGCCTTGTCCTCCGGCCAGTATTCGAACGGGAAGCCGATCGGATAGGTGAAGTTCATCTTGCAATCGTTCCTCATGCCGCCTGTCGATACAGGGGCCTTGTCGATCATGAGGATGGATATCCCGGGCATTCTTTCGAGAAGCGAGAATGCAGCGCCCATTCCGGCAGGGCCTGTTCCGACTATGATGGCATCGTATTTGTCCATTTTCTTCTCCCACAGGATTATGCAATAATGCTATGATTATTGCAAACGGTGCTTCATTTCCAAGAGCCATATATTGAATTTCATTGATTGCATTCCGAAAACGGAGTAGAATATGTTCCATGAAGTATATAGACATCAGGGAAGCCTCACTCAGGTGGGGCATCAGCGATAGAAGGATCAGGCTGCTCTGCTCGGAGGGCAGGATCGATGGAGCCATCAAGCTCGGCTGGTCATGGATCATTCCGGACGAGACGCCGAAGCCGCGCGATGGGCGCGTCCTCAGGCGCTACAAGGCGTTGGATATAAGGCCGGGCAGCGTCGATGTGGATGCTCTGCAGAGGAATATGGAGAGGACTCCGGTCACGATCGAGCTGCTTGGCACGTCGGCGTTCCGCCGCATCTTCCGGGAGAGCATCGAGACCATGCTAGGCTACGATGGAGTCATCGTCGATGACAAGGATGCAAGATCCATCCTCTCCGGGCGCGTTGTTCCCCATGTCCCGCTTGAGACGCATCTGCTGCTGATCAACGCCAGATCCGTCATGTATTCGTTCGTGCTCGATGATGTCAGATGGGGGGAGAAGAGCGCTCGGGACGTGCGTGCAAGGCTCCTGCAGGGAATCGACGATCTCTCTGCCGGCGAATACCGGACGGGAGTCGCCGTCTATCCTGCGCGAATCGACGACAACGCGCCTATAGGCGTCCAGATGGAGACGATGTTCATGCAGTACGAGGACTCCTGGAAGAACTACCAGGGCATCACATCCGCCGTCCTGCTGTATGCGGCGCTTCTGAGGATACAGCCTTATGATGAGTATTCGGCGCTCTATGCATATCTGATGCTCTCCGGCGAGCTTCTGAGGAATGGGATACTGCCTCCATTGATGGAGAAGGATGGACTCGACGAGGCCAAGGCCGCATTCTCGCTGGCTGTCAGGCGCGGCAACTACGAGGACTTCACGCACTTCATCGAGCGCGGCATCCACGAGTCCTACAAGGTGATGCAGAATGTATGACTTCATGTTCCGCAATGCCCTGATCGTCGATGGCAGCGGCGGGGAGCCGTATAGGGCCAATGTCGCTGTCTTCGGGGATCGCATCGCATTCATTGGGCGCGAGGGCATAACGAGGGCTCGCAGCGTCGTCGATGCCTCTTCCCTCGTCGTCGCTCCTGGCTTCATCGATATCCACGCGCATTCCGATCTCCAGGTGCTTCGCGACCGCGACATGAAGGCTAAGCTGCATCAGGGCATCCTCACGGATGTCTCCGGGAACTGCGGGATCGGAACGTTCCCCAATAGCGGCGAGGCGCTTCATCTTGCAGCCGAGGATGTCCTTGGAACCTGGGATGATTGGAGCTGGAAGGGCTATGGGGAATACCGGGATAGGCTGATGGCTGGAGGACTTGGCATCAACGAGGCCTTCCTCGTCTCGCATTCTGCGCTGCGCTTCGCGGTCCTCGGCCCAGAGGCGGGCAGGGAGGCTTCGGAGGCTGAGATCGGCAGGATGTGCTCGCTGCTCGATGATCTGCTGTCGGAAGGTGCGTGGGGATTCTCCTCCGGGCTCTACTATTCGCCATGCCTCTTCGCGTCCGATCATGAGCTGGAGTCGCTTCTGGCTGTCGTCAAGCGCCATGGCAGGATCTTCGCCGTGCATCATCGCTGCGAAGGCGATGACGCGATCGCATCGCTTGGCGAGGTGCTGGAGCTGGCAGAGCGTACGGGCGTCAGGCTTGAGGTGTCGCATCTCAAGGCGATAGGCCGGAAGAACCAGGATAAGGTCCCGCGGATGCTCTCCATGCTTGAAAAGGCGCGGGATCGCGGAATCGACGTGAAGGCCGACCAGTACCCATACAGCTATGGCTCCACGAGCCTTTTTTCGCTCCTGCCGCCGCATATCCTGGGCCTTTCCAGATTCGAGCAGCGCCTTGCGCTGTCGCTGGAGAGCGAGAGGGAGGAGCTCAGGGATGAGATCATGCATCCGGGCTCATGGGACAGCGTCTATGAGATGGTGGGCCCCGATGAGATACGCGTGATCCATCTCGAGAGCCATCCCGAGTGCAATGGCATGTCGCTCTCCGAGATAGGGAAGGAGAAGGGGAAGGCCCCCCTCTATGCCCTCTTCGATCTGCTCTCGGAGGAGACCGGGCTTGCCGTGATGAGCGATGTGACGCAGTCCGAGGAGAGCCTGAGGATGATAATGGCCCATCCGCTCGTGTCGTTCGGAACCGATGCGCTCTTCTCGTCTCCGATGCCGCATCCGCGTACGAAGCATGCCGCGGTGGAGTATCTGTCGAGGTATGTGCTCAAGGAGCATGTCCTGACGCTGCCTGAGGCCATAAGGAAGATGACTGGTGAGAATGCCGACAGGATGGGCTTCTCGAATCGGGGATACATCAGGGAGGGCTATGCTGCGGATATCGTGGCTTTCGACCCTGAGGCGCTTTCGGTGGATGGCGATGATAATCGCGGACTGGAGGTCGTGATGGTCGCCGGGAAGCCCTGCCTCATGAACGGCAGCTGGCGCTATCCGCGCTCAGGAGCCGTCCTCTAGTCGTCGAAGGAGGCGATGAACTTCCTTGTCCTCTCCTCCTTCGGATCCCCAAACAGATCGTCGGGCCTGCCTTCCTCGACGATGACGCCCTTGTCCATGAAGATGGCCCAGTCGGAGATCGCCCTCGCGAAGTGCATCTCGTGCGTGACGACGACCATCGTCATGCGCTCCTCGGCGAGTTCCCTGATCACCTTGAGTATCTCCCTCGTCAGCTCCGGATCGAGCGCGGATGTGGGTTCGTCGAAGAAGAGCACCTCCGGGTCGAGCGCTAGGGCGCGGGCTATCGAGACACGCTGCTGCTGTCCTCCCGACAGCTGGTATGGATACTGCTTCGCCTTATCCTCTATGCCCATCTTCCTAAGCAGCTGCATCGCCTTATCCTCGGCCTCTTCCTTCGATCTTCGGAGCACTGCGCGCTGCGCCTCCATGATGTTCCTCAGCACGGAGAAGTGCGGAAAGAGGTTGAACGACTGGAACACCAGCCCCGTCTTCAGTCCGATGCGCCTCTCCTCATCGGGGGAGGCATAGACGGCTTTGCCTCCGACGGAGGAGAAGAGCGTATGCCCGGCGATCTCGAGGCTGCCGTCGTCGGCCTTCTCGAGCTGGGTGATGATCCTCAGCGTCGTCGATTTCCCGGAGCCCGATGGACCTATGATGGAGAGCACGTTCCCTGCATCGAGCGTGAACGAGATGTCCTTGAGTATCTCGATGCCTGCGAACGACTTCCTCAGTCCGCTGAGCCTTATCATTCTTTCCATAGCCTTCACCTATAGTAGCCAAGCTTCCTCTCGCCGATGGCGAAGAGCCTGGAGACGATGTAGTTCATCACGAAGTAGAAGATGCCTGCGATGAAGATCGGCACCGTTGAGAACTCCCTCGATGATGCGGTCTGCGCGACCCTGAAGAGCTCTGCAACGCCTATCGTCTGTGCAAGGGCGGTGTCCTTGACCAGCGTGATCACCTCATTGCCCAGCGCCGGCAGCACCTTCTTCACCACCTGCGGTAGGATGATGTGGAAGAACGTGTAGGCCTTGGAGAATCCCAGGACCTTCGCCGCTTCGTACTGTCCCCTGTCTATCGACTGCAGCCCTGAGCGGTATATCTCGGAGAAGTATGCGCTGTAGTTGATGACGAATGCGAGGATGCATGCCGTGAACCTGTCATACGATGCCCCGAAGAGGTAGAACGGGGCGAAGTAGAAGAAGATCAGCTGGAGGATCAGCGGAGTGCCCCTCATGATCTGGATGTAGAGGTCCACGATCCATCTGACGGGGGCTATCCGCGACATCCTTCCCTTCGCCACGACGAAGCCGAGGGGAAGGGAGAATATGAGCGTGAGGAAGAAGATGCGGAGGGACGTGATGGTCCCTTCCATCATCTGCAGAAGCAGCGACTGCATCCCTTACTTGCCCACCACTGTTATATCGGAGCCGAACCACGCCTCGGAAATGCCTGCAAGCGTTCCATCGGCAGCCATGGCCTCGAGCTCTGCGTTCACCGCATCCCTGAGCGCGATGTCGTTCTTCCTGAATCCGATTGCGTATTCCTCTTCCGTGAGGGTCTCATCGAGCACGCGGAAGTCGTTCCCGGATGTCTGGATGCTGTAGTTCGCGACGACGAGGTCCATGACGACGCCATCGACTCCACCGATCTCCAGATCCATGAGGGCGGTGAGGTTTTCCTTGAACTCGATGACCTCATCAAGCGAATCGAGGAAGCCTGGCGTGTCCTCTATCGCTTCCTGTGCCGATGAGCCTGCCTGCACTCCGATCGTGGCGCCGGAGAGATCGGCGAGCGTGCGGTATGGGCTTTCATCCTGCACGACGACGACCTGGGCGTTCCTGAGGTAGGCTTCGGAGAACGACATCATCTCCTCCCTCTCAGGAGTCCTCGTAAAGCCATTCCAGATGCAGTCGATGTTGCCGGTGGCGAGCTCCTGCTCCTTGGAGTTCCAGTCGATCGGCTGTGTGACGAGCTCCACGCCAAGGCGGGAGGCGACCTCCTTCGCAACGTCGATGTCGAAGCCCACGATCGATCCATCCTCCGCCCTGAATCCCATCGGCGGGAATGCATCGTCGAGCCCCAGCACGAATGTGCCCTTGTCCTGCACGTCCTTGAGCGATTCATCCGCACCGGATTCCCCCGAGCCGGCTGCATGCAGAGCCGCTCCGACGATCAGGAATACTGAGAGAGCTGCGATAAGTCTTTTCATGGCATTTGCCTCCTTGATGGGGAAAGTATAATGATTTGGCGCTTCCGTGGATATATTCCCTAGGCCGCTCCGAAGCAATCGGCTTTCTTCTGGCCATGTGCTATCATTGTGGCATGAAGCTGTTCATATTCGATATGGGGGAGGTGATCCTCCTGGATATAAGGACCATCAGGCAGATCTCCGATTATATCGGAGCCGACTTCGAGAGCGTGCGTGATGACTATCTCATGTATGACATGGCGCTCATGGATGGCTACATGTCCCCGGAGGACTACTACAGGCACCTCGAGGACAAGTACCAGGTCGAGATAGACGAGGATCTCTTCAGCATCTTCTTCCATCCCAAGGCGAACAGCTGGATGCTCTCGCAGGTGGATGCCCTCCGCGAGAGGGGCCACAGGTGCGTGATCGGATCGAACACGTTCAAGCCGCATTGGGATATCATATCGGCGCTTCCCGATAGGATCTTCGACCATTTCGATGCCCTCTACGCCTCGCATATCATGCATATGTCGAAGCCGGAGCCGTCCTTCTGGCGCATCATCTGCAGCCAGGAGGGATTCGCATACGCCGATACCATCTTCATCGACGATCTGCAGCGGAACATCGATGCCGCGGCCTCATTGGGGATAAGGACGCTGCATTATGCAGGGGATGGCCGCAATGAAAGAGCCGAGGCGTTCTTCGGGGAATACCTCTGATGGAAGCCATCGTCATCTGCCTTCTGGGAGGGATCGTCGTATGGGCCCTGACCAGAGGGCGATGAGGCATATTCAGGAATATGAATATCCTTGCAGTTTTCTATCACTCTTGATTGACATAGCCCTTGCTGTTGCCGTATAAGAAGGTGAATCGACTCAAGGAGGAGGCAGAAATGGAAATCGTATCATCCCTTTCATCAGCTCTCCTTCTATCTGCACTCATCATTACATGCTGAACCACGGTTTTAGCATTCTTGATGCGTAGGCCCGTGGTATCTGGAATCCCGGGCATTTTTTATTACTGGAGGTCCCTGATGGTTTATGGGAGGAATGACAGCTATACGCTCGCGATACTCGTATACAATCGCCCGAGCGTTCTGATGAGGGTCGTTGCGCTCTTCTCTAGGCGAGGATACAACATCGATTCCCTCTCCGTCGGCGAGACTGAGGATCCATCAAGGAGCCGCATCACGATCGTCGTGACCGGCGACAGGCAGATCGTGGAGCAGATCATCAGGCAGGTCGAGAAGCTTGTGGATGTCATCAAGGTCTATGAGATGACCAGGCATGGATCGCTGCAGAGGGAGCTCGTGCTCATGAAGATAAAGGCCGATGATGCCACCCGCGGCGCAATCGTGGAGATAGGGGAGATCTTCAAGGCGAAGATCCTCGATGTGACTCCGACTACGCTGACCATGCAGCTCACCGGCTCGCTGGATAAGCTGGAGTCATTCCTCGAGCTGACGAGGCCCTATGGGATCGTGGAGCTCGTGCGCACGGGCATCACGGCGCTCGAGCGTGGAGCAAGACCGATTTCGGAAACGACCTTCGGCGACGAAGGCGACAGATAAGGAAGGTGCTATATGAGCAAGATGTATTACGAGAAGGATGCGGACCTCGGGCTGCTTAAGGGCAAGAAGGTCGCTGTCATCGGCTACGGCAGCCAGGGGCATGCCCATGCGCTGAATCTCCATGAGAGCGGAGTCGATGTCGTCGTAGGCCTCTACAATGGATCCAAGAGCTGGGCCAGGGCGGAGGAGGCGGGCCTCAAGGTCATGACCACGGAGGATGCCGTCAAGTGCTCCGATATCGTGATGATCCTCGTCAACGATGAGAAGCAGGCGAAGCTCTACCACTCGTCCATCGAGCCGTATCTCAGGAAAGGCATGTACCTTGCGTTCGCCCATGGCTTCAACATCCACTTCGGACAGATCGTCCCACCGGAGGATGTCAACGTCATCATGATCGCTCCGAAGGGACCTGGCCACACGGTGCGCAGCCAGTATCAGGAAGGGAAGGGCGTTCCATGCCTCATCGCGGTCAATCAGGATCCTTCCGGCGACAGCGAGCAGGTTGCGCTGGCATATGCAGCGGCCATCGGCGCTGGAAAGGCAGGCATCTTCGTCACGTCGTTCAAGGAGGAGACGGAGACCGATCTCTTCGGAGAGCAGGCTGTCCTCTGCGGTGGCGTATCCCACCTCATCAAGGCTGGATTCGACACGCTCGTCGAGGCAGGCTATCAGCCGGAGATGGCATACTTCGAGTGCTGCCATGAGATGAAGCTCATCGTCGATCTCATCAATCAGGGCGGACTCACGTTCATGCGCTATTCCTGCTCAGACACGGCAGAGTATGGCGACTATGTATCGGGACCGAAGGTGGTCACCGATGATACGAAGAAGGCGATGAAGCAGATCCTCTCCGACATCCAGGATGGCACGTTCGCACGCAACTGGCTGCTCGAGAACCAGGTCGGACGTCCGTACTTCAATGCAGTGAAGAGGATGGAGAAGGAGTCACTGCTGGAGAAGACGGGCGCCAAGCTCAGATCTCTGATGAGCTGGCTGAAGAAATGATCTGAGAAGGATAGGATGGCAGAGAGGATCTATATTTTCGATACCACGCTCCGCGATGGAGAGCAGGCTCCGGGCTACAGCATGAACCTGGAGGAGAAGATCAGGGTAGCGAAGCAGCTCGAGACGCTAGGCGTGGATATCATAGAAGCTGGCTTTGCCATCTCATCCCCTGGTGATTTCGAGAGCGTCGAGGCCATAGCCAAGGCTGTGGACGATGTCACGGTCGCCTCGCTTGCCCGCGCTCTCGAGAAGGACATCGATGCCGCCTGGAATGCGGTGAAGAAGGCCAACAGGCCACGTATCCACGTATTCCTCGCGACGTCGGACCTCCATCTTCAGTACAAGCTGAGGATGTCGAGGGAAGAAGCGCTCGAGAGGATAAGGCAGCAGGTCCGCTATGCGAGGAACCTCTGCCCCGATATCGAGTTCTCCTTGGAGGATGCGACGCGCACCGACCTCGACTACATGTGCCGGGTCGTCGAGACGGCCATAGGCGAGGGCGCAACGACGATCAATCTCCCGGATACCGTCGGATACGCATCTCCGGCAGATATAACGGAGATGGTGAATACGGTCATGAACCGCGTCCCCAACATCGACAAGGCGATCATATCGATGCATTGCCATGACGACCTTGGACTGGCGACGGCGAACAGCCTCGCGGGAATCAAGGCGGGGGCAAGGCAGATAGAGTGCACGCTCTGCGGCATCGGCGAGAGGGCAGGCAACACCGCTCTCGAAGAAGTCGTCATGGCGATGAAGACGCGCCCCGATCTCTACGATACAGAGACCGGAATCCGCACCGAGGAGCTCTGCCGCTCCGCACGTCTGCTTTCATCGATCACCGGCGTTAGGATCTTCCCCTCCAAGGCGATCGTCGGGGACAATGCGTTCGCCCACGAGTCTGGAATCCATCAGCATGGCATGATGGCGAACTCGAAGACGTACGAGATCATGACCCCCGAGAGCGTAGGAGTCGTCAAGACGAACTATGTGCTCGGCAAGCATTCGGGCAAGCATGCCTTCGCGAAGAAGCTCGACGAGCTCGGATACGTGCTCCCCGATGCCGATATCGCAAGGCTCTTCGAGGAATTCAAGAACCTCTGCGACAGGAAGAAGAACGTCACCGACCGCGATATCGTGGCTCTCGTGGAATCCACCGAGGCCGTCGCCCACCAGACATGGGCCCTTGCTTCATATGTCGTGAACAGCGGGAACAAGATCACGTCGACGGCGTGCATCGCGCTTCGAAACGGCGACAAGGTCGTCGAGGGCGTTGCTACAGGCACCGGTCCCGTCTATGCCTCGCTGAGGGCTGTGGAGAAGATCATCAAGCATCCGTTCTCCCTCGACGATTACCAGCTGCAGGCCGTGACCGAGCATCGCGACGCGCTTGGAGAGGCGCTTGTGAAGATCTCCGATGGAAGCGGCGTTTATAGGGGCAGGGGCGTATCGACCGATGTCATCGAGGCTTCGATCCTCGCCTGCCTCAATGCCGTGAACCGCATGCTCGAGGGCAGGAGCTCTTCGATATCGGACAAGAACAAGATATCGTCGCTCTCCTTCGACAACGACATGCTGATCGGACATACGGACAAGGAGGTCGACTGATGGGAATGACGATGACGGAGAAGATCCTCGCACATGCGGCGGGGCTCCCGGAGGTCCATCCGGGGCAGCTGATCATGGCTGATCTGGATATGGTGCTCGGCAATGACATCACGAGCCCTGTCGCGATAAAGGAGTTTCCTCGCTTCGGAAAGGAACGCGTATTCGACAGGGACAGGATCGCGCTCGTCCCGGATCACTTCACTCCGAACAAGGACATCAAGGCGGCCCAGCAGTGCGCATGCGTCCGCGCCTTCGCCGAGAAGGAGGGCATAACGAACTACTTCGAGGTGGGAAGGGTCGGCATCGAGCATGCCCTTCTTCCCGAGCAGGGGCTGGTGACGGCAGGCGATGCCGTGATCGGCGCAGACAGCCATACCTGCACCTATGGAGCGCTTGGAGCGTTCTCCACGGGCGTCGGATCCACCGACATGGCGGCGGGGATGGCCATCGGCAAGGCATGGTTCAAGGTGCCTTCCACCATACGCTTCAATCTCACCGGCAGGCTGGGGAGGAATGTCTCCGGAAAGGACCTCATCCTCTCCATCATCGGCATGATCGGCGTCGATGGTGCGCTCTACAGGGCGATGGAGTTCTCTGGAGAAGGTGTCCATTCCCTCTCCATGGATGACCGCTTCACGATCGCAAATATGGCGATCGAGGCCGGAGGCAAGAACGGGATCTTCCCAGTGGATGAGAAGACGCTGGAGTATCTGAAGGAGCATGGCGCCAAGGAGCCTAGGATATTCTCCTCGGATCCGGATGCGGAGTACGAGAGGACCATCGACATCGATCTTTCGACCATCGTGCCGACGGTATCGTATCCGCACCTTCCCGAGAACACGCACAGTGCCAAGGAAGGCAGGGACATAAGGATCGATCAGGTCGTGATCGGAAGCTGCACCAACGGAAGGCTCTCCGATCTCGAGGCCGCCGCTGCCATCCTCAAGGGCAGGAAGATCGCCCCGTGGGTGAGATGCATCGTCATACCTGCTACGCAGAGGATCTGGCTCGAGGCCATGCATGAGGGGCTCTTCGATATCTTCGTCGAAGCCGGATGCGTGGTGTCGACGCCTACATGCGGTCCGTGCCTTGGAGGCTATATGGGCATCCTCTCCGAGGGTGAGAGATGCGTTTCGACGACGAACCGCAACTTCGTCGGCCGCATGGGTCACGTGAAGAGCGAGGTCTACCTCGCTTCGCCGGCAACGGCTGCGGCCAGCGCGGTCACGGGATTCATCACGGATCCGGAGGAGGTGTGCAATGAAGGCTGAGGGAAGGGTTTTCCGCTATGGGGACAATGTCGATACCGATGTGATCATCCCCGCTCGCTATCTCAATACATCGGACAGGAAGGAGCTGGCTTCCCATTGCATGGAGGATATCGATGCCTCCTTTGTGAAGAACGTCCATGATGGCGACATCATCGTGGCTGGCAGGAACTTCGGCTGCGGATCGTCCAGGGAGCATGCTCCCATCGCAATCAAGGAATCCGGGATCAGCTGCGTCATCGCGTCGACGTTCGCACGCATCTTCTTCCGCAATTCGATCAACATCGGGCTGCCCATCCTCGAATGCCCGGAGGCCTCTGCCGAGATCGAAGCCGGCGACAAGGTGTCCGTGGACTTCGCTACTGGAATCATCAAGGATGAGACGACGGGAAGGGAGTATAGGGCAGAGCCATTCCCGCCTTTCATGCAGAGCCTCATCGAGGCTGGCGGACTCGTTCCGTACATCAAGGAGAACTACTGATGGATATGCATATCGCGCTGGTGCCGGGAGACGGCATCGGCCCTGACATCGTCCGCGAGGCCGTGAAGGTCCTCGACAGGACCGCAGAGATCTATGGGCATTCGATCGCATACAGCGAAGTCGATGCAGGCGGCGTCTCTATCGACAGATGCGGCGTTCCTCTCACCGACGAGGCGCTGAAGACGGCGGCGGCATCGGATGCCGTGCTGCTTGGCGCGGTTGGCGGCCCCAAATGGGACCATGTCCCAGGCAATCTCCGCCCCGAGAAGGCGCTGCTCGGACTCAGGAGCGGACTTGGGCTCTTCTGCAATCTCCGTCCTGCGGTCATCTACCCGGAGCTCTCCGAGGCATCCCCTCTCAAGCCCTCGGTCATCTCCGGCGGCGTGGACCTTCTCGTCGTCAGGGAGCTCACAGGAGGCATCTACTTCGGCGAGAAGGGCAGGGGCGATGACGACAGGAGCGCATACGACGTGATGCGCTATTCTGCAGGCGAGATCGAGAGGATCGCGCGCAAGGCCTTCGAAGCGGCCAGGCTTCGCCGCAATCGCGTCACGGTCGTCGACAAGGCCAACGTCCTCGAGACATCCAGGCTCTGGAGGGAGACGGTCTCCAGGGTTGCAGAGGATTACAGCGGCGTCGAGCTCGACTATATGTACGTGGACAATGCGGCGATGCAGCTCGTGCGCAATCCAGGGCACTTCGATGTGCTGCTGACGGAGAACATGTTCGGAGACATCCTCTCCGACGAGGCTTCGATGATCACGGGATCGATCGGCATGCTCGCATCCGCATCGCTCAGGGACGACAGCTTCGGCATGTACGAGCCTATACACGGCTCTGCACCGGATATCGCGGGAATGGATAAAGCCAATCCGATCGCCACCATCCTCTCGGCAGCGATGATGCTCCGCTATTCCTTCTCGCTCGAGAAGGAGGCAAGGGCAATCGAGGAAGCCGTCTCCTCGGCGCTCTCCGATGGGATAAGGACGAGGGACATCGCAGGCGAAGGCGATATGGTCGTTGGAACCGCCGCGTGCGGAGATGAGATAGCCAGGAGGCTTTCATGAGATCGGATGCAATGAAGAAGGGAGTCGACAAGGCACCGCACAGGTCCTTGATGAAGGCTCTTGGATGGACGGATCGCGAGATAGCGATGCCGACGATCGGCGTCGTGTGCGCTCAGAATGAGATCATTCCAGGCCATATGCAGCTACGCCTGATAGCGGAGGCCGTAAAGGCCGGTGTGCGCGAGAATGGCGGCAATCCCGTCGAGTTCCCCGTCATCGGCGTATGCGATGGCATCGCCATGGGGCATAAGGGCATGAAGTACTCGCTTGCCTCCCGTGAGCTGATCGCAGATTCGATCGAGGTCATGGCGACGGCGCACCCGTTCGATGCCCTCGTCTTCATACCGAACTGCGACAAGATCGTCCCCGGCATGCTGATGGCAGCTGCAAGGCTTGACCTTCCTTCCATCTTCGTCTCCGGCGGTCCGATGCTCGCGGGGCATGTGAAGGGTGGAGACAGGCGCGGCATGTCGCTTTCATCGATGTTCGAGGCCGTTGGCAGGCATGCGGCAGGCACGATGGATGATTCGGAGCTCCTGGAATGGGAGAACAGCGCATGTCCGTCATGCGGATCGTGCTCCGGCATGTACACGGCGAATTCGATGAACTGCCTCACCGAAGCCATCGGCATGGGGCTTCCAGGAAACGGCACCGTGCCTGCTGTCCATTCCGAGAGGCTCAGGCTCGCCAAGGAGGCGGGGTACCAGGTGATGGAGCTCCTGAAGAAGGGGATCACCGCCCGCATGATCATGACTGAGGCGGCATTCATGAATGCCTTGAAGGTCGACATGGCGCTTGGCTGCTCGACCAATACGATGCTCCACCTGCCCGCGATCGCGCATGAGGCCGGCATCGATATCGACATCTTCCAAGCCAATGGCATCTCGGCATCCGTTCCGAATCTCTGCCACCTCGCTCCAGCTGGTCCGCACCACATGGAGGACCTCAATCTCGCAGGCGGCGTCATGGCCGTGATGAAGGAGCTCTCCAAGCGCAATCTCCTGGATCTCTCGCTGCTTACCGTCACCGGAGAGCCGATAGGCGCTTCTGTGGAGAAGGCTCGCAATACGGATGAGGAGGTCATCAGACCGATCGATCATCCCTATTCGGAGACCGGCGGAATCGCGGTGCTCAGGGGCTCCCTCGCTCCTGAAGGCGCCGTCGTGAAGCGCAGCGCGGTCGCTCCGGAGATGTTCGTCCATCAAGGCAGGGCAAGGGTGTTCGACAGCGAGGAGGCGGCGATCGAGGCAATCTTCGGCAAGAGGATCGTCCCGGGCGACGTGGTCGTCATCCGCTATGAGGGCCCGAAGGGCGGCCCTGGAATGCGCGAGATGCTCAGTCCGACTTCAGCCATAGCAGGCATGGGCCTCGATAAGGAAGTAGCCCTCATCACGGACGGCAGATTCTCGGGAGCTACGAGGGGAGCTTCCATAGGCCATGTATCCCCAGAGGCCGCTTCCGGCGGTCCCATCGCGCTGGTGGAGGAGGGCGACATCATCTCCATCGACATCCCGGCAGGCCGGCTCGATCTCCTCGTGGATGAGAAGACCCTCGAGGAGAGAAGGGGGCGCCTCAAGGAGCATGAGTCGCCGATAAGGAGCGGATACCTCTACAGGTACTCCAAGCATGTGACTTCCGCACGCCAGGGCGCAGTGGTCCTGGATGACTGAAAGGAGAAGTTCGAATATGAAGATGACAGGTGCTGATATCATCATCGAATGCCTCATAGAGCAGGGGGTCGATACCGTCTTCGGATATCCGGGAGGGCAGGTGATTCCGCTCTATGATGCGATATACAGGAACCGCTCGAGGATCCGCCACGTGCTCACCGCGCATGAGCAGGGGGCAAGCCATGCAGCGGATGGCTATTCCCGTTCGACGGGCAAGGTGGGCGTATGCATCGCGACATCAGGTCCTGGAGCGACGAACCTCGTAACGGGCCTTGCCACCGCATACATGGATTCCGTACCCATGATCGCCATCACGGGCAACGTGCCGCAGCCGCTTCTTGGACGCGACAGCTTCCAGGAGGTCGATATCCGCGGCATCACGCTTACGGTCACGAAGCACAACTACATCGTCAAGGATATAGCGGAGCTTGCGGACACGGTGAGGGAGGCCTTCTATATCGCGAGGGAGGGACGCCCGGGACCGGTCCTCATCGATATCCCCAAGGATATCCAGGTGGGCGAGTACGAGTATGAGAGGAAGGATGTGTCCCTGCCTGAGCCGGTATGCAGCCGCCTCAGGGAGAAGGATCTGGAAGCAGCTGCGGAGCTCATCAGAAGCTCCAAGCGCCCGATGTGCTACATCGGCGGCGGCGTGATACGCTCCGATGCGGCAGATGAGCTTAGAGAGTTCATCGATCTCATCGATTCGCCTGCGGGCTCATCGCTTATGGGCCTCGGCGCCGTCGACTCATCCTCCGAACGCTTCACTGGCATGATCGGCATGCATGGAACGAGGCTTTCGAACCTCACGATCAACAAGTGCGACCTTTTGATAGTGATCGGGGCCAGGTTCTCCGACAGGGTCATATCCAACGGATCCACGTTTGCAAAGCAGGCCAGGATCATCCAGATAGACGTCGATCCGGCGGAATTCAACAAGAACATCATCTCGTTCGTCCATGTCGTTGGGGACGTGAAGGTCTCCCTTTCAAGGCTCATGGAGAAGATAGGAGGCAAGCTGGACCACAGCGAGTGGATGCAGACGGTAGCGCGCGGACGCAGGCGCTTCCCGGTGAAGGTCGCCTCCGATGCGAAGCGGCCCCAGGAGATACTGGAGGCGCTGGATAGGGTCTTCCCCGCAGATGGATACGTGACGACGGAGGTCGGGCAGCACCAGATGTGGGCAGCCCAGTTCCTCCATTCCCGTGCCCCCCATCACTTCCTTACGTCAGGCGGCCTTGGAACGATGGGATACGGCACAGGAGCTGCGATCGGCACGCAGATCTCCCATCCCGGCAGCCGCGTCATCAACATAGCCGGAGACGGGTCGTTCAGGATGAATGCCAATGAGCTTGCGACCATTGCCCGCTACAGGCTTCCGGTGATGATACTCATCATGAACAACCATGCCCTCGGCATGGTGAGGCAGTGGCAGACGCTCTTCTACGATGGCCACTACTCGGAGACGACGCTCGATACGCCGCTCGATTGGGTCAAGCTTGCGGAGGCCTATGGCGTGAAGGGCATGAGGCTGCTGCCGGATGATGATCCCGAAAAGGTGCTGAGGAAGGCTGTCGAGCTGAACGAGGCCGTCGTCATCGAGGCGATCATCCCATCGGATGACAAGGTCTATCCGATGGTTGCGCCTGGCGCATCGATTTCGGATATGATCGGCTTCCAGGAGATGCCGCTGGAGCCCTGATGCGGACTGCGATCTACGGTGCCGGAAGCCTTGGTACGGTTCTCGGCGCCTATCTTTCCCGCAATGGCATATCGGTCGATCTCTTCTCCCGCAACCGCGCGCATATCGAGGCGCTGAGGGAGAACGGCGCGCACGTCATCGGCAAGGCAGACTTCACTGCTTCCGTATCTGCATTCACGCCGGATGAGATGGCGGGGTTCTACGATATCATCATCCTGATGACCAAATCCGTCGGGAACGATGGGACTATTCGCTTCCTCATGCAGCATCTTGCCCCGGAAGGGCTTCTCTGCACATGCCAGAATGGGCTTCCCGAGCCTGGGATCGCGGCAATCATCGGAGAGGAGCGCACCTGCGGCTGCACCATAGGCTGGGGAGCGACATACATATCCCCGGGCATCTCCGAGCTCACGAGCGGAGAGGATACGTTCACCTTCACAATTGGGCGCATGGATGGGAAGTCGACGCCGATGATGGAGGCCCTTCGCGACATCCTTTCGAATATGGGAAGCGCCGAGATCGATGAAGGCTTCGCCGGCGCCAGATGGTCCAAGCTGCTGATCAACGCCTCATTCTCAGCCGTCTCCGCCGTTACAGGCATGACATTCGGGGGCGTA
>CALXXR010000076.1 GCA_944392735.1 uncultured Spirochaetaceae bacterium | reverse complement strand
CCCATAACTATCTTATATGGTTTGTCGAATGAACTGATCTCTACTGGTTTTGGATCGCTAGCTTCCGAATCCCGGACACAGATATTAGCATTATCACCATATATAGCAATAGGATACGAAAATATGATATCCTCATTCTCATAGCCCGTGAGATTACTTTCAAGATTGATCAGGTAAACAGGATCCCTGGATATCTCGAAGAACCATGGGTGCCTTCTACCATCGATTCCATACCTTGCTTCCAAGTCTAGATTCGAATTGTTCTGACCTCCAGATATTTCTACGATCCTATCTACTTTGGATGCTTTCAGCAGATACGCTCCAGGTGCTTTAAGACTTTGAAGCTCCGATGTCACTTTTATTGGATTTACGAATGAAATAACGAATTTCCACGGACTGTCTTCTGTTATGACTTCCATGTATGTATAGACATAAATGTTTTCCTCTCCAGAAAGATCGAGTATCGTGGAAGTTCCATCGACAGGCATATCATTGCCGAGCTGGTCGATCAATCCGAAGTTAGTGCCACCGGATCCGCTTCCTTCAACGGTTTCCCCTAGGATGACAAGCCTTGATGGATCAAGTTTAAGCTTTGTCTTGAGATCTTCGATGCTGACAGAGAAGAATTTCTCATACGTCTTCACTTCACCATCGTCGCTGACCATGATGTCGCCATCTTCGATCTGCGAAATGCTCATCCCATTGATTCCATCTTCGAAATCCAATGTGGGAGCAGCTGTATCGCCAACTTTAAACGAATCTCCAGCAGAGAGTCCCATATCCGACGCCTTGAATGTATATGACGTCTCGCCCTCAGGAACGATGAACGCATAGGAATAGCCAGATGAGTTCACGTTTATGAGGTTGGAGGAGTTCCTTGCAGAGCTGTTCTTGCTCTGAGTTTCATGGAGCTTCCAGCAACCCCATTTCCCCTATCAGGATAAAGCGTATAGAGCTTACCGCCTGCAAGCCCTTCTATCTTGATTACATCATTGCCTGCTTCAATCGGGATAGGTTCGGAAACATTGGTCTTACCTTCGACTGCTTGTGTTTTGAATATATCTTCCGTTGATACCGTAGCATCCGGCGTCAGCTCCTCCTCAGGTTCTTCCTCCGGTGGTGTTGGAGGTGTTGTGGATCCGCCTCCACCGCCTGCGGATGATGCCGAGATCGTTGCCTTGAGAGTGGCTTTGATATCTGGGTTGGAGCGGCTTGATGCTGTGAGGGTGTAGTCACCGGCTTGGGCGGTGCTGGATGCTGTGATCGATGTGCCGTCGATCGTGAATGCATCGCTATCGCTCCAGACGACGGTCTTATCCGAGGCGTTGTCTGGAAGGATCGTGATCTCGACCGTCTTGGTCTCGCCTGGCGCGAGCGTGATGGCCTCTGGTTCTATGATGATCTCTTCGACGGCTGTTGCCGTTGAGCCTGTGCATGATGCTACGAGCGCTATGAGCGCTGCTATGATTATCGCTATTGCTGGATGCCTGGACAAAATGAATCCTCCATCGGCTACGATGATATTTATGCATTTCCCTGTAGTCAATGGAGGATATGGGTTTTCAGCAGATCTTCCTGATCCAGCCTTCCGGCGCCTCGATGTCTCCATTCTGGATGCCAGTGAGCGTCTCGCGGAGCTTTCCAAGCACTGGTCCGAAGCTCTCCATTCCGGTCGGGACCATGATCTTCTCGCCATGGTTGTCGATCTCTCCGACAGGCGAGATGACTGCAGCTGTTCCGCAGACACCGACCTCTGCAAAGTCCTTCACTTCCTCGAATGGGACCACCCTCTCCTCAACTTCGAGCCCGAGGTACTTCTGGGCGACGTAGATGAGGGAGCGCCTTGTGATCGATGGCAGTATCGTGGAGGACTTCGGCGTCACGAGCTTTCCGTCCTTTGTGACGAAGAGGAAGTTCGCTCCTCCCGTCTCCTCGACGTTCGTGCGGGTCGCCGCATCAAGGAACATGTTCTCAGCGTATCCGTTGCTGTGAGCGACATGTCCAGGGTAGAGGGACATTGCATAGTTCAGACCTGCCTTGATGTCTCCCGTTCCGTGCGGGGCGGCCCTATCGTAGTCGGAGACGCAGATGACTAGAGGCTTCACGCCACCCTTGAAATACGGGCCTACCGGTGTGCAGAAGAGCCTGAACTGGTACTCAGGTGCCGGAGCTACTCCGATCACCGATCCGGTGCCGAAGAGGCATGGGCGAACATAGAGCGTCGCACCTGTTCCGTAGGGAGGAACCCATGCTGCATTCGCCTTCACGGTCTCATCAAGGGCATGGAGGAACATCTCCGTGGATACCTCTGGCATCAGGAGGCGGCGTGCCGAATCCTGCATGCGCTGAGCGTTGAGATCGGGGCGGAACGTGACGATGCTGCCATCCTTCTGAGTGTATGCCTTGAGGCCTTCGAAGCATGTCTGCGCGTACTGGATCACTCCAGCGCATTCGGACATCGTTACGGTATTGTCGGTGGTGAGCCTGCCCTCGCTCCACTTGCCATCCTTCCAGTCTGCATAGTAGCGGTAGTCGGTCGGCATGTATCCGAAGCCAAGCTCCGCCCAGTTGATGTTCTTCTTCTCCATATGAAACCTCGCTGATGGAATATAGTGTGATAGTAGAACTCTGGTTTCAGCTATTCAAGGGAATGAAGGAGGAAATCGCGGATTCTGCTGTCGGATTCCCCCATTTCCAGCGCTCTGAGATCCTCTTTGGACACCCATCCCGATTCCGTATGCACCTCCAGCTTCATAGGCTCGGTGATGAAGGACACGCAGTGCGCCCTGAGGTGGTATAGCGTGCCGTTGTTCTCGAAGTCGAAGGCAGCAAGGAGATCGCCGACGGAGATCTGGGCTCCAAGCTCCTCCATGTACTCGCGCCTGAGCGTATCCTCATCGCTTTCGCCCCAGCGCTGCTTGCCTCCGGGGAACTCCCACTTCCCTGATAGGGAACCGCCCTTCTCCCTGTGGGCGACGAATACCATGCCATCCCTTACCGCGACACCTGCGGTCGTGATCCTTTCTTCCATGTCCCGATTATATCAGAACGATGGATGGGAAGAGGAAATGGATGAATGCCGCTGCAAGGCACGCAAATCCGAGCCTGCGCAGCTTCATCTTGCGTCCTGCAAGATATGAGTCCGAGCGCTCGCGGTTGCGCTCCGAGTACAGCACGCGGAAGAAGAACGCCATGCCCATCACGAGGACTGCGGGAACGACGTCGCCTACGATCCTGGGGCCTGGATCCATCGGGAATGCCATCAGGAGGATCGAGACCGCGAGGCCGAGGAGGAAGTAGAGGTTGAGCATCCTCGCGCTCTCGCGAAGCCGCGACTTCGGCTTGAGCATGAACGAGAGCTTCCTGCGGTATGAATCCACGAGAAGCAGGAGGGAAGAGAAGACGAGATAGAAGACGGATAGCAGGTAGATCTGGATCATCTTGAGCGTCCGACCTCCTCTATCAGCTCCTCAGCCGAGTAGAAGCCGTAGCGTCCATGGGCGTTCCTTCCAGCCCTCTGATGAAGAAGCACGCCATCCTTCGCCGCGCTCCAGGGATCCTCGCCGAAAGCCTCCAGCGCGCCGATGATGCCTGAAAGCACATCCCCGGATCCTGCGACTCCCAAGGATGGATTGGCCCCATCGCAGACGAGGATCGTCTCCCCATCCGCAATCCACACGACCGACGACTTGAGGACGACGATGCACTCGAGCGTCCTTGAAAGCTTTCCGATGGACGATCTCAATGCCTCAGCATCCTCCAGGCCGTCTGGAAGCGAGAGGGCTGCCATGAGCCTTCTGTATTCGCCGATGTGCGGCGTGATGACGGCCCTCCATCCGAAGCGATGGCCGGAAACGTGCCTAAGTCCATCCGCATCGATGACAAGAGGCCTTCCCGATTCGATGGCCTTGCCGATGGCCTCAGGTTCGCCCTCGTCCCAGCCTGGTCCTATGACGATGGAATCGAAGCGCCTGAGGTCATCCCCCGGATCTTGGATCATGACAGCGGGATTCTCGTCCCTCACCTTCTCCGACCTTGTAGCGATCGTCACAAGTCCAGCGCCAGAGAAGAACGCCGAGCGGGCGGCAAGGCGCGGTGCCCCTGTATACCTGTCGGAGCCGCCGATGATCGCGACATGACCACGAGTGTTCTTGTAGTCGGCTGCCTTGATCGGCTTGAGAGTGGAATCGGAGTCGTCGATGAGGAACATGCCTCCCGGGCTCTTCAGAAGCTCATCCTCCGGAAATCCCGGATTGCGGAGCAGCACCCTTCCCGCCCTTCCCC
>CALXXR010000075.1 GCA_944392735.1 uncultured Spirochaetaceae bacterium | reverse complement strand
GGCATCCAGAGCGATGGATCCTCCATGCAGAGGTAGAAGAAGACGCTTTCCCTGAAGCGCTCCGAGAACGATCTGAAGACGGTCGAGAACATGCGCTCCTTGATATCGAGCGGATAGGAGAACTTGCCAGCTACAGGCGTGAGCTGCATCTCCAGCACGCGGCTCTCCTCTCCCATCTCCCTGAGCCTTCTCAGCACCGATTTCGTGAACGTGAGCGTGCCGATGCCGATCATGCAGACATCATCCGAGGAGAAGCGCGACTCGATCATACTGGCGATCTTCGGATACTCCTCGTCCCATCCCCGGAAATGGACCATCGGGTGGATGTGGAAGCCTACGAGATTCCCTCTGTCCCTTGCCCGCTCCGCGTTCTCCAGCCGCTTCTCAAGCGATGCGGTGAGGTGCTCCTCCTTCTCGATGATCGTCGGTGCATTGAGCGACCATGTGAAGATCATGTTCCTTGGGTATCTTCGCTGGAAGACATCGCGGCTGCTCTTGCTCTTGAGCTCTATGATGATCTCCGGGTGCTTCTCTGCGAACGCGGAGAGCGCCGTGAGCGTGCCGAAGTCATCGCCGAAGAGGATGGAGTCGGAGGCCTGTCCTGTGCCTATGTGCCAGATCGATGGATCGGGATCGAGCGCAAGGAGCTTCTTCTCTATATCGGCCACCGCCCTGATCTCATTCTCCGCGTAGAATGCCTGCACCGAGCAGTAGGAGCACGAGAAGGCGCATTGCTCTATCGGATCCATCGTCGCAAGCTTGCAGCATCTGGTCCTCTCTCCATCGACGGGGCAGGGGCAGCGCCCTATGACGATATCCTTATCGACCAGCCTTCCCCTGGCCTTCGGCCGAGGGTGGATGATGGGCGTGAATGAGCTGTAGTCCGTCTCCTCGCTCCTGAGCTTCTGCATATGCGCCCTGAGCTGGGAGATGTATGCATCCCCCTTCCTTCCGTCCTTCCTCTCATCTATCCGTGGATAGTCCGCTTCGGCATGGAAGGGCGTCTCCTTCCACTGCCTGAGGTCCGCCTCGTCCTTGAGGATCTCGAGCTTCTGGCTCGATGTGAAGCGATAGCGATGAAAGAGCGCTTCGATCGCGTTCCTCCATTCCTCCGGAAACGATGCAAGGAGTTCTTCGGCAGCTGGCATGACAGAGAGAGTATAGCGTTGCCAAAGACGTTTGGTGAAGCTATCCTCAATCTATGTCTGAAAGCGCCAGGGATATCGCAAGGCAGCTTCCGGAGAATCCCGGATGCTACCTGATGAAGAACAGTGAGGGAACGGTCATCTACGTCGGCAAGGCGAAGAACCTCAAGCGCAGGGTGAACTCGTACTTCCTGCCCAACCGCAATGCCAAGACCGCGGCCCTGGTCGAGAAGATCGCAGGCATCGACTATGTGATCACTGGCAATGAATACGAGGCGCTCATCCTCGAGAACAACCTCATAAAGAAGTACAACCCGCACTACAACATCCTCCTCAAGGATGGCAGGAGCTACCCTGTGATAAGGATCACCAAGGAGCCTTTCCCGCGGATATTCAAGACTCGTCGCGTCATCAAGGACGGCTCCAGGTACTACGGTCCATATCCCGACGGCCTGAGGCTGGATGAGTATCTGAAGATGGTCGAGGACAACTATCCTCTGAGGCACTGCTCAGGTCCCCTCAAGCCAAGGAAGACGCCATGCCTTTATTACCACATCCACAAGTGCGCAGGACCATGCATCGGCGCCATAGACGAGAAGGAGTATGGCCGCTACGTCAAGCAGGTTGAGGATTTCCTGGATGGCGACGACTCGTCGATGATCAAGCAGGTGGAGAAGGAGATGAACAAGGCTGCAAGGGATCTGGACTTCGAGACCGCGGCCCGCAAGCGCGACCAGCTCAAGGCATTGACCGTGATGCAGAAGAACCAGATGGTCCAGGACTTCTCAGGAGACAGCCGCGACTATGCGGCCATAGAGATGAGGAGCTATCTGTGCACCGTCTCCATCATGCAGTTCAGGGGAGGCCGGCTGATCGGCAAGGCGCTCTACAGGGCGGAATGCCTCGGGGATGAGACGGAGACGCTCTTCTCGTTCCTTGTCCAGTACTACAGCGACGGCGATACGCTTCCGCAGGAGCTGTTCGTCTCCTGCGACATCGATGCGGAGCTTCTCTCGAGGTACTTCAACGATGAGCTCAAGGCTCCCATCTACATATCCATCCCCAAGGATGGCAAGCACTACAGGATACTGCGCATGGCGGCAGAGAACGCCTCCAGGGATGTGGAGAAGAGGCTGAGGGATGTCGACAACACCCCCGCGCTGGAGGCGCTGCAGAAGGAGCTGGGGCTATTGTCGCTGCCCCGCCACATCGAGGGCTTCGATATAGCGCAGCTGTCTGGCAAGTACACCGTCGCCTCGCTGATCGTCTTCAGGGACGGGAATCCCTCCAACAAGGAATACAGGCACTTCTCCATGAAGTCGCTGGAAGGGCGAATCGATGACTTCCAGTCGATGAGGGAGGCTGTGGGCAGGCGCTACCAGCGGCTCATCAACGAAGGATCTGAGCTCCCGGACCTCCTGATGGTCGATGGAGGAAAGGGGCAGGTGAGCGCCGCCCTCGATTCCCTTTCCGCCCTTGGCGTGGATTTCCCCGTTGTGGGGCTTGCGAAGGAGCGTGAGGAGATCGTCTTCCCCGGAGAGAGGGAATCGCTTCTTCTCGACCATAGCGATCCGGGGCTGAGGGTGCTCATTGCGATAAGGGATGAATGCCATCGCTTCGCGACATCGTTCAACCAGAGGATGAGGAGCCGTGAGGCATCATTCTCGCTTCTGGAATCGATCGATGGCATCGGCCCCGAGCGTTCGAAGCGCATCATGCAGAAGTACGGTTCGATAGAGGCGATGCTGAGCCTCTCTCCAGAGGAGCTGGCAAAGGGCGCCTCCATCCCCCTCGCCGTTGCCGAGAGACTGCTCCACAAGCTCAATTTCTAGAGCGATCCATCCAGAGGGAAGCTCTCCAGGGAGAGGTCGGTGTCCGCGCCTTTATGCAGCATGATGCCGGCGATGAGCTCGGACATCATGATCCTCATCCAGTCCGGGCCCGCACTCTTCATCTCCGTATCCATCTTCGTGAGGTAGCCGATGATGCGCCTTGTGTCCTTCAATGGATAGCGCATAGCCGCCTTGCGGAACGCCTGCTGGTCGCGGCCCTTTATCCCCTTCGTAGGATAGAAGACCGGGTAGGGCGAAAGGCTATCGGCATTGTCGAAGGCCTCCTTCTCGGAGAATCCCCTCGCCCTGAGCTCCTCGAAGCTCTCAAGCTGTCGGAATCTGGATACGATGGTCGCAAAGGCCTTCAGGGGTGCCTGTGAATCGGATGATATGATCGATGAGGCTATCATTTCAGCGTGCTCGAGATCCCCATCCGCGATGGCGCTGAAGAGCGTTGCGCCATCTTCGCCCCTCGTCTGCAGCGCATAGCGCGCGATGTCTTCCGCGGATATCTCCCTCTTGTCCTTCTCCGTCGCGTGGAAGAAGATGGCAAGGGACTCGACGAGGTTCTTCATGTCGGCGGTGTTGTTGTCGACGGAGAATAGCACCTCCGCGATGGCCTCGTCCCCGATCGAGAAGCCCTCCTTCTGGAATGCCCTGCGGATCCAATCCCGCTTCTGGTTGTCGAACATCTCCCAGAATGTCTGGATGCTGACGTTCCTGTCGTTCGCGATCTTCGCGTTGATCCTGCTCTTGGATTTCTCCGTGGAGAGTATGACGAATTCCGCATCATCCTGCCCTGAGGCCAGGAAGTCGATTATGGCCTTGTCGAAGGTATCCTTTGCGCTTCTGAGCTCATACTGCTTGATGGCGACGAAGCGGAACGAGGAGAAGAGCGTCGATTGGGAGAGTATCGCCTCCAGATCCTCTCCCTTGTCGTCTCCGACGAAGATCTGGTGCATCTCCGCATCGGGATGCTGGGACAGTATCCGCTTCCTCTCCTCTGTGAGCCAATCTGCCTTGAGCCCTTCCTCGGGGCCCAGAAGGATGTGGTTCATCTGCTCCTCCTCGTTGTGTAGTCCCTTCTGATATGCATCAGGATCCCGGCTATGGCAAGGCTGTCCGACATCACCTTTATGATCCCCATCGTGTCGTTCTCTGGCCAGAGCTCCGCATACCCGTTCCCGATCATCCTGTAGCGCCTGAGCTCCATCGCGGCGTCCTCCTCGGCATAGGATGCAAGGATGATGTCGCCATTCTCCGGCTGTCCGGATGGGCTCCTCATGATCGCGATGTCGCCGGGGAGTATCCCCGCATTGCGCATCGATTCGGATGACACAGTGAACGCGAAGGCGCTTTCCCCCGTCTCCGAGCGGGGTATGAATACGGAGCGTTCTGATCCGGAGAGGATCATCTCCATCGATGGTTCGGATGGGAAGAACGGCACCGGCACGTTCTCCCGCTTCATGCGCTCGGATTCAGGAAGGGAGAGCGATCTGAGCTTGCTGCTGCTTCTTTCGATCCGGCCTTTCCTCGCGAGTGCCAGGACCATATCGCGCGCGGCGCTGTGGGAGACGCCGAGCCCTGATCCGATCTCCCGGAGAGTAGGGGACTTCCCGTTCTCCTCGATGAAGCCGGAGATGAACGACAGCGCCTCCTTCTGCCTCTCTGTCAGGTCCTTCACTGCTCGAATCTCCTCTCGAAGAGGGCAGAGAGGGCCGCCATGGCCTCCTCCTCATCGGGACCTGAGCATGTGCAGTGGATCTTCGACCTGTACGTCGCTCCCAGCGTGATGACGCCCATTATCGACTTCGCGTTGATGCGCATGCTCTCCTTCTCGAAGAAGATATCCGACTTGAACGATGATGCCATCTTGGCTATCTCCGAAGCGGGCCTAGCGTGTATCCCCGCCCTGTTGAGCACCTCGAGGTCCCTACTGATCAATTCCCGTCTCCCCCTCGATGTCGTCGCTGGAGAAGTACATCCTCCTCGCCGCCTCGCTCTCGAGCCACTTGAGCACGTTCTGGTCGAATTCGCGTGAGGAGTAGTAGCCCAGCTTCTTGAGCCTTTCGTTCCTTGCCGCAGTCTCTATGAGGATTGGGACGTTGCGTCCAGGGCGCACAGGGATGACGATCTTCGGCACGGTGATGCCGAGGAATGTGTCGGTGAGCGTGTCTCCGATCCTGTCGTACTGCTTCGTCTGGTCCCAGGTCTCGAGGAAGACGGAAAGCTCCACCTGCTTCTTCTCGCGGATGGCGCCCACGCCGAAGAGATTCGTCAGATTGATGATGCCCAGCCCCCTGATCTCCATGTGATGGGCGAGCATCGGATTCTCCCCGGAGCCGATGAGGAAGGCATCGGAGATGTTCTTCAGCTTGACGGTATCGTCGCTGATGAGCCTGTGCCCCCTCTCGATGAGCTCGAGCGCCGTCTCGCTCTTTCCGACTCCGCTGTCTCCCGTGATGAGGACGCCTATGCCGTAGACCTCTACGAGGACGCCGTGTATCGTCATCGTGGCGGCGAAGACCTCATCCAGCTGCGAATAGAGCCTCCTGGAGAAGTCCGAGGATTCCAGAGGCGTGGTAAGCAGTGCCGTGGCCTTCTTCTCCGCGAGCTCTATGAAGTGCTCTGAGGGCATGTAGTCGCCTATGAAGATGAAGCAGGGGACGTTGTATCCGAAGAGCTTCTCTATGTTCTCGTATTCGCCGCGTTCCTCGAGCATGTCTATGTAGGACTGCTCGCTTCTGCCGATCAGCTGGATGCTGTCGCCCGAGAAGCTGACGAAGAACCCAGCGAGCGCCAGGCCTGGGCGCGCGATCTTGGCGCTCTTGATGGGCCTGGAGAGGCCTGAGCGGCCCGCCATGCATGTGAGCTGGAGATGGTTGTGCTCCTTCAGATCCAGATCGAGCAGATCGAGGACTGTGAATTCCTTCATGCCTCGAGTATAGCACAATGGGGCTGTTAGGCCATATGACGACGAAGGGCCGCACTCGGCGGCCCTCCATGCTGCGATCGGATCGTCAGATCCTCATCGTCTTCTCCTTCTCCTTCTTCGCAGCAGCCTGTATCTTGTCAGCCAGCAGCTCGATGCCCTCATAAAGCTCATATGCATCCTGGGAGACAGCCTTCTCCTTCTTCCATGTGAAGTGGAGCGTCGCATCGAGATGGAAGCCGATGCCCTTGCTCTCCTTCGTCGCTACGATATCGAGATCATGCAGATAATCCTCTGCGAATGAAAGCTTCTTAAGCTTCTTGTCAAGGAACTCCCTGTCCTCATCCGTGGGCGTGAATCCGATTCCTCTGAACGTAAGATTCATAGGCTTTCCTCCTTTTGCTTTCTTTTCCATATTGTACCCCAGCATCGGTGAAAGCACAAAGAATATCATATGGAGAGCATCTGAAGTGGATGATTTCCATCAATGATCGCGCGAGAAGGATGAATCTATATCGAGCTCATGGCGGTACTTGCTCACCGTTCTCCGCGCAGCCTTGATGCCGCGTTCGGCGAGGATGTCGCTGATCTTCTGGTCCGAGAGCGGCTTTCCCGTGGCGTTCTCCATGATTATCGTCCTCACCATTTCCTTGACGGCGTTCTTGGAGTAGTTCGCGCCATCGGAGGACTCCACCTTGCTGGAGAAGAGTGAGCGGATGGGGTAGATGCCCCAGTCCGTGTCGATGTACTTGGATGCAGCGATCCTGCTCACTGTCGCTTCATGCACCCCGATCTCCGAGGCGACTTCCTGCATCGTCAGCCCTTTGAGGTGGAGAGGCCCATAGAGGAAGAAGTCACGCTGCCTGTCCATGAGCACCGCGCCTGTGCGCTCAAGCGTGTCTGCCCTGATCTCGAGCTGGCTTATGAGGCTGGAGGCGCTGCTGATGCGCTCCTTGATGAACTTCTCGGCTGCCTTGGCCTCCTTGCTTCCGTCCTTCCTGTACTCGCCTGCCAGATCCCTGTATTCCGGGTCGATCTCTACGATGGGGAGGGCATTGCGATTCAGGCGCATGACAAGATGGCCATCCTCCTTCTTTATCGAGAGCTCGGGGATGATGTATGCCTCGTATTCATAGCCGTACCTGCGGCCAGGGAATGGCGTGAGCGTCTTCAGGAATGCATAGAGCGCCTCGACCTCCTGCCTGTCCGTGCAGAGATCCTTGGCAGCCTGATCGGTCTTGCCCGACCTGAGATTCTCCAGCTCCTCATTCACCAGCGTGCGGAACAGCAGAAGCTCTCGTCCCTTCATCCCCTTGGCCTTCGCTTGGATCACGAGGCTCTCCCGCCAGTCGCGCGCTCCGACGCCTTCAGGCTCCATGCCCTGGATCGCCTCTACAGCCTGCGGGACGAATCGCCTGTCGCTCTCCCTTACGAGCGTTTCGGGATCGGAGTGGAAGAAGCCGTTCCTGTCCAGCGATGTGATGAGCGTCTCCGCGGTGCGTCTGACGCTGTCGTCCAGGACCATGAGCCCGAGTTCGGCGAGCAGGTGCTGCTGCAGCGTCTCTCCGCTTGCGATCATGCCCTCCATCCAGTTGCTCTCCTCTCCGTCGTCCTTTGAAAACGGCTGGTCGTCGGAGTAGCTTTCCCTCCTGTCCGTGGCCCTGCGGTATTCGGATGCGATGGCGTCATAGGAGGTGCTTGGATCATGGACGAGCAGGGCGGGGTTGGATTCGGCCTCCCTGCGGATCTTCTCCCTGAGCTCCTCTGTCGAAAGCGATATGGTCTCCATCGTCTGGAGCAGCTGAGCATTGATCTTCAGCTCCTGCTTCAGGGAAAGATCGAGACCTTGGGATATCATGTGGACTCCTTGTCGAAATCCCTTCCGAAATAGATCTCCCTTGCCTCGTCGTTGTTCAGGAGCTCTTCCTTGGTTCCCGAGACAAGGATCTCCCCGTCGGAGATGATGTGCGCCGTCGTGGTGATCTCGAGGGTGTCGCGCACATTGTGGTCGGTTATGAGTATGCCTATTCCGCTGTCTGCAAGCCACCTTATGATCTGCTTGATCTCGTATACGGCCTTCGGGTCGATGCCCGCGAATGGCTCATCGAGGAGGAGGAACTTCGGCGATGTCGCCAGCGATCTCGCGATCTCCGTCCTTCTTCTCTCGCCTCCCGAGAGCGTGTAGCCGTACTGCTTCCTGACCTTCTCGAGCCCGAAGTCGGAGATCAGCTTCTCATGGAGATCCATCCGCTCAGATCTGGTCATGTGGCTCTGCGTCTGCAGCACGAGGCGTATGTTGTCATCCACGGATAGCTTGCGGAATACGGAAGCCTCCTGGGGCAGGTATGCAAGCCCTAGTCGCGAGCGCTTGTGCATCGGCAGGTTCGTGATGCGCTGTCCATCGATCTGGACCTCGCCGCCATCGGCCTTGATGAAGCCGACGATCATGTAGAATGACGTCGTCTTGCCGGCTCCGTTCGGGCCGAGCAGTCCGGTGATGTCCCCTGACTGCATGGAGAAGGTGACGTTCTTCACGACATGCTTCTTCCCGTAGAACTTGGAGAGATGGTCAACCACGAGCTCAGCCATTGATGGTACCCCTTATCCTGCCATCGAGGGAGATCGAATCGCTGTCGAGATCGACGCTGATGACCTCCGCCTCATAGCTGTCGCCATCCCACACGACCGAAGCCGAACCCCTGAGCTGGAGGGTGTTGGCGCTGCGGGAGAAGATGACGCTCTCAGCAGAGCATCTCATGATTCCGCGGTCCTCCGTGTTCTGGAGGAGCGTGACATCCTTGTCCATCTGCAGCCTCTCGTCGTCGAGCATGTATTCGAGTGCGGCGCCTGTAGCCGTCACCTCGTTCTCCGTGTCGTCTATCTCGAACCAGGATGAGATGAGGATGCGCTCCTCGCTCCTGTCGTACCAGATCGATGATGTCCTTATCGAGATGCCCCTCTCATCGTCGATGACGGAGGCGTTGCCGCTGCAGCTGACGTATCTCCATTCATCTCCCGACAGCGTGATGGAGTCCGCGCTGATGCTCATCGAGCCCACGGTCACCGAGGCTCCGTTGGAGAGCTCCACGTTCTCGCGCCCGTTCCTGAGCACGACTGAGCTCTCTCCTCCCGAGAATGATATCGTATCCGCGAAGATGGCCGCGGGCAGAAGGAGCATCATGATGATCAAAGCCTTCCTCATATCTCGAACACTCCTTCCGTTATCGTCCTGAAGGCGTATGCCTCCTCTCGCAGGTCCCCTCTGAATCCAGTGCCTGCGAACATCCCGTCATCGGAGCTCACATGCACATCGCCATCCGCCTCTATCTCCTCGTTCTCGCTGTCGAACATGAGGGAATCGGCCTCTATCATCATACCACCATCGGAGGCACGGAGCCTCACATTTCCGGATAGGTCCATCCTCTTCGTCTCCGTGTCGATCTCGCCATGATCCGCAGAGCCCTCCACCGATGGCTCTCCATCCTCATCATACGAGATGAATGAGATGTCCTCCACGACCGCCTTGTGGTCATGTGAGTAGAACGTCATCCTGCTGCTCTCGATGTATACAGGCCTTTCGCCGCTCTGGCCGAGGGTGTACTTGGCGTTCTCCAGTATGATATCCGGCAGATATGCCTTCTCGTGCACCTCGTCATCGCCCGATCTGAATGAGCATGAGGCAAGGAGAAGCACGGCAAGAAGGAGCGAGATGATCCTCTTCAAACGTCCCTTTCCTCCTTCTCCACGATGACTGGCGTGTATTTGCGCCTGTTCACCCTGAAGAACACCGCGGCGATGGCGAAGCCAACCGCGACGCCTGCAAGCGACGTCAGGAGCTGAACCCCCTCGCTTGGGGATATGAGGCGCCCGATGAGGTATCCCGGCACGAACATCAGAAGCGGAACCCCGAAGCTCATGAATACCGTCAGCAGCGTCTTTCCCGGGGGCATGTCGATCACGGCCCGGTCTCCCTTGTCCAGAGGGATCTCCTTGGGATTGAGCACATCGAACGAAGCCTTCTTCGATGTGCAGAAGAACGAGCCCTTGCAGCTTGAGCACATCGACTTGTCGCAGCCCGCGATAAGCCTGCCGTCCTTCTTCTCCTCGATCGTGACAGTCTGCTTCATACAGCCGGCTCAGCCTCCCTGCTTTCAGGGCGCTTTATGCTGATATGCTTCATGATGGGCGTGATGGCCGTCGCCATGCCCGTCTCCTCGCTGATATCCACCACGACGCCCTGGATCACGCCATCGTTCCAGCATTCCATGCTCCTGACGGGGAGCTGCGACCTGAGCTTCCTGATCTCCGTCTCCGGATCGAAGCCGCCCGCTGAGATGAACGATCCGACCCTGCCGATGTCCGTGATGTATGCCGTTCCCTTAGCGGATACCGAGGCATCGGCTGTCAGCACCTTCGAGTGCGTCCCGATCACTGCTGCGGCACGGCCATCGAGATAGAACTTCATCGTCTTCTTCTCTGCAGTCGTTGCTGCGTGGAAGACGACGATGGGGATCTCCTCCGGATTCGTCTCCTTCAGCTTCCTGAGTATGCTGTCTGCCGTGAAGAATGCGTTCTGGATGTTCTGGCGCGGGAAGTTGGAGTTGCCCTGGATGTTGATGATCGCGAACTTGCGTCCCTTGATCATGACATGCCTGTAGCCATGTCCTGGGCAGAGAGGAGGGTAGTTGGAAGGGCGGAGGATGAATCCCGCCTTCTGGACGAATTCCACCATATCCACCTTATAGAAGAGCTTCTCGCCTCCCGTGATCGTGTCCACTCCGAGCTTGCCAAGCTGCAGCGAATGGGCCTTTCCGATGCCGAAGCCATTCGTCATGCCCTCGCCGTTGGCGATCGTATAGTCTATTCCGTACTCGGTCTTCAGTCCCGCAAGCCCGTTCTTTATCGCTGTGATGCCGGGCCGTCCGGTGACCTCTCCGAGGAAGAGCATCCTTATCATGGAGTTGAGGATAGCGTTTATCGGAGGCAGTGGCAATCTTCGCATGTGGATTTTTCCTGAATCCTGGATTCAGCTCTCCCTTGCATCGGAAGGAAAACAACAGTAATATGCAAGGAGTCGCCCAGATGGCGGAATTGGTAGACGCGCTAGTTTCAGGTACTAGTTTTCGCAAGATAGTGGGGGTTCGAGTCCCCCTCTGGGCAGGGTAGCAGGATAAAGAGCTTTCTTAAGATCAGCCTTCATGCTATATTATAGACAGGTCGGACATCAAGCCGAACAGGGGCGAGTCCCCGCCATAGAGCCAGAGGCTGACCTCTGGCAATTTTTTTGCAAGGGGCTTGTCTTGTCTGTACTATCCATCCATATAGATGAAAGCGGAAATCATAACCTATCAAACAGACAGAAACCTACTTATTGTCTTGCTATGGTATTCTACAATCAGGATGATGATATTTCAACA
>CALXXR010000074.1 GCA_944392735.1 uncultured Spirochaetaceae bacterium | reverse complement strand
GAAGCGTCCGAATGAACGGAAGCGCTGGTATCTTCTCTCAGTGAGGTCATCTGTATCCAGAAGCACCTCGATCTCATCGTATAGCTCGTCGGCGAGCTTCCCGTAGAAGGCTGGAGTGCCGAGGCCCTCCTCGCTTATCACACGCTCAGCAACGCCCAATGAGAGGGCATCGTCGGCCGTGAGGCGGAGGCTCTCCGCAGCCTTGGGCGCTTCTGCCGCATCCTTGTAGAGGATGCTCGCGCAGCCTTCAGGGGATATCACCGAATAGACGGCGTTCTCGAGCATCCAGACCCTGTCCGATACGGCCAGGGCAAGCGCTCCGCCGCTTCCTCCCTCTCCGATGAGGATGGATATCTCGGGAGTCTTCAGCCCCATCATCGCCATGAGGTTCTCGGCTATCGCCTCGCCCTGTCCACGCTCCTCCGCGCCGATGCCGCAGAATGCGCCGGACGTGTCCACAAGCAGGACGACGGGGCGGTGGAACTTCTCCGCCTGCCTCATCAGCCTCATCGCCTTGCGGTAGCCTTCCGGCTCCGGCGCTCCGAATGAGCGCCTCATGCGCTCTATCGTGTCGTGGCCCTTCTCGATCCCGATCACGGTGACCGCCTTGCCCTTGAGGTATGCAAGTCCGCCGATGATCGCCTCATCATCGCTGTACCGTCTGTCTCCATGGAGCTCGACAAAGCCATCGAACATCCCGGTTATGTAGTCCTGCGCCGTGGGGCGGGATGTGCTCCTCGCCGTGCGCACCTTGTCATATGCCGTCATCTTCCGCCTCCATGGAACCTGAGCAGGTCCGAAAGCAGCTTCTTCTCCTCATTCCGGGGGACGATCAGATCCGCAAAGCCGTGCTCGAGGATGAACTCCGATGTCTGGAATCCCTTGGGAAGCGATTCCATCGTCGTCTGCTCGACGACGCGGCGTCCTGCGAATCCGACGGTTGCGCCAGGCTCTGCAGCGATGATGTCGCCCTCCATCGCGAAGGAGGCGGTGACGCCCCCAGTCGTGGGGTCGGTGAGGACCGTTATGTACAGCAGCCCCGCATCGGAATGCCTGAGCACTGCGCCGCTGGTCTTCGCCATCTGCATCAGGGAGAGAAGCCCCTCCTGCATCCTCGCGCCCCCAGAGACCGTCCATCCGATGACCGGAAGCGAATGCTGCGTCGCATACTCGAAGAGACGTGTGATCTTCTCGCCCGTGGCGGCTCCCATCGATCCCATCATGAACTCGGGGGACATAGCGAACACGGCTGCCTTTAGCCCGTTGATCCTCGCTGTTCCCGTGATGACGGATTCCTTCTCGCCGCTCTGCGCTCTTGCCTTCTCCAGCTTCTTCTGGTAGCCGGGGAAGGAGAGGGGATCATCGCTCTCGAGATCCTGGAAGAGCTCCTTGAACGAACCATCGTCGGTGAGCATGGAGATCCTGCGTCGTGCGCTTATCCTGAAATGATGCCCGCAGCTGCATACCCAGAGCTGGCCGTCCAGCACGCTCTCCGTGATCGTGCGGTGGCAGTTGGGGCAGGTGTATTCCGTCTCGCCGACCTGCGGCTCGGCGCTTCTGCCTTCCTTCTCCAGCTCATTGTGCGGCTTGTGCAGGAACTTAAGAAGACTCATTCCCTTCCTTCCATGAATCCCGTATCGTAGCGGCCGGATTCGAACCGCGGATCGCTTATGATATCGAGCTCCTCCTCGATATTGGTCCTGATGCCATCTATCAGGAGCTCGCAGAGATATGCCTTCATCTTCCTGATCGCCTCTTCGCGGGTGCCCGTGAAGACGATCAGCTTCCCGACCAGCGAGTCGTAGTAGGGCGGGATGACGGTTCCGGGCTCGAGATAGGTGTCGAATCTGACGAACGGGCCTCCCGGGATGTGGATCGATCTGACCATGCCGGGCGTGAGCGCGTTGATCCTGCACTCGATGGCCGCGCCGCGGAGCCTGACGCTTCTGCGCGTGAATGGGATGGGTACGCCAGCGGCGATCCTGATCTGCCATTTCACCAGATCGACTCCTGTGAGTATCTCCGTCACGCCATGCTCGACCTGGAGCCTGACGTTCATCTCCATGAACCAGAAGTTCCCATCCTTGTCCATCAGGAACTCGAGCGTGCCTGCGCCGGTGTAGCCGATCTTCTTGATCGCGGCCTCCACCCTGTCCATCAGCTCAGTCCTCATCTCCTCGCTCACTGCCGGCGATGGGGATTCCTCCAGGAGCTTCTGATGATGGCGCTGCACGGAGCAGTCCCTCTCTCCGAGGGCTACGGCATTGCCATGCTCGTCGGCGAGCACCTGCACCTCGATGTGGCGTGCCGGTGTGATGCACTTCTCCAGATAGACGCCTCCGTCGCCGAAGGCAGCTTGGCTCTCAGCAACCGATAGCGGATAGGCTTCCTTGAGCTCCTCTGCCGAGTAGGCGGGCCTGATGCCCCTTCCGCCACCGCCGGAGCGTGCCTTGAGCATGACCGGGTATCCGATGCGCGAAGCAGCCTCCAATGCCTCATCCACCGATTCGAGGGTATCCGTGCCGGGGATGGTGCTCAGTCCGGCTTCCTTTGCGATCTGCTTGATCCTGGACTTGTCGCTGAGCCTGTCCATCTCCTCCGCCGAGGGGCCGATGAACGCGATTCCGTTCTTCCTGCAGAGCGTGGCGAAGTCGGCGTTCTCCGAGAGGAAGCCATAGCCCGGGTGTATAGCCGAGGCCTTCGTCGCCAGCGCGGCGCTGACGATGCGCTCCATGTTCAGGTAGCTCTCTGCTGCAGGGGCCGGCCCGATGCAGATGCTCTCATCGGCAAGCGCCGTGTGCAGCGCATCCCTGTCGGCCTCGGAGAAGACGGCGACGGTCTTGATGCCCATCTCCTTGCAGGCCCTGATGATCCTGACTGCTATCTCGCCTCTGTTCGCGATCAGGATCTTGGAGAACATACCATCTCCTTATCGGTGATGCAGAACGAGAAGCTGGCGCTGATGCAGAGCCTGCCGTCGACATATCCCTCTCCCTCGCCGAAGAAGAACGGTCCCATCGAGCGCGTGATCCTGCATTTCGTCTCGAAGGTGTCCCCAGGGCGGACGGGCGACTTGAACTTCACCTTGTCCAGTCCAGCGTATACGGGGAGCTTATCCTCTCCGATCGTTCCATTGAGGAGCACGCATGCGGACTGCGCCATGATCTCGCAGAGGATGACGCCTGGGACGATCGGCGCGCCGGGGAAATGCCCGTCCAGGAAGAACTCGCTTCCCTTCACCGTATACCTGCCGTGCGCCTCGTCTCCGATCCTCTCCACCTCATCCAGGAGCAGCATGCTGTTCCTGTGGGGAAGGATCCCCATGATCTCATTCCTGTCCATCAGTCCCTCCCGATCCTGAAGAGCGGAGCGCCGTATTCGACGATCTTTCCGTTCTGCGCGTAGATCTCGAGGATCGTGCCGCTCTCCTCCGCTGCGATCTCGTTCATCAGCTTCATCGCCTCGATCAGGCAGAGCGTGTCGCCCTTCCTGACCTTGCTTCCGACCGTCACGAATGGCTCTGCGTTCTCGGCAGGGGAGGCATAGAAGACGCCGACCATGGGGGAGGAGACGATCGTTCCCTCCTCCTTGGCTGAAGAGCCCTTCGCAGCTGCCGGAGCCTCATCCTCTATGATGTAGGTCTCCGGAGCCGGGGAAGCACTGCGGCTGCCGCGCTCAAGGCGCAGCTCGTAGCCATCCTCCTTCACCTCGAGGCCGGAGAGATCGAGCTCCCTCATCAGCGAGGCGTATTTCCTGATCGCTTCTTCCTTCATCAGACCCTCCTGAACGCAAGGCATGCGTTGTGTCCGCCGAAACCGAGCGAGTTGGAGAGCGCGATGTCTATCCTCTTCTCGCGTGCGGTGTTGGGGACGTAGTCGAGATCGCACTCCGGATCCGGCTCGAGGAGGTTGATCGTCGGCGGGATGATCCCGGTCTCGAGCGCCTTGAGGCATGCGATGGCCTCGATCGCGCCTGCAGCTCCGAGCATGTGTCCCGTCATCGACTTGGTCGAGCTGATCACAGCCTTCCTTGCCTCTTCCTCTCCGAGCGCTCCCTTGATCGCGAGCGTCTCTCCCTTGTCGTTGAGTGGGGTCCCCGTTCCATGCGCGTTGATGTAGACGCTCTCGCCAGCCTTGTAGCCGGCTTCCTTCATCGCCTCAACCATCGCCCTTCTGCCGCCATCGGCATCCGGACGCGGCGCGGTGATGTGGTATGCATCGCAGGTGGAGCCGTATCCGCAGATCTCTCCATAGATCTTCGCGCCCCTCTTCACTGCATGATCGTATTCCTCGAGGATGAGCGCTGCAGCGCCTTCGCCGATGACGAAGCCAGCCCTTCTCCTATCGAAGGGAAGCGAGGCTGCATTCGGGTCGGTCGCGATCGAGAGCGCCTGCATATTGATGAACCCTGCAACGCCCGGCTCGGTGATGGCCGCCTCCGTGCCTCCGGAGATCGCGGCATCGGCATAGCCGTGCCTGATGGCCCTTACGGCCTCTCCGATGGCGTTCGATCCGGATGCGCATGCCGTGACTGCGGGAAGTGCCGCGTTCTGGCAGTTGAAGCGGATCGCAATCATGCCGGCCGCCATGTTGGCGATCATCATCGGCACGAAGTAGGGGGAGACCCTTCCAGGTCCCCTGCTGCGGAGCTTGTCCATCTCTGCAGTGAATGTCTGGATCCCTCCGATTCCGCTGCCGAAGTAGACGGCGAGCCTCTCAGGATCGATCGTTCCCTCGATGCCGCTGTCTGCCATGGCCTGAACGGCAGAAGCGATCGCGAACTGGGCGTTCCTGTCGGATCTGAGCGTGTCGGCCTTCTCCATCCAGTCGCGTGCATTGAAGTCCTTGACCTCGGCATCGAGCTTGGCCTTGTAGTTCTCCGTATTGAAGTATGTGATCTCGCCGATTCCGCACTTTCCTGCAGCCATTGCATTCCATGCTTCATCGACGCTGTTGCCGATCGGTGTGATGGCTCCAAGTCCTGTAACGACGACTCTTCTGTATTCGTTCATGCCTATCTCCTTGTCCCTGTCACATCGCGATGCCGCCATCCACCCTCAGCACTTCGCCCGTGATGTACGGGGAGGTGAGGAGGAAGACGACAGCCGAAGCCACATCGGATACATCTCCCATCCTTCCGAGCGGGATGGTCCTGAGAAGCTCCGAGCTGTCCTCGGTGATGTTCTTCGTCATATCGGTGCGGATGAATCCCGGTGCAACCGCGTTGCATGTGATTCCCTTGGGCGCCAGCTCGCGCGCCGTGGCCTTGGTGAGTCCCACGATGCCGGCCTTGGAGGCGGAGTAGTTCGCCTGTCCTGCATTGCCCATGAGCCCGGAGACCGAGCTGATGTTGACGATCCTTCCGCCCTTGTTCCTGATGAAGAGGGCTGCCGTGTGGCGGATCATGTTGAATGCGCCCTTGAGGTTGACGCTCAGGACGCTGTCCCAGTCGGATTCCTTCATGAATGCGATAAGCCCATCGCGTGTGATGCCCGCATTGTTCACCAGCGCCTCGACGGGATTCTCGAAATCCTTCCTGATCTGGGCGACCACATCCTTCGTCTCCTCGAAGGAGGATACGTCGCAGACATATGCCTTGGCCTTGATGCCATTGGCCTCGCAGTCCTTCACGGTCTCCGCAGCTTCGTTCTCATCGCCTACATAGACGATCGCTATATCATATCCGAGGGCTGCAAGACGGAGCGAAACCTCGCGTCCGATGCCCCTGGATCCTCCTGTGCCTATCGCTGTTCTTCCCTCAGCCATGCCTGACCTCCGATACGATTCTCGCGATGCTCTCCGCATCCGAGACGTTGTATGTGCTGACGTCCTTGTCGATCCTCTTGATCAGTCCCGTCAGCGTGGAACCCGGACCGATCTCGATGAAGGTCCTGATCCCGCCTGCAATCATGTTCCTGACGATGGAGACCCATCTGACAGGCGATTCTATCTGCCTCGAGAGGAGAGCCTTCGCATCCCCCTCGTACCTTTCTCCAGTCACGTTCGAATAGATCGCCACCATCGGCTCGGCGAAGCGATACGATCCGAGCTCAGCGGCGAATGCCGTCGCTGCCTCATGCATGAAGGGGGAGTGGAAGCCGCCGGAGACCTTGAGCCTCATCGTCCGTCCTCCTTCTTCCTTCACCTTCTCCTCGAATGCCGCTATCGAGCCATCCGCTGCGGAGACGACGACCTGTCCCGGCGAGTTGTAGTTCACCGGATACACCTGCTGGAACCCAGCCGCGATCCTCTCCACATCCTCGTCGGAGAGCTTGAGCACCGCATCCATCACCGCAGGATGCCTGTCAGCCTCGCGCTGCATGAGCTCCGCGCGCTTGGAGACGATCCTGAAGCCATCCTCGACGCCGACGATGCCGGCCGATGAGAGGGCCACGATCTCCCCGAGGGAGAACCCTGCCACCGCCGATGGCACGATCCCCGCCTCCCTGAGCGCCGCTTCCGCTGCAGCCTCCGTGAGGTACATGCAGGGCTGCGTGTTCTCCGTCCTCTTGAGATCCTCTTCCGATCCTTCGAAGCACATCGCAAGCGTTCCTGGCCTGATCTGCTCAAGCGCATCCGAGACCTTCCTCGCTGCAGCAGAGCTTTCGTAGAGGGCCTTTCCCATGCCTGGGAACTGCGCACCCTGTCCTGAGAAGACGAATGCTACTTCACCCATTTCGTCGCTCCCCTGAGGATCGGCTCAGCGCCTTCGATGACTTCCCTGACGATCTCAGCCGCGGGCTGGACCTTGTCCACCATCGCGGCGATCTGACCGGCGAGGAAGCAGCCATGCTGGAGGTCTCCATCCTTGACGGCCTTCCTGAGCGCACCGACTCCGAGCGCCTCGAGCGACTCGTCATCCATCCCACCGAACTCCGCCTTCGCGTATTCGCGGGCGAATGCGGTCCTGAGCGAGCGCACCGGATGCCCGAGCTTCTTGCCCGTGACCATCGTACAGAGATCCCCTGCCTTGATGATCTTCTCCTTGTAGACGGGGCTTATGGAGCATTCCTCTGCGCTGAGGAACCTCGTACCCATCTGCACGCCGACAGCACCGAGCATGAATGCTGCGGCGACTCCACGTCCATCCGCGATGCCGCCGGCTGCGATGACCGGAAGATCCGTGGCATCGACGACAAGCGGCACGAGGACCATCGTCGTGAGCTCCCCGACATGCCCGCCTGATTCACCGCCTTCCGCGATGAGAGCGGATGCCCCGACCCTCGTCATGAGCTTGGCCATTGCGACGGATGCCACCACAGGGATGACCTTGATGCCTGCCGCCTTCCATGAATCCATGTACTTGGCGGGGTTTCCGGCACCGGTGGTCACCACCGCGACCTTCTCCTCTGCGACCACAGCGGCGACCTCATCCGCATAGGGGCTCATCAGCATGATGTTCACGCCGAAGGGCTTGTCGGTGAGGGACCTTGCCGTCTGTATCTCCTGACGCACATAGTCTGCGGGTGCATTGCCGGCTGCGATGATGCCGAGTCCGCCTCCGTTGGAGACTGCGGCTGCGAGGCGTCCATCGGCTATCCAGGCCATGCCGCCCTGAAGCACCGGGTACTTGATACCCAGAAGCGAGCAAATCGGGGTTTCGATCACGATCAGTTCTCCTTGTTCTGGATGAACGAGACGAGGTCTCCGACCGTCTCGATCTTCTTGTCGAGCTCAATGGAGATTCCAAGCTTGTCCTCAAGCTCCATCAGAAGCTCGACTGTATCGAGCGAGTCGATTCCGAGATCATGGAATGAGCTCTCCATCTTTACATCGTCTGCGCTGCAGTCCGTTCTCTCTGCGACTGTCTCTGCAATCGCCTTGAAGATTTCCTGTTCTGTCATGTTAGAACTCCTTTAGCTGAATGCTGCTAATACAATCTGACAAAATCTCCGTTTTTGTCAATAAAAGATTTTCACCATATCCGTCTCGCGCGTGCGGAATAGATACAAATCGTCAG
>CALXXR010000073.1 GCA_944392735.1 uncultured Spirochaetaceae bacterium | reverse complement strand
CCCCTGTGCCCGGGGTAGGCTCCTGTGGTGATGGGTCGTCTGCCGGGCCTCAGCGGCTCGAGGAAGCCCGTGCCGCAGCTTCGCTGGAACGAGGTTGCGACTGCATGGCGGTAAGGCCTTTCATCCTCTCCGTCTATGATTGCGCGGTAGTATCTTGCAACAGCGTCCACGTACTCGGGCCCCTTGAGGCGACCCTCGAACTTGAGGCTGTCTATGCCGATCTCCATCAGCTTCCTGACGAGGATTCCTGCATCGAGATCCTCGAGTGAGAAGGGATAGTACCTCCTGCCCGTGGATTCCTCCCTGAACCATGAGCGGCAGATCTGGGCGCAGCTTCCTTCGTTGGCCGATCGCCCCGTTATCAGATGAGAGGCCATGCAGAGTCCGGAGAAGCCGTAGCACAGCGCTCCGTGGATGAACACCTTCAGCTCGATATCCGGGCAGGCCTTCCTGATGGCTGCGATCTCGTCCAGATTCAGCTCCCTGGAGAGCACGACGCGTTCGAATCCCAGCTCATTCATGGCCCTGACGCCAGAGATCGTATGCACCGCAAGCTGCGTCGAGCCATGGAGGGGAATGGAGGGGAAGTCCTTTCTTACGATTCCCGCAACGCCGAGGTCCTGCACGATGATGCCATCGCATCCGTACCTGTCTATCGTCTTCAGCACCTCGTAGAGCCGTGGGAGGTCATGGTCGTCTATCAAGGTGTTTACGGTGATGTAGATGCGCTTCCCGTTCTCAAGCGCGAAGCGCCTGATTGCAGAGAGGTCCTCCGCGGAGAAGTTGCCCGCGCCCTTGCGTGCGGAGAAGTCCTTCATGCCGAAGTAGACGGCATCGGCGCCGGCCCTGAAAGCCGCGATCGCCTCCTTCATCGTTCCAGCTGGTAATGCAAGCTCGATCATGCTCTGAGTGTATCTGCATGCGCCGTTGTCTTCCAGACCCCCGATCTTCGGGAAAGCTTGCAAAACAAGGGGATAGTAATTATCCTTTCAGATAGCATATAGCTGCCTTACCGCAGATATGAAATAAGGATAAGGAGAAACCTATGACAGTTAATGATCTCAAGCATTCAAAGCTTGTCCAGTGGATCAATGAGGTCGCTGCTCTCACCACGCCTGACAGCATCGTCGTATGCGACGGCTCGAAGGAGCAGTATGACCAGCTCATTGAGCTCCAGGTAGAGCAGAAGCTCTGCGTTCGTCTCAATCCTGAGAAGAAGCCGGGCTGCGTGCTTTTCCACTCGGATCCTTCCGACGTAGCACGTGTTGAGAAGAGAACCTTCATCGCTTCCGAGAAGGAGGAGGACGCTGGTCCTACCAACAACTGGATCGATCCGAAGGAGCTCAAGAAGACGATGACTGATCTCTATCGCGGATGCATGAAGGGAAGGACCATGTATGTCATTCCTTTCTCCATGGGTCCGCTCGGATCGCCGATGTCCAAGCTCGGCGTCGAGATCACGGATAGCGCATACGTCGTCTGCAACATGATGATCATGACCAGAGTCGGCGTTAAGGTCCTCGAGGAGCTCGGAACCGATGGATACTATGTTCCCTGTCTCCATTCCGTAGGCAAGCCGCTCCAGGATGGCGAGTCCGACAATGGCCAGTGGCCGTGCGCACCGATGGAGCACAAGTATATCTCGCAGTTCCCCGAGACGAGGGAGATCTGGTCCTATGGCTCCGGATACGGCGGAAACGCACTGCTCGGAAAGAAGTGCTTCGCACTCCGCATCGCTACGGTCCTTGCACGCGATGAGGGCTGGCTCGCTGAGCACATGCTCATCCTCAAGGTCACCAACCCGGAGGGAAAGGTCCGCTATGTGACCGGTGCATTCCCATCAGCCTGCGGCAAGACGAACCTCGCCATGCTCATTCCGACCATCCCTGGCTGGAAGGTCGAGACGATCGGCGACGATATCGCATGGATGAAGCCCGGCAAGGATGGAAGGCTCTATGCAATCAACCCGGAGGCCGGCTTCTTCGGAGTCGCTCCCGGAACATCATCGAAGTCCAACCACAATGCTCTCATGGCAGCATCGAAGAACACGATCTTCACCAACGTCGCCCTCACGGAGGACAAGGATGTATGGTGGGAGGGAATCGGATACGATGCTCCTGGCAAGCTCATCGATTGGCATGGAAACGAGTGGATCCAGAACAAGGAGGACAAGTCGCAGGCTCCTGCAGCTCATCCGAATTCGAGATTCACGGCGCCTGCTGCACAGTGCCCCTGCATCGCACCTGAGTGGGAAGATCCCGCAGGAGTCCCCATCTCCGCGATCCTCTTCGGCGGCAGAAGGCCTTCGACCATTCCTCTCGTGCATATGTCACGCAACTGGAACCATGGCGTGTTCCTTGGATCCATCGTCGGCTCCGAGGTCACGGCAGCTACGCTCGACGTCAAGGCTGGAACGATCAGAAGGGATCCGTTCGCTATGCTTCCGTTCTGCGGATACAACATGGGCGACTACTTCCAGCACTGGATCGATGTGGGCAAGGCTGCTCCTTCGCAGGATGTCCTCCCGAAGATCTTCTACGTCAACTGGTTCCGCAAGGATGCAGATGGCCACTTCATCTGGCCGGGCTATGGCGACAACAGCCGCGTCCTCAAGTGGATCTTCGAGTGCTGCGATGGCACGGCGAAGACAGTGGATACTCCGATCGGAATCATGCCGACCGTCGATGCGATCGATAAGCCGGAAGGCGTCTCCGATGCAGATATGGCAGAGCTCCTCAAGGTCGACACGGAAGGTTGGCTGAGAGAGGTCGAGGATATCAGGACGAACCACTATCCGAAGTTCGGCAAGCACCTCCCGAAGGAGCTTTCCGAGATGCTCGACACGCTCGAGAAGAATCTCAAGGCTGCAAAGTGATTCCAGCCTGCTAGCTGATTCGGCCCCGGTTTCGACCGGGGCTTCTTTCATCGCTGGCCATCTACGCTGAGATCCACCGATATGCTGTTCTGGGGACCGTCGAGATAGCTTATCGCCAGTCCCGAGAACTCCATCCCCAGCTCGCTGTAGATGAATCCGACGGAGAACGACGTGACATCCTTCGTGACGTTCAGCACCGCATCGGCATCCGGATAGAGCCGCTGCGCTTCCTTGAGTATGTCGTTGTATCCGATGCCACCCCATCCTATGATCCCGAGTATGTTGTGCACCGTCCCTTCCACGACAACGGGGCCGAGCACCTCATAATCCTTGCGCACGACCTCTCCTCTGAGGCCCGCGTCCTCATATGGGAACCGGGTATTGCATGAACTGGCCAGCAGCGCCGCGATGGCCAGCATGATGAGCGCCTTCTTCATTCAGATCCTCCTTCCTACGAGTATACCACCGGCTGCGTATGCATCCCCGTCTTCCTCTTATCCTGCGCCTTCGATAGAATCTAGCCATGAGCCAGACCGAGCGCGTCTTCGACATCCTTTACCACCTCTCCCGCGATGGAGGCGGGATCTCCGTCTCCGATATCGCTGAGCGCTATGAGGTCTCTCCAAGGCAGGTGAAGAGGGATATCGAATACGTGCGCTACCGCGTGCTTCCCGATCCCGGCATGATCGAATACAGCCGCCGCGACAACATCTATCGCCTCTCTCCTGAGGTGACGGCGCTCTCCGGATGGAGGGAGACGATGATCGTATCCTTCTCCGTCATGGGCGCTCTCGCGGGGGAGGCTGTGGGGCGCGATGAGATCAGGAAGGCTCTGCCTGCCTCGATGCAGAGGATCCTGAGCCATGTCGAATGCAAGATGCCTGTCAGGAGCCATGAAGATGACGAGAGGCACCTCTCCCCGATATTCGAGGCGTTCGACTCATCCCGCTCCCTCCTGATAAGATACCGTAAGGATGCGGACGGAGTGGCGGAGGAGCGCCATGTCGATCCGCTCAAGCTTGTGAGCTATCAGGGATTCTGGTATCTCATAGGCTACGATCTTGGAAGGAAGGGCGTGAGGACGTTCCGGCTCTCGCGTGCGGAGGCTGTCATCGTCACGGATGAATGCTCTGGGAGCCATGATGAGGCTGAGGTGGATAGGCTGATCGATTCCGGCTATGGCATCTACCTTGGATCCGAGTCATCCGACACGGAACGCTATGTGATGCGATTTTCCCATGATGCCGGAAGGCGCGTCGCGTGCGAGCTCTGGCATAGTGGGCAGCAGGGGCGATGGGTCGATGGATGCTATGAGCTTTCGATTCCCGCATCCAGCTCGGTTGAGATCATCTCGAAGCTGCTCTCGTTCGGTCCGGATGGCTGGCCCGTCGCGCCGGAGCGGTTCGTCGGGGATTACTGGGATGCGGTACGCAGGATGGCGGAGCGCCATCCGCTTTAGGAGTTTCCATGGAATATGCATATCTCGATACGGACGGGAAGATAGAGGAGGCTGTTGCGGCTTTCTCGGGAAGGGAGAGGATCGCCGTCGACTTCGAGGGGGAGTTCAACCTCCATGTCTACGGAGAGCATCTCTGCCTCGTGCAGATCTTCGATGGCCAGTCGTTCTTCATCATCGACCCGCGTTCCGGACGCGTCACCCCGAAGGGGCTTGAGGCGTTCTTCTCATCGTCTGTGCGAAAGGTGTGGTTCGACTGCCAGTCCGATGCATCCCTCGTGAGCAAGGCATATGGGCTTTCGATCTCCAGCATATTCGATGTGAGGGTTCTGGCGGAGGCGCTCGGCAGCCATGGCAACCTCAAGTCGGTGGAGGCGCAGTATCTGGGCATAGAGAGCGCCATACCCAAGAAGCGCAACCAGCAGGCGAACTGGATGAGGAGGCCTATACCCCCTGAGCAGATCGAGTATGCGCTCGAGGACGTTGCGCACCTTCTTGAGCTTGAGGACGCGCTCAAGCCAATCATAGAGGAAAGGGGGCTTTCGAGGCAGGCAGAGGCTGCCATGAAGAAGGCAACTACAGTATCCAAGCCGCAGCCGGGCTGGACGAAGGTCGGCGGGTGGAAGCGCATGAGCCAGGAGGAGAGGATATACGCCAAGCATATCTTCCTTGCCCGCGATAGGATCGCAAGGCGCTTCAATGTGCCTGCTGCCAGAGTCATGGACAAGCATCAGATCCCCGCATTGGCCAAGGACAGGCCCTCGACCAGGGACAGGCTCGTAGCCCGTCTCTCCGGAGAGAGCCCCAGGTTCATGTCCATGCTGATCCCCGCAGTCTGGGATGCGATCGCAGAAGCGCGTGCAGAGGTTGAGAGGAAGGGCTGCCGTCCCTTCTAGACGAGCTTGCGGATGAGCCTCAGCAGCTCCTCCATGCTTTCCTTGGCTATCCTCTCCGAGACGCTGTGCGCATTCTCGTATCCGATCGAGAGCGTGATGGCATCGATGCCGAGGCGCCTGATGCAGTTGGCATCGCTTCCGCCTGCAGTTGCCTTGAGCCTTGCCTCACGGCCGATGCCTCTGATGGCTTCCATGGCCTTTCCAAGCGCCGGATCCGATCGGTCGAGGGAGTAGGGTGAATAGAGCTCCGTCAGATGCTCCTCAAGCGTGGCGCCGCATGCTTCTGCCGCCTTCCTGAAGCAGCCTACGATCTCATCCGACACCTTCCTGCGCTTCTCGTCTGAGAGCGACCTCACCTCATATATGGCCGTGGCCGCATCGGGAACGATGTTCGTGGATCCGGGCGCCATCAGCGATCCGATATTGCATGTGGTCTCATCGTCGATCCTGCCGGTAGGGGCTGCGGCGACTGCCACTGCAGCAGCCTTCGCTGCGTTGATCCCATCCTCCGGGGAGAAGCCTGCATGGGCTGTCCTGCCATGGATGGTGAGCTCGATCCTGCTCTTGCCCGGTGCCGAGATGATGCAGGTGCCGACATCTCCTTCCGCATCCAGCACATATGCTCCCGAGATGTCGAACGGCATGAAGAACTCCTTCTTCAGCTTTGCCGATCCCTGCAGTCCCAGCTCCTCCGCCCTTGTGAACAGAAAGAGCGCGTCAGGCCGCTCCTCTGCAGCTGCGAGCACGGCGGCTATGGCTGCCTTGTCATCGGCTCCAAGCGCCGTGAGTCCATCTGTGAAGAATGCTTCGTCATCCTCGAGGACGTGCGGTTCGACGGCACGCTCGACAGTGTCCATGTGGCAGCATAGCATCGGCTTGGGGCCATCCATGGAGCGCCAGAAGAGGAGATTGCCGCATTCATCATCCCTGAATGCGTAGCCGCACTCGGTCATGCGGTCGATGATGTATGCGCTCACGCCATCCTCCCTCCATGAGGGGGAAGGGATGGCAAGCAGGCTTCGCAAGTGCTCGTAGATCGTCATGTGATGGATATTAGACCTTACGGCCTGTTTGTTCCATCACCGCTTCCTCGAGTATGGCGTGTCGGCAAGTGGGAGGGCGTTCCTTCTCCTGCCATCGATGCGCCTGTACGCGTTGGCTATCGCGGGGGCTGTCGGTATTGTGCAGAGCTCGCCGATCCCCTTCGCGCCGAACGATGTCGGCAGCTTGCCTTCGGCATGCACGAGCCTGGTTTCGATCTCCGGCCTGTCGGTGCTCCTCAGAAGCCCCAGCGTGGCGTACTTCGATTTCACGAAGCCATCCTCCGTGATGAAGTCCTCAGTGAGCGCATAGCCCATGCCCATCAGCACGCCGCCTTCGATCTGGCCCTCTATGGCCTTGCGGTTGATGACGGTTCCTGCATCGCATGCGGCCGTGATCCTCTTCACCCTGCCTTCCTCGTCGAGCTCTGCGACCTGCGCCGAATAGGAGTACGCGATGTGCGAGACGGGATGGGGCTTGGTGCTTGTGATAGGATCGGTGGGGAAGTCGAAGACCGCATCGTATTCGCGTCCTTCCAGCTCCGTCAGCCCATGATCCGCCAGATCGGCCTTCATCTTCTCCGCTGCCAGCCTCACCGCCTCTCCTGTGAATGCCGTCTGCCGGGAGGCCGTGGATGTCCCGCTGTCCGGTGTGCGTTCGGTATCAGGGGGTTCGACTACGAATGATGAGGGAGGAAGCTCCAGGACATTCGAAGCGATCTGCAGCATGACGGTTCCGATTCCCTGTCCCATGCATGCTGCTGATGATCTGATATGTATCCTTCCATCCTCCACCGATAGCGTGCAGCGGCCTTCGTCGGGCATTCCGACGCCGATTCCGCTGTTCTTCATCGCCAAGGCTATGCCGGTGCGCTGAGAGGCATAGTATGCGTCCTTCACCGCATCCAGGCATTCGACGATGCCCGTGTCGGGACCTGCGATCTGGCCGTTCGGCATCACCGCCCCAGGCCTCAGCGCATTGAGCATCCTGATCTGGAACGGATCGATTCCGACCTTGGCGGCGAGCTCGTCCAGCGCAGATTCGATCGCGAAGCAGGACTGCGTCACGCCAAAGCCCCTGAATGCTCCTGCAGGTACATTGTTCGTGTAGATGGCCTTCCCATCGACCTCGAAGTTCTGGAAGTCATATGGACCGGAGGCGTGGGTGCATGCCCTCTGCAGGACCGGGCCTCCAAGGGAGGCGTATGCACCTGTGTCGGCTATGATCTCGGCCTTCATGCCCTTGATGCGGCCCCTGCTGTCCGCGCCAAGGGTGAGATGCATGCGCATCGGATGGCGCTTGGGGTGGACCATCAGGCTCTCCTGCCTCGTCAGCCTGATCTTTACGGGCTTCTTCAGGAGCCATGCTGCGAGTGCGGCATGATGCTGCACAGACATGTCCTCCTTGCCGCCGAAACCGCCTCCGACGAGCGTTGCCTGCACGCGTACCTTCTCCTCCGGTATGTCCAGCATCCTCGCTATCTCGCGCCTGTCGTCGTATACCGACTGGTCCGAGGCATACACGAATACGCCGCCGTCGCCGTATGGCATCGCAACAGCGCACTCTGGTTCCATGAATGCATGCTCGGTGAATGGGGTGGCGTACTCCTCATCTATGATGATATCGCTATCGGCAAACGCCTTCGCGACATCCCCGCGCACGATGCGCTCATGGTCCATGATGTTCGACCGTCCCTCATGCACCTGTATGCGCTCGGTGAGGGCATCCTTGGGGTCGTATACGCCATCAAGCTCATCATAATCCAGATGGATGAGGCTCTTCGCCTCCTCAAGCGCCTTCTCGCTCTCCGCGACGACGATGCAGATTGCATCCCCGACATAGGCGCTTGTATGGCCTTCCTCTATCAGCACGGGCCAGTCCTGGATGATATGCCCGTGGATGTCCACAGGTACATCCTCCGCCTTGATGACTGCGACGAATCCAGGCACCTTCTCGGCCTCGCTCGTGTCGATTCCCTTGAGCCTGATGCGCGGCTTCGGCGATCTGACGGCAGAAGCGTGGAGCATTCCGTCGATCCTGATGTCATCGGTGTATATGCCTGTGCCAAGCGTCTTCTCCCGTGCATCGATCCGGACCATGCCGCCGGAGAGGCGGGGATCCCTGTCATCCGCCGGTACGGGAAGGCCGTCGCGTATGATGCGCGCTGCAAGGAATATCGCCTCCTCGATCTTCACATAGCCTGTGCATCTGCAGATGTTGCCCCTGATGGCCTTCTTCACATCGGCATGCGTCGGGGCGGGGTTGGCATCTATCAGGGCCTTGGCCGCCATCACCATGCCTGGAGTGCAGAATCCGCACTGCACGGCGCCGACGGAGGAGAAGGCGTATGCATAGACATCCCTCTCCCTCTCTGAAAGCCCTTCGATGGTCGTGATGCTTGCACCATCGAGCTTGGACAGCTTCTGCGTGCATGCCTTCCTCAGCTTCCCGTCGATGATCACGGAACACGCCCCGCATGCGCCTTCGCTGCATCCGTTCTTCGTCCCCGTCAGTCCCAGTGAGCCCCGAAGGTACTCCAGGAGGGTCATGTCCTCCGCTGGAGTGCATTCATGGCCATTCACCATAATCCTCATATGCGTCTCCACATCATCGGCTTGGCCGCTGAGCCTGTGGCTGTGATACCAATCCGTAATCCGGCTCTCGGTCACGCCCTGAGCGAGATCGTGAGCTCCTTGCGCTCGGTAACGAGCGGTTCGAATTCGACTCCTGCCTCCTTCAGCATCCTCTTGCTGGCGAGCGTGGAGTCGCTTGTCTCGTATTTATCCGAAAGGTAGACGATCTTCCTGATTCCTGACTGGATGATCGCCTTGGCGCACTCATTGCAGGGGAAGAGCGCTACATAGAGCGTTGCTCCCTTGAGATTCGCCATGGTTGAATTGAGGATCGCGTTGAGCTCTGCATGGCAGACATATGGATACTTCGTCTCGAGCCATTCCCCTTCACGGTCCCAGGGGAGATCATCATCCGAGCAGCCGATCGGGAATCCATTGTATCCGACACCGACGATCTTCCTGTCCGGCGATACGATGCAGGCACCCACCTGCGTGTTGGGATCCTTCGACCTCATCGATGAAAGCACCGCTATCCCCATGAAGTACTCATCCCATGATATATGGTTCTCTCTCTTTCCCGGCATATCGAACCCTCCTCATGGTATTGTATCACATGCAGTGCGCTCTGAAGAATGAGATGATGCGGTCCGTGAGCTCTTTCTGCACCGAATGGTACATCAGCAGGGCATGGTGGGTATGATGGCACTCCGGGCCCATCTCCGTCTCGATGAATTCGGCATCTGCCTCGATCTCCCGTCTGATGATGCCCTGGTTCGCGAATGGAACCGTCATGTCGCCCCTGTCATGGATGGAGAGCAGGGGAGAGGCTATCTTCCCCAGGTCCCTGCGGATGCTCCTCAGGTTCCATACAAGGGAGGCACCCTGCCTTGGAAAGAGGCCTTTGTATCCCTTCCATTCCTCGTTGCCATCGTTCGAATCCGGCTTCTGCGTGACGATGCCGGCTCCGATCGACGGGGTGAACACTCCGACGATCCTTGCAGGATACGATGACCACGATGTCACGATCCTGTCGCGGAAGAACGAGTTGTAGACGACGGGCGCTCCGATGATGGCGACTGCTGCCGGGTCGTGGTTCTCGGCAAGCTTGAGGGCCATGGCCCCGCCCATGGATGTTCCGATGACGAATACGTTCCTGTACCGTCCCTTCAGCTCCAGATAACGTTCCTCTATCCAGGCGTACCATGATGAGAAGTCCGTCTTCTGGAAGTCATGCCAATCCGCTCCGAATGTCGGGATCAGGGGAGCATATGCATCGAATCCAGCCTCCGAGATCCTCTTTGCGGCGTATCCGTACATGGCTGGCGTGGTAGGGTAGCCATGGATCAGCAGCACGGCATCCTCATTGCCATCGTCGATCGAGATCGAGCGGCACATGGGATCGAAGCACTTCGACTCATCCGACTCCAGCCTCTTCGGCTCCTCCCTGTAGAAGAGCAGGCATGAGGACCAGAGGTAGATGGCGATGATGGCAGCAGCGATTATCCAGATCATGCTGAAATGGTAGCGCAGAGATGGGAAAGCCTGAATAAGCAAAGTGCCATGAATGTAGAATGCCACCCTGTCTCCAAGGTGGCATTGCATATTCCTGCGGTTCGATCAGGCGAAGACGCTCATCATCATCGGTACGACGGAGATGAGGACGCCAGCAGCGACTGCAGAGCCGATGACGCCGGATACGTTCGGACCCATGGCATGCATGAGGAGGAAGTTCTGCGTATCCTCCTTCTGGCCTTCCCTGCTGGAGACGCGGGCTGCCATAGGTACAGCGGAGACGCCAGCCGATCCGATGAGAGGATTGACTGGGTGCTTCGGGTCGATCTTGTTCATCAGCTTCGCAAGGAGGACGCCGCCAGCGGTACCGACTCCGAATGCGACCATGCCGAGAACGAGGATTCCGAGCGTCTCGAGGTTGAGGAACTTGTCCGCAGCCATCTTGGAGCCGACGGAGAGTCCGAGGAAGATCGTGACGATGTTCATCAGAGCATTCTGCATCGTGTCAGAGAGCCTCTTGATGACTCCGCATTCCGTTGCAAGATTGCCGAACATGAGCGCTCCGATGAGCGGGCATGCCGATGGCAGGAGGATGGCGCAGATCGTGATGACCATGATCGGGAAGATGATCTTCTCGACCTTGGATACCGGTCTGAGCTGCTGCATCCTGATCAGCCTCTCCTTCTTCGTCGTGAGGGCCCTCATGATAGGCGGCTGGATGATAGGCACGAGCGCCATGTATGAGTAGGCAGCTACGGCGATCGATCCAAGATACTCAGGGGCCAGACGGCTCGTCACATAGATGGCGGTAGGACCATCTGCTCCTCCGATGATTCCAATCGACGAAGCGACGTTGAGATCGAAGTTGATTCCCGGAAGGAACGACAGCAGCAGAGCTCCGATGAGGGCTGTGAAGATGCCGAGCTGGGCAGCCGCTCCAAGCAGGAGCGTCTTCGGATTCGCGATGAGCGGTCCGAAATCGGTCATTGCACCAACGCCCATGAAGATCAGGACGGGGAAGAGCCCCGACTCGATTCCTGCATCGTAGAGGATCCTGATGAATCCTGCGTCGCCGGATGTCGGATCGACTGCTGCGATGAATGCGGAGGGGATGTTCGAAAGGATGCATCCCATTGCGATGGGAATCAGCAGAAGCGGTTCGAATCCCTTCTTGATCGCCAGATAGAGGAGCACGAAGCCCACGAGGATCATGATGGCGCAGCCGAGACCGACAGCACCGCCCTCAGCAGCACCAGCTCCCCATGATTCCTGCAGGGCCTCCGGGAACAGGAATCCGTAGATTCCTGTCGAAGTCCAGAGCCTTACAAGTCCATTCAGTATTGCTTCCATTTCCGATTACCCCTTAGCCGATGATCATCAGTGGAGCGCCAGACTGGAGCTGGTCTCCCTGGTTCACGAGGATCTGCTGCACCGTGCCATCGCAGGGAGCATAGATCTCATTCTCCATCTTCATGGCCTCCATGACCATGAGCACCTGATCCTTCTTGACCACATCGCCGACCTTGACGCTGAAGCGGAGCACGAGGCCGGGCATCGGTGCCTCGATCGTCCTTCCATCAGCTGCGGGTGCTGCCTGCGGAGCGGGAGCAGCCTGCTGCACAGGTGCTGCCGCGGGAGCTGGCTGAGCCGCCGGCTGCGGAGCAGGGGCTGCCTGAGCCACGCCTCCGATCGTCATGAGCGTCTCGCCCGACTGGAGCTGCTGGCCCTGGGAGACAGGGATGGAGGAGACGACGCCATCGCAGGGAGCGTAGATCTCGTTCTCCATCTTCATGGCCTCCATGACCATGAGAACCTGGTCCTTCTTCACTGCGTCGCCGACCTTGACGTTGATGCGGAGCACGAGGCCCGGCATCGGAGCCTTGACTTCCTCAGCGCCTGTTACGACTGCCTGCTGAACCGGAGCAGCCTGCTGCACAGGTGCTGCTGCAGGAGCTGGCTGAGCTGCCGGCTGCGGGGCTGGGGCTGCCTGAGCTACGCCTCCGATCGTCATGAGCGTCTCGCCCGACTGGAGCTGCTGGCCCTGGGAGACAGGGATGGAGGAAACGACTCCATCGCAAGGAGCGTAGATCTCGTTCTCCATCTTCATGGCCTCCATGACCATGAGAACCTGGTCCTTCTTCACTGCGTCGCCGACCTTGACGTTGACGCGGAGCACGAGGCCCGGCATCGGAGCCTTGACCTCCTCGGCGCCCATGACGACGGCCTGCTGTGCAGGTGCTGCCTGCTGCGCTGCTGCGATTCCGTCAGCGATTGCATATGGATAGGCAACGCCATTGACCGTTGCCGTGCCGTTCTGGAGCCTGACGCCATAGGCGCGTCCGTTGACGGTGACCGTGTAGTCTCCGTTTCCGGCATTGGCAGCCTTCGGTGCCGCAGCTGCCTTCTTGGCTTCCTCTTCCTTCTTCATCTCGCTCTTGAGCCTGACTCCGTTCACCTTCGCCTTGCCCGTGAGATAGAGGATTCCCTTCTCCTTGCAGGCTGCTGCGATGAAGATATTCTCATCGGTGATCGGGAGGTTTGCATCCTCGAGCATCTTCTTTGCCGCCTCAACGCCCTTCTTGGGATCCTTGTCGTTGATGTCGACGACCTTCTCCGTCGTGGGCTCGAGGTGGAGCTGCTCGGAAGCGAGCTTCACGACCTCCGGATCGGGAGCGACTGGAGTCTTCCCGAAGTAGCCGAGGACCATCTTTCCATAGCCTTCAGCGAACTTCTTCCACGGTCCGAACATGACGTTGTTGAATGCCTGCTGGAAGTAGAACTGCGAAACAGGCGTTACGGATGTTCCGAAGCCGCCCTTCGCTACGGTCTCGCCCATGGCCTCGACGATCTGCGGATACTTGTCCATGAGGTTGTTGTCCCTGAGCATCTGCGTGTTCGCCGTGAGCGCTCCGCCAGGAAGCGGGAAGAACGGGATCTCGGGGTTGACTGCCGTTGCCTCAGGAGGCAGGAAGTAGTCGGACATGCACTCCTCGAAGACCTTCTCAGCGTCGCGGACCTTGTTGATGTCGACATCGAGCGTGTAGTCGGTGCCCCTGAATGCGTGCCACATCGTGAGGATGTCGGGCTGGCATGTTCCGCCGGAGCAGGGCGTCATCGAGAGGTCGATGCTGTCTGCGCCTGCGTCGAGTGCCGACATGTACTGCGCGATCGATACGCCCGCCGTCTCGTGGGAGTGGAATACGATCTTCACGTTCGGTCCGAGGAGCTTCCTTGCCCTCTTGATCGTCTCATATACGTTGTGCGGAGTCGATGTGCCTGATGCATCCTTGAAGCAGACGGAGTCGAATGGGATGCTTGCGTCGAGGATCTCGCGGAGGATCCTCTCGTAGAACTCGGGCGTATGTGCGCCGGTGACGCCCTCGGGGAGGCTCATCATCGTGACGGTGACTTCATGCTTGAGGCCTGCATCGTGGATTGCCTTGCCGCTGTCGATGAGGTTGTTCACATCGTTGAGCGCGTCGAAGTTCCTGATCGTCGTCATGCCGTGCTTCTTGAAGAGCTGCGCATGGAGCTTGATGATGTCCCTGGGCTGGGAATCGAGGCCTACGACGTTGACGCCGCGGGCAAGCGTCTGGAGATTGGCGTCGGGTCCGGCTACGCGCCTGAATTCATCCATCATCTCGAACGCATCCTCGTTCGTATAGAAATAGAGCGACTGGAACCTGGCTCCGCCGCCTGCCTCGAAATGCGTGATGCCCGCTTCCCTGGCCGCAGCCACAGCCGGCATGAAATCCTTTGTGAATACACGTGCGCCGTAGACCGACTGGAATCCGTCGCGGAACGCAGTGCACATGAAATCGACTTTCTTCTTGCTCATTCTCTGAACCCCTTTTTCAATTCCTGGATCTGTCGTATGCAGCTGCTATGGCTGCAGCGACCGCCGCATCATCTCCCTGGGGAGCTGGCGCAGCCTTCTGCTGGACCTGCACTGCCGCGGCCTGCACCGGCGCGGCTGCTGGAGCCTGGTCGTGGTGCCTTCCTTCCATGTTCATGATGATCCTGCTCATAAGCTTGGTTGCGAAGATCAGGATGACGAGGAATACGAAGACAGTTCCCATTCCGAGCACCAGGAGCACAAGACCATCCTTAAGCTGTGCAATGAGCACATCCTTCGGCATATTCGTCAACAATGGCAACATAAAACACTCCTGCACCTATGTAAGGTTTCAATTTCAGAATATAGCAGAGATGGGATAGTCGGTTCAATATATAGCTAGATGCGCAATATATATACGGAAGAGGCTGCAAAGCGCATGACCGCCTCCATCCTTTTGGTCCATAATGAACGTATGGCGCGTGCATGGCAGGTGCTGGAGAAGGAGGCTTTCAGATGGATTACGATGTATTGTCATATGGTGCCGTGGGCGATGGCAGAAGCGATGATGCCCGCTTCATACAGAAGGCGGTGGATGAGGCCAGCGCAGCAGGCGGCGGCCGCGTCGTCCTGGATGGGAACAGGGTCTATCTCTCATCCTCGATCATCCTCAGGAAGGGCGTCGATCTCCATGTCGTCAGGGGCTCTAAGCTGCTTGCGACTCCCGTGCTCGAGGATTACGTCCATCCCAATGAGGGCAGGAAGGATGAAGGCGTCTCGATCGCAGGAACGCCTGTGACGCTCAAGCCTTCCTACGCGTTCATCTATGCCGTCGATGCCGATGATATCGCGATAACGGGCGATGGCGTGATCGACGGAAACTGCTATGCGTTCGTCAAGCGCGTCTCGCAGTACTATGTCACAGGAGACTTCTATCCCAGGCCGACGATGATCTACATCGAGCACTGCTCCCATGTGACCGTCAGCGATATAACGCTCTGCAATGCGCCGTTCTGGACGCTCCATCCGGCCGGATGCGACGATGTCCTGATCAGCAATATCAGGATACTCAATCCGCTCGATGTCGCGAATTCCGATGGCATAGATCCCGACCATTCCTCGAATGTGAGGATCATCGGATGCCATGTCGAGGCTGCAGATGACTGCATCTGCCTCAAGAGCTCCGCGGGCAACATGGAGTACGGTCCGACGGAGAACATCGTGATCGCCGACTGCACGCTCAAGTCGACGTCGGCGGCGCTGAAGATCGGCACCGAGGGGACGGGGGACTTCAGGAACATCGTCGTCCGCGGCGTCACCATCTCCGGTACGAACAGGGGCATCTCGATACAGATCAGGGATGGAGGCTCTGTCAGGAACGCCATCTTCTCCGACATCACCATCGAGACGAGGCGTTTCGCCCCCTGCTGGTGGGGAACGGCCGAGCCGATCGCCATCACCTCGATAGACAGGGTCGCTGGCAAGTCTTCCGGAACGATCGAGAACGTCGTATTCGAGAACATCCTCGCAAGCGGCGAGAACGGCGTCTTCATCCATGGCAGCCACAAGGTCCGGAACATCAGGATGCGGAATGTGCGCATCGAGATGAGGACATCATCGAAGTGGGAGAAGGGACTCTATGACTACAGGCCAGGCGAAGGGACGGAGGTCGTGAAGCACGGCTCTTCGGCATACTTCATCTCCGGCGTCGACGGGCTTCTGATGGAGGACTGCAGCGCCGTCTTCCTCGATGATGCCAACGGAGAGTTCGTCAGCGATATCCGCATCGAGGACTCTGCCGACGCCGAGAACAGGGGATTTTCATCCAAGGGGCTCTAGATCCTGCGGTAGAGGCCGTATGCGATGCGGCCTCCGCCATAGTCGACGGCGATGCTGAGGCTGCCATCATCTTCGATGCTCAGCAGTAGGCTGTATATCCCGCTGCCGGGGCTGAAGACAAGCGCGTAGGCATTCCTTCCCGACTCCTCATGGTAGATGGTGGCCCCATCCTCGATGAGGGATTCGGTATCGATCATCTCTCCACCGACATCGCCGCATATCCTCTCCGCCGAGATCGTGAGATCCCCGCTCTCCCCGCGCCACACGCCATGGAAATCGGAGGGGACGATGAATGTGTCCGTACCGGCATCGCCTCCGCCAAGCGGTATGGAGATGTCGCATGAGGAGAGGAGCATTGCCGCGGCCGCGATGAGGAGAATCTTCTTCATAGGCAAAGTAGAGCATCCCGAGGGGCCTCCGTCAATGATGGATGGCCAAGGTGAAGCCTTTTTCCATTCTCTGTGATATATTCAGGGCACGATAGGAGTTTGCTATGGCTGATGATCAGATGGATGAATATGAGGCCCAGTCCCTCCGCATCCGCGAGAGGATGGATAGGATAGGGCGCAAGATAATGATCATGAGCGGCAAGGGCGGAGTAGGCAAGACCACGGTCACCGTCAACCTCGCCAATGCGCTCGTCGATATGGGATGCCGCGTCGGCGTCCTCGATACGGACCTCCATGGTCCGAACGTCGCCGTGATGTTCGGCTGCCGCGATGCGGAGCTCACCAGCGAGGATGGGCATACCTTCATACCGGTGCAGCCGAGGGAGAACCTCAAGGTGATGTCCTTGGCATTCGCACTGGAGGATCCGGATGCACCGGTCATCTGGAGGGGTAGCCTCAAGAACAGCGCGATCAGGCAGTTCCTCTCCGATGTGGATTGGGGGGAGCTGGACTACCTGCTGATCGATACGCCCCCAGGAACGGGCGATGAGCAGCTCACGATCTGCCAGTCCATCCCCGAGCTCACCGGCTCGATCATCGTGACCACGCCACAGGAGGTCGCAGTCCTCGATGCGAGGCGCAGCGTCAACTTCTCCCGCAAGCTCGGCGTCGCCATAATCGGCGTCATCGAGAACATGTCGGGCCTCATCTGCCCCTCATGCGGACACGAGATCCCCATCTTCGGAAAGGGCGGCGGAAGGAAGATGTGCCAGGATATGCACGTTCCCTTCCTCGGAGCCATCCCCATGGAGGCCGGCCTTCCGGATGCTGAGGACGCGGGAAAGGAGTGGGTCGCCGAGCCTGGAGTGCATCCATCCGCCGAGGCGCTCAAGGCGATCGCCAACGAGATAAACAACGGCACGGCATGCTCGACAAGCCGCGATACATCATACCTGGGCACGCCTTCGTGCAAGCCGTCGGCATGCGCTTCCTGCACGTCCAACTGCCCTTCGAGGAAGAAGCAATGAAGCAGGAGCTCATGTGGAGGACGCTCTCGAAGGAGAAGCTCCTCGATTGCCATATCTTCGATGTCCTCACCGCCGAGCGCACCGCTCCGGATGGAAGGAAGGGCACGTTCGTCGAGATCAGCTCACCTGATTGGATCGTCGCGATCCCCTGGTTCATCAAGGACGGTGTTCCCCACTTCATCATGGAGGAGCAGTTCAGGCATGGCTCGGAGAGCGTCACGAGAGAATTCCCCGCGGGCCTTGTCGAGAAGGGCGAGGCTGCCTTGGCGGCGGCTCAGCGCGAGCTGATGGAGGAGACGGGAATAAGGGGCACGTTTACGGAGCTTGGGAATGTCTGCCCCAACAATGCGTTCATGTCGAACCGCCAGTCGTTCTTCCTCGTGACGGATCTGGAGAAGGTCTCAGGCCAGTCTCTCGACCCGAATGAGACGATCGACGTGATCGAGGTGCCTGTAGAGGATGTCATCCGCGATATGGGCACCGGCCTGTACGACAACGGCATCATGATGATGGCCATCGGCTTCTTCCTCCGCTATGCCGAGTCGCATCCGGAGCTCAGGAGCACCGAATGAGGCTTCTTGCCGCTGCCGCAGCGCTTCTGCTGCTCGCCTCCTGCCAGAGCGTCGACGGACCGACCGTCGCCGTCACTGGCAGCGCAGCGGTGGAGGCCATTCCCGACATCGTATCGTTCACCGTCTCCGCATCCTATGTCGCAGCTACGACGGAGGAGGCATTGTCCGTCTCCTCTGGAATGCTCTCACATGCCGAATCGATCCTCACCAAGGGCTTCGGCGTGCAGATCGAGGACATCCGCACGGAGTCGCTCTCCGTCTCTCCGAATGTCGTCTACGATGCAGATGGAAGCCATGTCGATGGACAGAGGGCGATGCGGTCGATCAGGGTCACGCTCCGCGATGCGGAATCGGCTGGCGAGGCGATCGCGCAGCTCTCTGAAATCGATGGAATCGGGATATCCGGGATAGAAGCCGGGCTGAGCAATCGTTCGGCTGCTGAGATGAAGGCCCGCGAGCTTGCGGTCCACGATGCCGTGGAAAGAGCTTCGGTCTATGCATCCGCAGCGGGATACATCCTCGGGGATCTCATCTCCATCTCATCGGCACAGGGAGCATCGGGCATGCTGCCGAAGGCCTATTCGCTCTATGAGACAGCCGGAACAGCATACCATTCCGGCGTGATCGAAGTCGTTGATGAGGTCAGCGTGGTCTTCTCCCTCGTGGAATGATGAAGACCATCAGCACAGCCGATACGCCAAGCGCTACGCATAGCACCGGCATGGCACGTCCATAGCCTACGGAATCGATGGCCTTGCCGAATACCGCATTGAACACGACATCGAGGATGCTTGCCGCGCTCACGGCTATCGTGGTCGCCCTCGCTCCGAGAGCGTGCGGGGCGTGCTTGCGGACAAGCGAGACGGTCGTCGGATAGACGATGGATACCGCAAGGCCGACGATGAATAGCAGGGGAAGGATCGCCGAGGCGAACGAGAGCACGGAGACGACCGTGGCCACGACAAGCGAGACGAAGAGCATCCTCTCCGCTCCGATCCTGTCCACTGCCTGGCCGAGCACAAGCCGTCCGATCATGATGCCTGCCGAATAGAGCGATAGCGCGAAGCCTGCCGAGGCTGCGCTGATCCCCAGATGCTCGGTGCCGTACATGATTATGTAGTTCGTGATGCCATGCTCTGCGATGAGATAGAGCCCCAGCGTGAATGCTATCAGTGCTATCATCCCTGACTCGGGCCTGTCGGATCCGGCGGCAGAGGCCTCTTCTGCCGCGCCGCCCGATTCCGTATCCTTCATCCTCATCACGGCGATGGCAAGCGGAACAAGAAGCACTGCCATGCCGATCAGCACGCCGTTCCATACAGGTACGCTGGAAGCGTATCTGGAGAGGATCAGCTGGGAGCCTGATGTGCCGATTCCCTGCAGGAAGAAGAGGGCATTGAGCAGCATCAGGCTCTTCGTCGCCGAGAATGAGTCGGAGATGAGGTTGATCGTCGTATTCAGCAGCGTCGAGATGCCGAGCGAGAGGAAGAATCCCAGCACGAGCATCGCATACCTGCTTCCGAAGAGCAGCAGCACTTCGGATAGAGCCAGCGCTATGATGAACATGGCCATCGCCCGCTTCCTGCCTATCCTGTCGAGCAGCATGCCTCCGAAGAGGAGGCAGATCAGGTTCCCGAGATAGCTGGCGGAGACGATCACTCCGACCTGGGACATCGAGAATCCGTAGACCGATGTGAAGAGCGGGGTGAAGATCCCGCGCAGGGCATCGCTTGTGCCGAGTATCACCATCAGCAGCGCGCAGACTGCATAAAGCCCCTTGTTCCTCATAGCCCCGCGTCCATGGCTTCGATGAGGAAGAGCATCGCCATCGCCTGTCCATAAGGCATCGGATGGATCGGTATCTCCTTGTACCAGTCGACGCTCTCCCTTCCCATCGGCGTTCCATAGGAGCAGAGCTCAAGCACTCCGTTCTCGTCGATCGCTCCCAGCACCGCAGGCAGGGCCTTCTCGGCGATGCGCCTGTATGATGGATCGAGGAGCCCAAGCCTTATGCCGAGGAGTATTCCGTATCCGAAGCCTGCCGTGCAGCTGGACTCGAGGTAGGAATCCTCGTGGTCAAGGAGCGTATGCCAGAATCCCGACTCGTCCTGGAGCTTCCCGATCGCCTCGACCTGCCTCGTCAGTACGGTCGAGACATATCTCCTGAGGCTTGGCCTGAGGTGGATGATCTCCTCGAAAAGCGGAAGGGCGATCGTCGCCCAGCTGTTGCCGCGGCCCCAGAAGGCACCGGCGAAGTGGTTCTTCCCCTTGTATGTGTAGCCATGGTACCAGAGACCCGTGATCGGATCCGCAAGCTGCTCGATATGCAGCAGGAGCTGGTATTCCGATTCGTCGATGTACTCCTCGCGGCCATCGATGCGCCCCATGTTGGCGAGCGGCAGGACGCTCATCATCAGCGTGTCGTCCCAGAGCTCGCCTTCGTTCACATCATCGGAGGTCCTGTGCTGGAAGCCTCCTTCCGGAGTCCTTGGAAGGCCGCCGTCGAAGAGCCAGCCGGTCCACTCCCTGGCGACGGAGAGGTACTTCTCGCTTCCGAGGTATTCCCCGAGGTATGTGAGGGCAAGGATGGGGGCCATCGTATTCACGTTCTTCCCCGGAAGCCCGAATGCGATCCTCTCATCGTAGTAGGATGTGAGCATCTTCAGGTATCTCTCGTCCTTCGTCTTCTCGAAGAGCTTCCATAGTCCGAAGAGGCCCACTCCCTGGGTCCATTCCCAGTATCTGTAGCGCTCCCTTCCTTCGATGTTCGGCGCGAACTTCCCGGATACGTAATCCGGATCATCCTCCTGATAGAGGACGGGTATGAATCCCTTTATGAGGGTCTCGAGCTTTTCCTTCACCGCTTCGTTCATGTCCTATCCGGCATCGCCTTGCGGTCCTGCCTCTCCTCCTTCTGCAGCCGGCGCCGCTCGCGTCGGCCTGAATGTCTTCCATGGCTCCCTTCCGGAAGCCCCTGCATCAGATCCTTTCGAACTCCACCGTTCCGGCCGGAGTGAAGCCGCTGTAGGCCTCCATCCTGCCATCCACGCTGAGGCTCCTGCCCCATCCGGATTCGATCGTTCCGTAGTCCGGATCCGAGAAGGAGTAGGAGAGGGTCTCCATGTCCACCTTGAGGCTGGCGCCGAGCATGCGGCTCTCGAATGCCTCGAGGCTTCCTTCCTTCCAGATATCGGAGCAGCGGATGATCCAGATGTTCTCCTTGCCCTGGCTTATGAGCTCGCGCTCCTTGTTCGGCCCTGCAGTCGTCATCTCGATGCCGTTTGCTGCGGTTATGGCGATCAGTCCGCCCCTCTCCGTCTCTCCGAACGCCCATCCATCCCTGATCTCCGCCTTCATGAAGGCGAAGAAGGGGAAGTATGCATGGGTGAAGTCGACGGGATGGACATCGCTGACGCGCCATACGGCCGAGGCGAATCCCTTGTACTGATCGGCCCTTGGCAGCGTTCCCGATCCTGCCCAGTACGATGGCCTTGCCTGGCCATAGAGGGCGAACTCGCCGGGGTGGGTGATCCACACATGCGCCTCTGCCCCAAGCACGGCATGGATGACATCCTCCTGGAATCCCCTGCGTCCAGGATTGAAGTCGTTGGCAGCGGAAAGAAGGTATCCGGAGGTCTTGTAGACCGTGACGTCCGCATAACCCTTGTAGCCGTGCGTCGACTTCCACGACAGCGCCATGCCCTTTCCGATCCTGTGGTACTTCAGGTTCTCGGGATCGGGTGCGTATCCGCTCATGAGCACGGGCACCGATCCCTTTCCGGCATGCGATTCATTGCCGATCCCGTAGCCGATCCAGTTTATGAACGACGGGCAGTTCGAGTAGTTGCCCATCAGCTCCTTGAGGTATGTCCTGCCGCTGGTGGTGCTGAAGATGCCTTCGTATGATGTGATCGCGAGCAGGCGGAATACGTATTCGAGCGCCTTCCTCGCGTTCTCCTTCATCTCCTCGTTCTCCGTCTGCGCATAGAGCGAAGCGAAGCCGAGGATGTCGATGGGAAGATAGGGAGGGCTGTTCCACTCAGTGAATCCCTCGCGGAAGAACGTCTCGAACCATGGCCTGAGCATCGAGATCGCCTTCTCCTGCTTCTCCCGTCCTGTCATGCCGCTGTTCGTGAATATCCTATCGGGATACATCTCCCCCGCAAGCAGCTCGGAGATGTGGAACATGAGCGCATGGTTCTCGCTCCAGAACCACATCGCATCATTGCCCTTCTCGTCATGCCAGTAGCGGAAGGAGAGGAGGCATTCCTCCATATCCCGGAGCGTCTCGGGCCTTATCATCCCGCTGGAGCCGAAATGCCTGATCATGAACGGAAAGTATGAGATGTAGAAGTCCGAGCAGTCGCTGCGGTTGTTGATGAAGTCCAGCTGCGCACGGAGTATCCTCTCTATCTCGTCCCTGTCGCCATCGGTGAAGAGCAGGGCCATCGCCCTGTTGGCGTTTCCCTCGCCATGGAGGGCAAGGTATCTCCAGGCCTCCCTGCGGCGCTCGTCGATCGACTCCGAGGTCGGCCCGAGGAATGAGAAGGGGAAGTTCTCGAATGTCCTGACGGTCCTGATCGTGATGCCTTCGATCTCTGTATCGACATCCATCCTCAGGAATCCGACGGGGAAGTCCTCCACGGCGCCGATGTCCGCCGATGAGCATCCTGGCAGGAACACCGCATCCGCCTCCTTGAAGAACCCGAGAGCTGCATTCTCCTCCGTGGCGCCTATCATATGGACGGTCATCGTCCTGTCCGGGAATGGATTCTCCATCGTCATCGTTATGCGGCCGGATGTGAACGTGCTCCTGTCGAATGCGAGCGTATCCATGGCCTTCTCCGCCTTCATTACAAGCTCCGTATCCCTCGAGCCCATCGGTACCTTCTGCAGGAGGCTTCCCGGGCCGTCGATCAGCTTGAACGATACCGCGATCTCCGTATCGCGCTCGGCGAACTCATCCGCTTCGACGATGAGGATGTTGGCTCCCTCGTCGAGGTCCAGGATGCATTCGGTCTCGATCGCCTCGTTCCTCCTGTATGGCCTGAAGGCATAGATCTCAGCGCCGTCGCGGTATATCGCCATTCCTCCGGTGACGGAGAGCGCGAAGCGGTAGCTTCCAGCTTTGGAGGCCTCCAGCACGATGTATGCGGCGATGCTCAGCCATCTGGGCAGGGGAGAGAACATCGAAGCTCCGATGACGGGATCCCCGAATGGAGCGCGGTAGCGGACCCTGACCCTATCTCCCATGAGCACGGCCTCCCCCTCCGGCTCCGGTGCTGTGAATTCAGGAGCCTTGATTCCCTTCGAGAGCACGTCCTCGAGGAATCCCTTCTTCTGGGGGTTCTCATGCGTCGATGCGGCTGTCGATCCGATCCATACGTTCGACTCCTCCGTGATGGCTACGGGCTCTCCCTTGACGTCCTCCAGCCGGGGCTCCGTTATGAGATAGCGCGTGATGTATCCGTGGTCGAGCTCTGATGTATGCCAGTTCATCGCAATCCTCCGAAGAGGAGTATATCGGAGATATGCATGAATTCTACTCGCAAATTGCCGTCTTCTCTTCACTGCAGCGCGGAATTTGCCTAAAATACGGATATGACGGACTTGCTGGATTCCCTCTACTTCGAAGATGGATTCTCCATCAGGCTGAATGACGACACGAATGATATGTTCGTCCTCATCGACTATGGTTCGCGCATCTATCCGATGAACATGGCGAACCAGCATTTCCATGACTTCTACGAGATCTTCATTCCGCTCGAGGATGGGGCCGCCCATCTCATGAACGGAAGGTATGTCCCGCTGCAGAAAGGCGATATCGTGCTGATCCAGCCGCAGCGGCTGCACATGTCTATATATCCTCGAAGCGGAGAGCCGCAGAAGAGGATCATCATCAACTACGCGAACCGGTCCGCCATCCCCGGACTCGATTATCAGCTGGGGAAGATCAGGACGCTGTATGAGGCGGAGGAGCCCGTGCTGAGGTTCCGTCCTGAGCAGATGTCTGCGCTGATAAAGCGGCTGAACGCGCTGTTCGTTGCCGGCAAGAGCAAGTCGACAGGCTGGCAGCTTGAGGTGTATTCGCTCTTCCTTCTATTCCTGCTGGAGGTCCTCCGGTGCTCCAAGCGCAGCATCTACGCCCCCGAGAGGAACCATCCGGGCCTGCCGGATATGAAGATGTATGCGATCGCTGAATACATCGACACGCATTATATGGAGCCGATAACGCTCCAGGATGTCTCCGAGAAGTTCGCGATATCCCCGTTCTACCTCTCCCATCAGTTCACGCGCGTGATGGGCCTGTCGTTCGTGAGCTATGTGCAGAGGATCAGGATCAGGTATGCCCTGCATATGCTTTCATATACCGGTGCCAGGATCCACGACATCATCGCAGGCTGCGGATTCTCATCCGCCTCCCAGTTCAACAGGACATTCTATTCGCTGTGCCAGATGAGCCCTTCGGCCTTCAGGAAGCTGGACAGCAAGGACAGGGAGGTCGTCATAAGCTCCCTCGATCCTGAGCGCTCCGAGGCGGTCCCCTCTGCATTCCCTCCCAGATACAGGGTCGTCCAGCGGAAGGCAGGCAGCGGCTGCACCCTCGGCATCCGCGCCGATATCCTCTCTCCATCCGATCTGGGATCGCTGAAGGAGAATCTTGCCCTCATAGGCGCCGAGACGCTGCTTCTCGATATCCCATCCTGCTTCCCGCAGTGCAGGAGCTATCGCAGGCTGACCGACAAAAGGCTTGCGGAGATCGCCGCTGCCGGGCTTGATATATCGGTGATAGGGGTGTCAGGCGTCGATATCGGATCTCCCGATGCCTCGGAGAGGAAGGAGGCTATGGAGGAATGCCGTGCCGCACTGCATGCAGCTGCCGCCCTCTCCGCCCCGATCATCTGCATCCATCCATCGAAGGGGAGATATGCACCTTTCATGGAATCGCTATGCAAGCTGTCGGCTGAGGCGGAGGCGCTTGGCATCATCGTGTCCACGGTGCCGGTTCCGGGAACCTGCGTGGATGGGATCGATGGAGCTGTCGAGCTGATCGGAGATGCCCCCGATGTCAGGTTGCTTCTCGATCCCGCAGCCCTTGTCGAGGAGGATGGGCGCAACAACACCTTCTCCTTCTTCGAGGAGGTGTTCTCCCTTTCCGGTCCATCGATCGCTGCGCTGCTTCTGAATGACAGGCTTGATGGCCATGCCGTAGGGCTTGGCCGCGGCATCATGGCGAAGACGTATCCGAGGATAGCTTCGCTGATCGGATGCAGCATGCCCCTCATCCGCGTCGGGACCGAGGCGACATCCGCCATCGAGGACATGGACTACATCAGGCGCACGTTCCTCTAGCCGAGCACCGAGAGCGTGTAGCTGTTGAGGCTGTCGTTCTCGTAGAGCAGGCGATAGAGCGCCTGCACGAGCGGGAATTCCTCCGCCACTCCCTTCTGCCTGGTGATCTCGCCGATCAGCTTGACCGTCCTGAGGCCTTCCACGACGGTGGAGGACTTGGAGTCCGGGTCGTATCCGAAGCCCTTGCCTATGAGCATTCCCAGCGTGCGGTTGCGCGAGAGGTCGTTGAGGGCCGTGAGCCCCAAGTCTCCGATGCCGCAGTAGCGGAAGATCGTCTCCTCGCTGCAGTCGAAGATCCTCAGCAGCCCCCGCATCTCGTTGACGGCCTTCGTGTAGACGAGGAAGTCCACGTTCGGGCTGTTGAACTTGCCGGAAACGATGCCGATCGCTATCGCATACATATTCTTGAGGATGCTCATCAGCTCGACGGCCCTCACGTCGCTGGAGTAGTCGAGGGAGAACTGCGTGTCTGGCAGCACCTCCTTCCTGAAGTAGTCGTAGTCCTCTCGCTTTCCGCCGAATGTGAACGATGTCGGGAATCCGTTGATCGTCTCGATTGCGAACGATGGTCCCTTCATGCTGGCTGTGCGCATGAATGGTATGTTCTCGGTGATGAAAGCCCCGTCGTCGCTCATGCCCTTGGCAAGGTTGATGATGAGCGGCTCTCCGCTCGTGTTCTTCCTGATCTCCTCCGAGAAGGGGACTATCGCCTTGGAGGGGATGACGAGCATGATGACATCGGCTTCCTTGAATACCGAGAAGGATGATGTGGCGGAGAGGTATCTGCTGAGGAAGCGGGTAGGGAAGTACTTCCTGTTCGTGTGCTTCTCGTTGATCTCCCTCTCCACATCCTTCTCGATGGTATGGAGCGTGACCCTGTTGTTGATGTTCCATGCAAGCCTTTCAGCCACTGCTGTGCCGAAGGTTCCCGCTCCGGCTATCACGATATTGTTCATTTTCCGATCCTCTTTATGATGTAGAGCCTCGATGAGTAGTCCCCCAGCATCCTCATCCCTTCATGGTGTCCTATGCCCGAAAGCTGCTCGACCATGGAGATCCCGCCCCATTTCAGCGCGTCTCCGGAGATCGTATAGCATTCCGATTCCTCGGGATAGGCATACGCCTCCTTCTCCGACACGGAGTGGCTGCGAGAGAATACGCGGTAATCGTAGCTCTCGTTCGCGTCGGGGACGAAGAGCTTCTCCGCCGTCGTATTGGGCCTGATCGTCTTCTGCAGATAGAGCAGGAGGATCGTCGAGCGGTCCTCATCGGCGACCGACCAGATGACCCTGCTGCCATCCTCCACCAGCCTGAACCTTCCTGTCTGGAGAAGCAGCCTGAATGTCTTGTAGAATTCCGTCTGCTCCCTGAATGCCTTCATCTCGCTGCGCGAGAACGACGATGGATCCATCGAGTATGACAGGACTCCGAATGCGGCGATGTTGAATCTCGTCTCCCTGTCCACGATGCGCCTCGTCGTCGAATTCGGCGATGGCGATACCACGGTGCCGATGACGCACTGCGGATACATGATGGAGGCGTTGGCGATGATCCTTGCGCGCTCTATCGGGTCGGATACGACGCTCGGGGCTATCGAGGCGGAGGTGCTCATCATGCCCAGGTCGAATCTGGCGCCGCCGCCTGCGGATGTCTCTATGTACATGTCCGGGCATCTCGATCCGATCTCGGAGAGTATCCTGTACAGCGCCGAGGCATACTCATGCGCATACATTCCGTAGTCACGGGTTCCAGCCACGGTGAAGATATCGGAGTAGTGGCGGTTCATATCCCATCGCAGGTAGTCGAGCTTGATCAATTCCGCCAGCCTCGTGATCGTCGTCACGATCCAGTCCTGCACGTCGTATCGCGTGATGTCCAGGAGCGCCTCATGCCTGCCCTCTGCATCGCTCTCGTCGCCATGTCCTATGATCCATTCGGGGTGCGCCTTGTACAGCATCGAGCGCGTGCTCACAGCCTCGGGTTCGAACCAGAGGCCGAAGAGGAGGCCAAGTCTATGCACCGACGCGGCCAGCTCCGTTATCCCCGATGGGATCTTCTGGGTATTCACGTGCCAGTCGCCCAGGCTCGTGCGATCGTTGCTGCGCGCGCCGAACCATCCATCGTTGACGAGTACGCCCTCGCAGCCCATGGCGAGTGCGCCCTTCGCGAGCTCCTCGATGCGGTTCTCCGTCGTCGCATAGCGGAGGGATTCCCAGGTATCGAGCATGATCGGCCGCATCCTCTCCTTCCAGGAGGAGCGGAGGATCGAGGTGGTGATGAAGTTCTTCATCCTGTCCCCGGCCTCTGCTGTTCCGCCCTCGCTGTATGTCATCACGGCCTCCGGCGATTCGAAGCTCTCTCCCTTTCCGAGGACCCATGAGAACATATCTGGGTTGATGCCCCAGACGATGTGTGTCATGCCATGCTCTGTGACGGAGGCGGACATGCGGTGCGGTCCCGAATAGATCAGGTTCATCGCATAGCAGCCATTGCGTCCGATGAGCATGAATCCCGGATTGGCTTCGGCTGAGGAGCAGAGCCTGCGGCTTTCGGAGACGAATGTCCCCGTCTCGAGCTTTGTCACGCGCTTCTCCATCTCCCTGCCCCATGCGCCTCCAAGGGTGAGCACCTTCATCCCCGTCTCCCTGATGTCCAGCTGGGAGGAGGCGAGGGCCCGTACGACGATCCTGACATCGGATGCGTTGCGTATCGTGCTTCTGCGGATGATTGCGTCGGAAGAGGGGAATACGGTGTATGCGAGCGTGAGCTCGACCATGCGCAGGCTGTCCCTGAAGTCCAGCTCCAGCGTCTCGGCCTCCCCGTATGGATCCTTGGCCTGGGGCAGTGGCCTTCCCTTGATCGGAAGGATCCCCTTTCCCGTGCGATAGCCTGTGAATCTGAGGTCGAGAGTCCTCTCTCCAGATGATCCGCATGAGGCGGCGACGAATGGCGTGCGGTAGTCTCCTCTTCCCTCCTCGGAGAATTCCAGGAGGGTGTCATCCAGCACCAGCGTGGTGAAGTTCCTGTCCGTATATGTCCCCATGCCCGGCCTGGCATAGCGCTTCTCCCCGAGGGCCGCAGCCGAAGATGCCGCGTCGCGCAGCTTCCTTCCATAGTAGATGTGCTCCGCATGCCCCGTCTCGAGGATGCGCAGAAGGTAGCTGGTATTGTCCGTGGAGAGATGGAATATGCCGTTCGCCAATGCTTCTATCATGGAATACCTCTGGATAATGCTTTACAATCATTCTACCGCAGAATGCACGCTTTGTCGTCATTCGGGAGGTTCGATGGATATCAGGAGGCTTTCCCTCTGGGAAGGGCGCTATGCGACATACATGTCGAACGACATCTTCTCCGCGCTGATCGAGGATCAGGGCGAGGTTCTCCTTGAGCTCACGTCGCGCACGCTTTCGGGAGCCAGGATCAATGCAATGGCCCTCCCTTACTTCCGCGGCACCGGGGCTGGGGTCATATCCGATGAGAACAGCGAATGGTGGCAGTCGAGCGAAGCGCTGTATCAGGCCGGTGGCGGGTATTTCACGTTCCCTTCGTCATCGGGCGACCACATCAATTCAGTCAACACGTACTGGACGCTGCGCCGCTATGGCACCGAGGAGGAGCATGGAGGCGTGTGGAGGCTCTCCGAGATGAAGAGCAGGGAGGAGGGGAACCGATTCCGTGCCGAGAAGGTCGATCTGCTCCTTCCCGGGCAGCCCGTGCTGTATACCGCTGTTCGCATCACCAACACAGGCCCGGAGACGCTGCAGGGGTCTGCCTCCTGGCACAGCATGGTGTCGTCGCCGCTTCTCGAGACGGGCTCGCTCATCTCATCGAACGCGCGCTACTGGACTGCATACGCGCTCTCGAGGCGGGAATCAGGCGTGAACAGATTCCTTCCCGGCAAGCTCTTCGACGATCTCAGGCATGCTCCCCTCGTTCGCGGAGGCAGCGCCGATGCCGGCTATGTTCCGCCTCCGACCGGCACCTATGATTACCTCATAGGCAAGATACCCGACGGCATCTCCCTTGGATGGGCCGCGGTGAACAATCCCAAGTGCCAGCTGCTGTACTTCATGTTCACTCCCCATAGGGATGGAAATGCATTCCCATTCCCCAATGTGGATATCGCGGAGAACTATCTGGGCAGGATGGATGCGCCTTGGGCTCTCTTCGATGGCGCGACGCCGGAGGTGAGGGCGGTCACCCTTGGCTTCAATACAGGCCCGAAGGGGACGAGCAATCTCTCCATAGCCCCAGGAGAGTCGAAGCTCTTCATGGTCGGGAACGGATTCATGAGCTACGACAATCCGAGGATAGGACTCGGATTCTACTCGGTTGAGCTCACGGAGGAGGGCATCGTCTTCAAGCGCACCAAGAGCTGGGCGATGATGAATGCAGACCATCGCTTCAATGCGCTCTCGGCGCTCTGCGGGAAGATCCTGGATCCGGATCAGTAGATCATGTAGGCGATCGGTATGGCGAGCGCCGAGACTGGTGCGGGGTAGCGGAACGACATCGCAACGTAGCCCAGCGCAGCTACGCTGAACAGCCTATCCTGCGCATCATCGGCGATGAGGAACTGAGGATAGACCGTGGCTCCCAAGGTGATTCCCACGGCATGCTGCATGCCTAGGAAGAAGGAGAATGCGGCATCCAGACCTGGGCCGATCCCCACCGAAGCGCCGGATCCTCCCATCTCCGCAACGACCGCCGCGCCGAACGTCAGATTCAGCGCAAGCATATCCGAGAAGCGCATCTCCGAGCCTATTCCAGTGATCGTTCCGATGAAAAGCGGAGAGAGACGGTGCCTGCCGAGTCCGAATGCGACGTCGACATGTGATGAGAAGCCGAATGATGTTCGCTCCGATACGGAAGCGAGGAGCTGGTATTCGCCGTTTATGCCCATGAGGGCGGAATTCTCCTTCGCTGTGTATCCAGCTGTCATGCCAAGCGATCCGAAGTCGCCGTCTGCGTAGAGCGCCGATGACAATGCCGCGATGATGGCTGCTATGAGCATGATCCTCTTCATATCCGCCTCCTTGCTGGATTATATACCCGTCGGCAGCGATTCAGCCACCGGTTCCTCTTCGCACTGAGCCGCGTATGATAAGCCCCGTATCGAGCATGGCCTATTCTATGGTTTGCCAGTTGCCAGCTTGCGGATCGTCATGGCGTATTCAGGGATGACGATGGCGTCGGCGCCGATCCAGGCAAGCGGCGAGTAGAAGACGATGCCGATGTATCCGAAGAATGCTCCAAGGAGAAGGGAGGCCGAGCATCTGGCGATGAGCTCGACGATGCATGCCGTGAATGGCGCCCATGAGTTCCCCAGCGACTGCACGCTCGTCCTGTAGACGCACAGGAGCCCAAGCACTGGATAGAAGGGCAGGGTGACAAGGAAGAAATCACGGGCAAAGATGAAGACCTCAGGCGATGGCGATGAGACGAACATCGGCACGATGAATGGCTGGATGATGATTATGATGAGCATCATCAGCACGTCCGTCGCCTCCGTCAGCAGCAGCGACGCCCATACGCCCTTCCTTATCCTCCCGATATCCCCGGCTCCATGGTTCTGGGCGACATATGCCGCGATCGCCGTGATGAACGCATTGTTGACCAGCACCGAGAGCTGGTCGACCTTCGTCGCGGCAGTGTAGCCTGCGATGGCCGTAGTCCCCAGTCCGTTGACCGATGACTGCATCACCAGCTGCCCTATGCACATGACGGACATCTGGAATCCCATCAGCATGCCAAGCCTGAGGTTCTCGGATAGGATCCTCCGCCCAATGCTCCAGTCGTTCCTGCAGAGCCTCAGGAGGTCGTTTCGCCATATGCCTGCAATGAGCGAGAGGATGCCTGCGATAAGCTGCGAGAGCACAGTCGCCAGCGCCGCTCCGCCGACTCCCATTTTGAAGGGGACGATGAAGAGGATATCGAGGAATATGTTCAGGATCGATGAGAAGACAAGGAATATAAGGGGAAGCCTGCTGTCGCCAAGCGCCCGCAGGATGTTGGAGGCGAGGTTGTAGAGCACCGTTGCTCCCGTGCCTGCGAGTACGACGAGAAGATAGTCGGCGGCATCCGCTGCAATCTCCGCAGGAACATCCATCGCCTCGACGATCCATGGCGTCAGAAGGCACGTCGGCACCGTGATGATGACCGTCAGCGCGGCTGATATGATGATGGATGCGGCGATGTCCTTCCTGGCAGCATCGCTGTCCCGGGCGCCTACGCTTCCTTGCCAGTATGATGGAGAATCCATTCGTCAGCCCCTGGATGAAGCAGAGGATGAAGTAGACGAATACGGTAGTCGCACCTACGGCGGCGAGGGCATCCTCTCCGATCGTCTGCCCGACGATGATGGTGTCCGCAAGAGTGTAGAAGAGCTGGAAGAGATTTCCGCCGATGACGGGAAGCGAGAAGCGAAGCAATACGGGGAAGGGCCTCCCCTTGGTGAGATCGATAGCCATCGGCGCCTCCGAAACCGAGTGTGTTCTACTACGATCGGGGAAGGATTTCCAGATATCCGGAGGGTGATTCATGCATATTGGCTCTTCTTTATGCCATCATACCTGGCGATAGGCTTTCCTGCTTTGCTGAAGCTATTCGGATATCTGTATACCTGTCGTACAGATTGTGTTTGCAGTTCTGCTCATTCATGCTACAATTCCGATGAGCCTGGAGAAGCGTGCCAGGAAAAGGAGGGTTGCGATGGATAAGCTCAGGAACAAGCTCGAAAGCGGAGTTGCCGCACTAGGGACGCATGTATCGCTCAATGATCCTGCGATCACGGAGATCATGGGCTATTTCCCCTATGACTATATCTGGATCGATACTGAGCATACATCGATCTCCCTCGAATGCCTGCAGTCGCATCTCATCGCTGCCAGAGCCTCCGGCGTATCGTCTGTAGTGAGGATTCCATCTGTCGATCGGATCAAGGCCAAGCCCATCCTTGAGATGGGGCCTGATGGGGTCGTCTTCCCCCAGGTGAATTCGTATGAGCTTGCGATGGAGGCGATCGAGGCATGCATGTATCCGCCGCAGGGCGTGCGAGGGTATGGTCCCAGGCGGCAGAGCAGGTATGGCCTGATTCCGGCAGCGGAGTACTTCAGCCACGCCAACGACGACATCCTGAGGTTCCTTCAGTTCGAGAACATCGCGGCCTATGACGATCTGGATCGCATACTTGCGATAAAGGAGATGGATGCGCTGATCATCGGGCCGTGCGATCTTGCGGCCTCGATGGGGCATATCGGCGACTGGGACAACAAGGAAGTGGTCGAGGTCATCGATGAAGTCTGCAGAAGAGCGCACGAGAAGGGCGCGAGGATCGGAGTCTCCTATGGCTACTGCGATCTGGACAGAATGAAGGAATGGAAGGATCGGGGTGTTGATATGATTTCGATTGCGGCGGATACTGACTATATTCTGAATGGAGCGGCTGCCGTATATGGAAATCTGCGGAAAGCCTTTGGGTAACTGATGGCAGGAAAAGTACTTGATCTAAGCGAGACACTCAACAAGAAGCCTCTGTACGAACAGATAGCCGATTCTATCGAGGAGGCGATAATCTACAAAGGGGAGGCGGCTAGCAAGCTTCCCTCCGAAATGGCCCTCTCCGCGCAGTTCGGAGTGAGCCGCACGATCATCAGGGAGGCGCTGAAGCTGCTTCAGGCGCGGGGCCTTGTCGAGATCCGGGTAGGCGGAGGTGCATTCATCACCAAGCCGGAGTCGGAGGATGTCTCGGAGCTTCTGCTGAGGATCGTGCAGATGGATCGCATCGAGGATAAGGATGTCTATGAGATAAGAATCATCCTCGAGGTCGCGGCGATCAGGGAAGCGGCGGCCAGGATATCGGATAAGGAGCTCGAGCTGCTGGACAGCCAAGTCGATGGCATGGAAGCCGCCAAGGGCGATCTCGCCAAGCGCGTCGAGATGGACTGCGAATTCCATTGCCTCATCGCGAAGTACAGCGGCAACAGCATGCTGTCGCTTCTTGTCGAGTCGATGACCGGCGTGCTCCGCAAGTTCATCATAGCCGGAATCAAGAGCCCCGGCGGCAATGAGGACGGCATCGAGAAGCATCGCGCGATAATAGCCGCTCTCAGGACCAGGGATCCAGAGGCGGCGGTGCAGGCGATGACCGCCCACCTCGATCGATCCTGGAACAACGTAAGGAGCCAGATGTCGCTTTTCAACCAGTCAAACTAAACTGTATGGCTGTCGTACAGATTTTGTTGACAACTAGGGGAACGCATGGTGAAATTTATGCGAGGAACGTAGGATTCCCCAAATCAACAAAAGGAGATCTATATGAAGAAAGCATTCATCTTCGTTCTCATCGGATTGATTCTCTGCACGTCGGCATTCGCACAGGGCTCAGGCGAGCAGGATAAGATCGTGATCAGATGGGGATCTGTCCATACTCCGGAAAGCATCGAGACGCAGATGATGAACAGGGTCATCAAGGCCGTTAACGAGGGAACCGAAGGAAGGGTCGAGATCCAGGGCTTCCCAAGCAGCGCTCTCGGTGGATCGAGGGACCTGGTGGAAGGCGTCCAGACAGGACTCGTCGATATGTGCACCGAAGGTCCTGCACAGTTCTCATCGGTTGGAATCCCCGTTGCGGATATCGCTGAGGCTCCATACATCTGGCGCGACCGAGAGCATCTCAGCAGGGCTATGAACGGCGAGTTCGGCGAATGGCTCAATCAGACGTTCCTCGACAACAATGTCCGCCTGCTCGGAACCATCTACTATGGAACGCGCCAGCTCACGACCACAGATACGCCCGTCTATTCCATCGATGATGTCAAAGGTATGATGATCCGCGTTCCCGAATCGCCTCTCTACATGGCCATGATCGAGGCCTGGGGCGCTAGGGCGACTCCGATGAACCTCGGCGAGCTCTACCTCTCGCTGCAGACCAAGGTCGTCGATGCCCAGGAGAATCCTCTTACGACATTCGATTCGCAGAAGTTCTACGAAGTCCAGGATTACGTGATCCTCACCCAGCACATCATCTGCCCGAACTGCATCTTCATCAATGAGAACGTCTGGCAGAAGATAAGCCCCGAAGACCAGAAGGTCATCGAGGATGCCATCGCTGAAGCCATCGTATGGCATGACCAGGAGATCGAGAAGGCAGAGATCGAGCTTCAGCAGGAGCTTGAGGAGAAGGGCGTGACGATCATCGCTCCCGATGTCGAGTCGTTCCGTTCCGTGACAGCCCCGTTCATCGAAGCAAGATTCGAGGAGAAGTGGGGAGTCGGCACCTGGGACCGCATCCAGGAGATGTAAGGACCCATTTCGATTTGATTCCGCTTTCCCCGGGCACAGCCTCGGGGAAGGCATCGCTTCAGAGAGACATAGTTATGACAAAGGGTTTAGCAACAATCAAGAATACGGCTGAGAAGATCGTAGACACCCTGTCCGTTGTGCTTTTCATGGTGATCTTCGTCCTTGGCCTCGCTCAGATATTATTCCGATGGGTCCTCAACAGTCCTCTTGCCTGGTCGGAGGAGGCGATAAGGCTCATCTATGTATGGATCTGCTATCTTGGCTGGGTCATCGCGGAGCGTTCCGGTGGACACATCAAGATAACCGTCCTGATCGCCAAGGCTCCGGAAGGCTTCAGGAAGATCATGCAGATCGTGAACCATGCGCTCACCATCATCTTCTCGGTGCTGATGGTCGCCTATGGCATCAAGATGATGCAGATCTCATCGATCGGCAGCGCCGTTTCGTTCAACCTGAACTATGCATGGGTCTATCTCATGGCTCCGGTCTGCAATCTGCTGATCGTCTTCTATGAGATCGCCGAGATCGCTTATGTCATCAAGAATGGGCCGAAGGACTATTCGGTCGAGGAGGAGGTGATCGAATGACAGCCGCGCTCATACTTTTCGTCGTCATGCTTTTCACGGGGCTGCCGCTGTATGTCAACCTCGGCCTCTGCTCATTCCTCTATGTCTTCATCGAGAATCTCCCGATGGAGGTCGTGGTTCAGCGCATAACGCAGTCCGCCAATTCATTCACCATGATCGCGGCCCCGTTCTTCATCCTTATGGGAAACCTGATGAATACATCGGGCGTCACAAGGAAGATGTTCAACTTCGCCAATACGATCGTCGGAACCGTTCCCGGTGGAATGGGCCATGCGAACATCATCGGCAGCGCCCTCTTCGCTGGAATGAGCGGAACCGCTGTCGCTGATGCTGGCGGGTTGGGCAACATCGAGATACAGGCCATGAAGGACATCGGATACGATGCGGACTTCGCATGCGCTGCGACCGCCGCCTCATCCGTCCTTGGTCCCATCATCCCGCCATCGCTTCCCATGGTCATCCTCGCGGTGACGGCGGAGGCTTCGATCGGTCGCCTCTTCGTGGCGGGCATCGTCCCTGGCCTCCTCATGACGATCGCGATGTGCGTTCTTGTTGCGGTCTATGCGAACAGGAGGCATTATCCACGCAATCCGCGTCCAACGCTCCATTCGCTCTGGGTCGCCTTCAAGGAGGCATTCCTAGCGCTTCTTGCACCGGTTATCCTCTTCTTCGGAATCTATCGTGGCGTAGTCACTCCTACGGAGGCAGCCATAATAGCAGCGTTCTACTCGCTCGTCATCGGTCTTCTCGCATACAGGGATCTGACATGGCGCGATGTCCCGAAGGTCGTTCTGCAGACGTGCGAGACGACAGGCGTCGTCCTCTCCCTCGTCATGACCGCTGGAATCTTCGGCTACGCGCTCTCCGTCGCCCAGATCCCGCAGCAGATGACCAACGTCCTGCTTGCATTCGCGCATAACAAGGTCCTTCTGCTGATCATAGTGAACCTCTTCCTCCTCTTCGTTGGAATGTTCATGGAAGGAACGGCCGCCATACTCATCCTTACGCCTATACTCATCCCTGCAATGATGAGCGCGGGCGTGGATCAGACGCAGGCATGCATGATCATGATCCTCAATCTGATGATCGGCGTCGTCACACCGCCTGTCGGGGTCGTGCTCTACGTCGTATCCAATGTATCCGGAGTCTCGTTCGAACGCGTCATGAAGGCGACGGTGCCATTCCTGATCCCTCTGGGAGTGGTGCTGATCCTCGTGACATTCGTTCCGGCCGTGTCGCTCTGGCTGCCGAATCTGCTCTTCGGAGCTGCATAGGAGCGGCAGGATCATTTCGGAGGGGCCTTCGCGGCCCCTCCTTCCATCATTCAGCGAACAGCCTTCTTCGCCACGCATCCTCCATGCGCTTGAGGCTCTCGATCTCATGGATGGCATTCTCGTTCAGCAGTGCTGGATCCTTGCTCCTTGTGGCGATGGACATCGGAACCCCATAGGCATTCTGGTACCATTTCGCGCTTACCGGGTAAGCCCTTGCCTCGAGGACCGCTGCGAGCGTGAGGAAATCCGAGAGCTCCTCGGCGGTCCTTCCATCCTCCATCCAGTTCCTGTACAGCCAGCTGTACAGATCGATATGGTAGTTTGCCATGACGCCATTGTATCCATCGTATCCTGCCTGCAGTGAGCTGAGGAGCGTAGATGTATTAGCATTGAAGAGCGAGCAGGCGGTTCCCTCTGTCAGCGCCACCCTCCGCTTCTGGATATGCTCAGAGCAGGACACATCCTTGATGAACCGCAGCTTCCCAGTATGGGCATAATCGCAGAGGAAGCCATCCGAGAGCAGCTTCAGATAGGGATAGGGGCATTCGTAGAGGCCGAAGACGACATCGGGAAGGGCAGAGAATATCCTCTCCGCATTCCTTCTCATCTCGTCATCCCCCTCATCCTTGCCGGCAAGGCGGTTGCTGACGATGACGACTGCGTCGACTCCTGTCTCCGATATCCTTCCGAGCATATCGATCTGCTTCTCGATGGAGTCATCG
>CALXXR010000072.1 GCA_944392735.1 uncultured Spirochaetaceae bacterium | reverse complement strand
AAAAGGGCATAACCGTCCGCAGCGTCACCATCAGCCGGGGCCTTGACGGCGATATGCGCGTCACAGCCCGTATGAGCTACAGCACCAAGGCAATCGATTCGATCATGCAGTGGCTGAAGGATGATGGTTCGATCGAGGAGATGACGCTCTACATACAGCAGTGAAGATGATTGCAGCCGGCTGGGCGTCCGATGCAGATCATGGAGCCGGTCTTCATTCATCAGGAAACCGGGAATGTATATGTTCCGTATGCCATTGCATGAGAAATCATGATGGTCCATTGAGAGTATCAGCTTCGGGAAATTGTCGTCGATGCTCTCCAAGGTCTGGAATTCGCGTCTTCTGGTGTTTTCATCAATCATGGTCGCTGGTATGTCTTTCCAGCATCTTTGACGGTTATAGAAATGTTGCGAAGAAGCAATTTGCTGTGGGAGCAGTAGGGGGAACTTCCATATAGCAGATATATTACGCTGTCTGCATCGTATTGCGCTTCCAGCCACGCCTTGTAGATGAGCAGCATGGACGATTTCCCGCAGTGTCAAGCTCCTGTGATGATACGAATGATATCGCTTCTCGTATAGCTCTTCAGCTTCTCTGAATATATAGGTCTTTCTATTGCTGGTTTTCTCATTGCGTGATTTTCTTGGCAATTGCAAGATTGTCAAAATTCTTTATAAGCGGAAAAGAAAAAAGCCGTACTTGTAAATATTTCTTAAGTATAATTTTACTCTTCTTTGACAGTTGCTGACGATATTGCACCTGTTTATCATAGTTACTGCACTCCCTGCAATCTTCAGTGATGCACTTACTTTGTCATTTGAGGGGTATCGATAGCGTAAACGCGGTAAATTGACAAAACAGTGTCCTGATTGTATTTTGTAGACAGCTGGGAAACCAGTTAGGGGCTGGTCGTGAGACCCGGGTCCCCCTCAGCAGCGGGTAGGACGCCCGCTATTTTTTTTCTGGCGGTGACACGTGAAGGAACTTAGCATATTCGTCGATGAATCAGGTGATTTTGGTGATTATGCTGAGCATTCTTCCTACTACATCATATCATTGGTGCTTCATGACCAGACAATCGATATCAGGCATGATGTCGACTGGCTTGAGACCAGACTTGCTGAGCTTGGATATCCGAATCATTGTATGCACTCCGGCCCCGTCATAAGGAATGAGCAGGAATATCGCAAGGATACAATTGAGAATAGAAGGAAACTGCTGAAGGCTTTCATGGTCTTTTTCAGGAAACTCGATATCACATGCAAGACGATTGCAATTGAGAAGAAGCATATACAGGATCCGCTTGAAGCTGTAGCCAGACTTGCTAAACAACTATCGAGTTTCATCAGAGAGAATTATGCCTTCTTCATGGGTTTTGATGTCGTCAAAGTATATTACGACAACGGTCAGGTCGAGGTGACAAAGCTCCTCTCGTCTGTGTTCGTATCCTTTCTTGAAAACGTTGAGTTCCGGCGTGTGTTCCCTTCTGATTACAGATTATTCCAAGCCGCGGATCTGGTGTGCTCGTTAAAGCTTCTCGACCTGAAGAAGGGGAAGAATGAACTTACAAGGACAGAGATGCTGTTCTTTGAAGATGAGCGGACACTTCAGAAGAAGTATCTGAAGCCTTTTTACGACAAGTGCAGCTCAATGAAATAGTTCATCTGCAGAGAAAACAAAACAGCTCCCTGTTTCCAGAGAGCCGTCTGCAGTGGAGATGATCGGAATCGAACCGACTACCTATTGAATGCCATTCAATCGCTCTAGCCAAGTGAGCTACATCCCCTAAAACTGAAAGAGAATATAGCAAGAAGAGAAGATAATTGCAATTGCCTAGCCTTTGTTTCTCCAAGAGCCTTGCAACAGGTGTCATTCAAATGTATCCTGCACTAAATTTTCTATTGATAAAGGCAGGGCAATGATGGACACGAAGATCAAGGTTGCTGTCTTCAGTGCTACCGGAGCGGTAGGGCAGGTATTCATGTGGATGCTTTCAGACCATCCGTGGTTCGAGCTGAGCTATGTCACGGCCTCAGCTGCCAGAGTAGGGCAGAAGTACGGCTCTACGGCCCATTGGGTCATGCCTTTCGAGATGCCTGAAGCCATCAAGGACATGGAAGTCAAGGAGTTCAGCCTTTCGGAGATGAAGAAGGCCGGCGTCCGCATCGTCTTCTCAGCGCTTCCCGCGGCTGTTGCAAAGGAAGCCGAGCCGCAGCTCAGGGCGGAGGGATTCTATGTGTTCTCCAATGCCGCCGCCATGCGCTATGACAAGGACGTGCCCATCCTCATTCCAGAGACGAACATGGAGCAGCTGGACCTGATCAGGGAGCAGGGCTATCCGCAGACGGGCTTCTGCGTGACGAATGCCAACTGCGTCACGACAGGATTGGCCATGGCGCTTGCCCCCCTCAGGAAGTATGGCATCAGGAATATCATGATAAACAGCTACCAGAGCGTATCCGGTGCTGGATACCCTGGCCTCTCCTCATTCGACATCACGGACAACTGCATCCCGTACATCGGAGGAGAGGAGGAGAAGATCGAGCGCGAGGTTAAGAAGATCCTATCCATCGATCCCGAGGTCTATGCATATACCGTGCGCGTTCCTGTCATGTTCGGACATCTGGAGACTGTCTGGCTCGACTTCGAGAAGGATGTGGAGCCGGAGGATATCATCAGGGACTGGGCGGAGTTCAAGGAGGCGGCGGACCTGCCGTCATCGCCTGAGCAGCCTGTCGTGTACTCCCCGGAGCCGACATTCCCCCAGCCGAAGTACGCCTTCTGGGGCAATCCGAAGGGGATGGTCGTCTATACGGGCCGCATAAAGAAGAAGAACGGGAAGATCGGATTCGTGCTTCTCGTGAACAATATCGTGAAGGGCGCCGCGGGAGGTTCCATCCAGAACGCCGAGGCATTCGTATCGCGCTTCGGAGTGCGCTGATTGAGAGGGGCTTCGGCCCCTTTCTTCATCTCCTTTCCCTCACGATCGTCATGCAGTCATCTACATAGGCTATATATCTCCTGCCATTCTGCTCCAGTGCGATCTCATGGTGCCTGGTGCATCCATTGCATGGCAGTCCAAGTCCGTCGTGGCGGCAGCATGAGCGTGATATGAAGAGAGGCGGTCTGTAGCCTGAGGCTATCGTGGGCGTGAATGGCCATGGCTCCTCATAGCTCTCCCTCTCGAGCCACAGGTAGCCGCCGACAAGGGATGGGATCCTCTCCTTCAGCAGCATGGCTGCCTCCCTATTCGGGAGATAGAGGTAGATATCCGCGAAATAGCTGTACTCCGGATGCCGTTCCGCAAAGATGAGGTCGCCGATGTTGTTGAGCCCAACAAGCGGATCATCGAGATCCTTCAGCTTCTCCTCCATCTTCCTGAAGACATCATCCTCATCGTATCTCACGGCAGGGAAGGAGATGTACGTGCGCCCATCGATCGCCACGCCATCCATGTTCCATGGCGTCCTCTCCCCATCGAGGAGGGCCCTGTCCGGAAGCGTTATGGACGGGCTTTCCTTCCTTGCATGCGCCTCATAGCATCTTCCATCCGCCTCCGCTTCCTCCAGCTCATCGAGGAACGAGCGCCTGATCGCCTTCAGCCTGGAGGGATTGATGTAGCAGCCATCCATTCCCGTCCTGTCCACGATCTCGATCGGGGAGAGATGCACCGTGTGGTCTCCCGACTGCGAGAAGATCGTGGAGATCGCATGATCGGCCTTCCTCTCCGATGGTTCCGTCTGGATGTCGTAGTGCCTTGAAAGGCTGCCGGCTTCGACCGTGAGCGTGGCTTTGCCGATGGCGATCGTGGCATGGAAGGCCCTCTTCATCTGCGGGAGATCCGCTGCGATGGCCTTCATGTTCAGTGCGCTGTCGGAGATCATATACAGATCCGCATGCTCCGGCACCCTGATGTCCTCCGGAAGGATGAGCACCGTGCCTCTCTGCCTGCTGTCAAGCTTCGCAGAGAAGCGGTATGGTTCCAGGAGCCCCTTGTCAGGGATGAGCAGCATGAGGCCGTCGTAT
>CALXXR010000071.1 GCA_944392735.1 uncultured Spirochaetaceae bacterium | reverse complement strand
CTATCGCCATGATGTCTCCCACGATGCGGCTGATCGATTCATCCTCCAGAAACGACACGCCATCAGCATCCAGCCCTGCGGCCCAGTTGATCGAATACGCCACCGCGGCATTCCTGATCCCAGCCTCCTTGAGGAGGGCAGCCTCCGTGCCGAGCGTCATGCCGACCACATCCGCACCCATGTTCCTGTACGCGGTTATCTCGGCAGGCGTCTCAAGCCTGGGGCCATTGGTGGTGATGTAGATGCTGTCCAGCGCGAGCGTGAAGCCGGCCTTGACGGCATTGCGAGCGAACAAGGCTCCAAGCCTCCTGTCGAACGGCTCGACGAACGGGGTATGGCGAACCTCCCGCGTGCTGCCATCGTAGAAGGTGTTCTCGCGGAAGAAGGCAAGGTCTATGAAGTCACGCACGAGCCCGAAGCGCCCAGGTGAGAGGCGGCGGGTTATCGAGCCGACGGCGTAGATCGAAACGACGGCATCCACCCCTAGGTCGATGAGGGCCTGCACGTTCGCCCTGTAGTTGATCATATGGGGAGGCAGGGTGTGGCCCGGACGATGGCGGGGAAGATAGACGATATCATCCGCCTTGGCATAGTACGCATCGCCGTATTTCGTCACGATATGCTCCATGCTGTCCATGAAGCGCCTGTCCTTGTCTATACCGGTTCCGCCTATGATGGCCCTCAAAGGATCCCTCCCTCCGTCACGATCCCTGCAACGAGATCCGACTCGATTATATCGAAGCATGGGTAGAGCGCCTCGGCATGCTCGTCGGCAGTCCGCACGCCGCCGATGCTCCTCAGGCTTTCCCCGTCCCTGTATTCTATCACGATATCATCCCGGCTGCGCCCCTCATCGATGCCGACCGAGAAGGCATAGTACGGTATGCCATAGCGGGCCGCCGCGATCGCATTCGACAGCGTCCCCGTCTTGTTCACGACGGTTCTGTCCCTCAATGCGAGATCCGCCGCCGTCATATACAGATGTATGCGCCCCTCGCGCATGAAATGGGCCGGCATGCCATCGGTTATGAGATAGCAGCGCACCCCCATCTCCCTAAGGCATGGCTCCGTCAGATGCGCGCCCTGGAGATATGGACGCGTCTCCGGCACATAGACGGAAACATCCTTGCCCCGGTCCATCGCCTTCCTGACGGAGAGCATGAACGTGTGCTCGGGGAAGCACGTCGTGAGGATGCCATCGCCGTCATGGATCAGAGACTCCCCGATATCGGATAGGCGGTCGTAGATGCCGTCATAGCGCTCGAAGACCGAGGCCACGATCCCTTCCATCTCCTCCCCGTTCCGGAACCTCTCCATCGCAGCCTCAAGCTCGCGTTTCATCGTCGTGTTGGTGGGACGCGAGGCAGAGAGCATATCCACGGCCTCATCAAGCCGTCCGGGAGCGGTCCGGTACGTCAAAAGAAGTACATTGAGCGCCGCCTCCAGAGGCCCACCGCCCTGCGTGACCATCTCCCTGATGGCCTTCGCCACCGCTTCAGCGTCGGGACAGAACACCTCCCTTCTCACGAACGGAAGCGCCCTGCGGTCGGTGATATACACCCCGCCATCGGCGATGCGGGAGATCGAGCTGTGCCTGAGGAACGACGGGAGCAGATCCTCGATCACTTCCAGAATCCCACGTGGTCGCGGCAGATGATCTCAAGAAGCGACTCATCATCCGTCGGGCCTTCTATCGCTATGTCCTTCTGCCCATGCTTCACGACCTCGCGGGAGGAGAGGGAGAACGTCGGGTTCTCCTCATTGTCCCCTGTGAACCTCAGAAGGTCCTTCTCGGTCGCCCCGAACACAAGGCGCCCCACATTCGTCCAGTAGAGAGCTCCAGTGCACATGCAGCATGGCTCGAAGTTCGAGTAGAGCGTGCACTCCTTCAGGAACTGCGGGCTGTACTTCGCCCCGGCCTTCAGAAGCAGCAGCGTCTCCGCATGGTATGCGCTTCCGCCATTGGTGAACTCATTGCCCTGCTCCATGAGTATGTTGCCATCCTTGTACGCAAGCAGCGCACCGAACGGGTGGTTGCCCCTCTCCATTGCCTCATGCGCGATCTCGGAGGTGCGCATGAGGAGCTTCTTGTCCATCTCTGTCATGCCGACAGTGTAGCACAATCATTTCCACAGAATCTCCACCTCCCTTCGTTGACCGCACGGTGGCATGCGGTTATCTTCAGATAAGACCACTGAAAGGACGGAACAATGAAGAGAATCATTTCAGCAGCTGCAGCGCTGCTGCTTTCCTGCTCGCTCCTTGCCGCGCAGGGTGTGCAGGAGCCTCAGAGCGACGAGACCCTGGTCAAGGTGACGGGCGTCACCGTGGACAGCCAGGGCAACTATATGATCGACAGCCTCCGCCAGGATGGCGAGAGGGTCATCTACATCGCCTCCGACGGATCGACATCATCGGAGGATCCTCTTTCGGATATAAAGGATGGGGACTTCATCCTCGTCAGGGACAGCGGGATCATGACGATGTCCCTGCCTCCGCAGATGCCGGCGGTGTCCATCCGCGACGTAAGCAATGCCGTTGAAGCTGGCCTCATCCCCTTCGAGATGGCAGACCGCACGCCGCTTCCGGGACTTGAGATCGCCATCGGCAACGTCGCTGCGGACGATCTGGATGCAGCATTCTCATACTCATATGGATACCTCTCGATGCAGGGGCTCATCGCGCAGAACCTCTACCCTAGAGGCGGCTACTTCGCACGCGGCGTCCTCGATGCCGCAGAGATAGGAACGGTCACCCCGCTCATCTCCACAGAGGAGATGGGAGCGGCACTCGACCAGTACATGAGCGAGGTATACAGCCAGGGACTTCCATCGGACTATGGCGAGGTCATAGCCGACGAGGAGACGATCATGGGGCTTGGAAGGCCTGAATCGCTCGAGGATCGGTTCGGATACTCATATGGCTACTTCACGATCATCAACCTCCTCTATGGCGGCATCCAGGTCGAGGCGCCGGAATTCGCCGCAGGTCTGCTGACAGCCCTCTACGGCGTCGATCCCCTCTTCACCGAGGAGGAGATGAATGGATTCATCGAGGATTACATCCGCGCACTCGAGGAGGAGTACAGGGCATGGCTCGAGGAGCTCAGCGCATCCAACCTCAGCGAGGCGGAGACGTTCCTTGCCGACAATGCCGAGCGTCCCGAGGTCACGGTGCTGCCTTCCGGCGTGCAGATCGAATACATGTACGATGAAGCCGATGGAGCATCCCCGAAGGCGGATGATACGGTGACGGTCGACTATACGCTCACGCTCATGGACGGCACGGTGATGGATCAGGGAACGGACGTGACATTCAGCCTATCGTCGCTCATCCCCGGCTTCTCAGAGGCGGTGCAGGCGATGACTGTCGGCGACAGCATCAGGGCGTACATCCCGCCAGCGCTTGGATACGGCGAGTACGGCACGCAGACGATCGAGCCGAACAGCCTGCTGATCTTCGACATCACATTGGACAGCATAGAAGTCGCGGCAGAATGATGAATATGGCCACCTTGCGGTGGCCATTTCCTTTACCTATCAGAAGATGAATCTGACAGCCTTCACATGCTCCGGGAGCGTATAGGACAATCCGCGCCTCACGGCAGCGTCACCGGAATAGACAAGGAAGCGCCCGGGCTGCATGCGGAACACGGAGCCATCGACGGAGATCAGCGCGTCCCCTGAAAGCACGATCTCCAGAACCCGCCTGCCCTCCCACCTCTCGCTCTCGAAGCCGCGGTCGGAGGTGAGGAATGAATCGATCGAGTACGAGACGCTGCTCTTCTCCGGCGTCTCATAGCGCCCATCGCCCTGATCGTAGGGCAATGAACGGTCC
>CALXXR010000070.1 GCA_944392735.1 uncultured Spirochaetaceae bacterium | reverse complement strand
AGGTCCCTGGAGATCCTCCGTCCTTCCCCATCTGTGGGCAGGCGTCTTGGCGAGGATGAACTCGTTGAACGGATTGCCAGGAACGCGGAGCGGTGCCGTCTGCGGCGTCTCGATGTATCCGGGTCCGATGCCGTTGCACTGGATGTTGAACTCTCCGTATTCGGATGCGATGTTCCTCGTGAGCATCTTGAGTCCGCCCTTGGCAGCTGCATAGGCGCTGACCGTCTCCCTTCCGAGCTCGGACATCATGGAGCAGATGTTGATGATCTTTCCATGTCCCTGCTTGATCATTCCGGGGATGACAGCCTTTGATACGATGAACGGTCCATTGAGGTCGATGTCGATGACCTTGCGGAAATCCGCGGCGCTCATCTCGACCATCGGGATCCTCTTGATGATGCCTGCGTTGTTGACGAGGATATCGATCTTGCCGAGATCCTTGATGATCTGCTCCGTCGTCGCCTGGACCTGAGTCTCATCGGTCACATCGCAGACATAGCCCTTGGCCTCGATGCCAAGCTCCTTGTAGGAAGCGAGGCCCTTGTCCACGAGCTCCTGGTTGATATCATTGAAGGCGATTGCTGCGCCGGCCTTGTGGAATGCTGTTGCGATAGCGAATCCGATTCCATAGGAAGCGCCCGTGACCCATGCCACCTTTCCTTCAAGGGAGAAATCCTTCATCTCCATTTCGTGTACCTCCTGAAATGATATGCTGCAGAGTGCAGCTCATAGCTTATCTATCAGCATCGAGCATTTGCCCGATGGGATCGGAAGCGTCTTCTTCTTGTCCTCCTCCAGGATATGGATGGTGAAGTAGTAGAGCTTCTCCGACTCCAGCCTGATCTCCCAGCCCCTCGCATTCTTGTTCGAGAGGATGGTGATGCTGTTCTTCTTGAGCGAGAGATCCTCGATCCCCATCTCCTCAAGCGACTGCATCGTCCAGTTGACCGTCTTCCTCGGAAGCGAGATCTCGAGGCCGATGATGTTCTCTATCATCAGCGCAACCGATACCAAGCCGAGCATCGGCAGGTATCTCCTGCGGTTCTCCATCCCCTCGGGGACGGCGGCAGGCCCTTCGCTGGCCGGCCTGTATATCTCCCACGAATCGCCCTGCTTCTCCGAATCCGGATGGAGGGTGTCGAGGATGAAGTACATATGGCGTATCGAGCACTCGCGTGCGAAGACGAACGATCCATAGTTCATAAGCCCCTTCACCACCATATAGATGAAGAATGAGGCCACTCCGCCGCAGTATCCGTTCCCATCCTTGGAGAAGAACGGGGACGACGCAGGGACAGACGGGAATGGATTCTCCGTTCCGAACTCGTTCTCGTCCTTCAGCTCCTCGATCAGGAAGGCTGCATACTCGTTGTTCGGGATCTCCGCGAGCATCGTCCAGAAGCATCCGATGTGCTTGTTCCTGATGCGCTGCTCATCCTTGTCCAGGTCATAGTAGAAATGATCCTCGGTATCCCACATCATGCCGTTGATCCTGGTCTTCACGGAGAAGTAGATCCTCTTGTAGCGGAACGACAGCTCCTTGTCGTTCAGGATATCCCCGATATACGACATGTAGAGCGCATAGATCGCGACGGCTGCATTGAAGTCGACGGTATACTCAGCACCCTCCCTTGGAAGGTTACCCATATGCGTTGCGCTGTATGGAACGGAATAGAGGCCGTTGGGCCTCATGAAGCTGGCCTGTATCCACTGGAAGTACCTCTCCAGCATCGGGACTACGTCCTTGAGCCTCTTCTTGTTGCCTATCTTGTGGTAGAAGACGAACTCGACGTATGAAAGAAGCGGAAGCGAGACGCCAAGCGGATTGTCATCCGAGAATACGGGATTGCCCGTTCCTATATCATAGCGCTCTGCGATCTGGCCATCCTCTCCCTGCTTGGAGTAGAAGAAGTCGATCATGGAATAGGGGCTGTATATCTGATTGCTGTATACCAGGAAAAGCGAGGACAGGCAGGTATCGAAGAGGTCGATCGTCCCGGAGTCTCCATGGGTGAAGTATCCCTCGGGGAATGCGCCGTCCTTCTCTCCCTGGTGCCAGATCTCATCCAGCCATACCCAGGTCCTGTCATACATATCGACGAAATCCTGATCGTAGAAATGAATACGGGGGACTAAATCTTTTATCAATTGCCTACTCCGCATCTAAGGAAAAATCCCTGCTCTTTGTCCTTAAATCGCATTCTACATATTATCGCAAGGCACCCGAGAAGTCAAATTGTTTTTTTAATCATTTTCCTATTGCAGTAGAAGGAATTAAGATGAAAATAATTTTTTCATCGCCTCTTTGCGGCATTCTTCGGATCCTGCAGCAGCTGAAGCGCTCCCCCGAGCATCGTGATGCTGAATTCCCTTCCCCTGTGGGTGAAGAGCTCGCCATCGCAATGCGCTTCTATGACGCTTTCCTCCGACACGATCGCGACCTCCTTGGCCTTCGTGCAGGTGAAATCCTCCTTACGCGACACATGAGAACCCCTGAGGAAGGATAGGACCGCCTTGATCAGCCCTCCACGCCAGAATGGATGGTTCGTGTACATGACATCGAACTCGCCGTCGTCGATGATGGCGGACGGGGCCATGATGAAGGCCGATCCCATCCTGCGTCCGTTTGATACGGAGATCTGCTGCGTCTCCAGATCGACCGACTTGCCATCGATCGTCAGGCGAAGCGCATACGGCTTCGGAGGATTCCTGAGGATGTGAAGGAATGCCGCCGCATAGCTCAGCATCCCGTTGATGCGCCGATACTCCATCGCGCGGAAGTTGACCATGGGCTCGAAGCCGAATCCGGCTCCATTGACGAAGTACATGCCATCGGGATGCTCGGTCCCCCTGCAGAGCCCTACGTCGATGCTCCAGGACCTGCCCTCGGCGATGATCATGACGGCCTTGCGCTGGTTCTTGGGTATCCCCACCATCCATGCGAAGTCATTGCCCCTGCCGATCGGGATGACCCCCATGCGCACCCCCTTCGCTCCGGACTGCATGATGCCGTTCACGGTCTCGTTCACCGTTCCATCGCCACCGGCTGCTACGATGGTGCCATAGCCATAGGATGCACCCCTTCTTGCAAGGCTCTCGGCATGTCCCGGAGCCCTCGTATACGCGACCGTGCATTCACGCCCAAGCTCACGGAAGAGAGCCTGTATCTCCTTGGCCTTCCTCCGCCCCTGTCCCTTGGATGCATTCGGGTTGATGATGAGCAGGATATCCTTTCTGAGCATGACGATTCGATTCTATTGCAAGGAACGCATCTCCTCAATATGAGAATGCAATCGGATCAGTGAAAAGTGATATACTTCCAGCTATGAAGACACTGATCAGGAACATCGATGCGGTGGTCTCCGGCCGCATGGTGCACACAACGCTCGCAATAGATGGGGAACGACTCGCAGCAGCCGAGAGGATGCAGGCCGATAGGATCATAGACGGAACGGATCTCATCGCCGTTCCCGGATTCATAGACACCCATATCCACGGCGTCGGCGGACACGGAACAGAAGACGGCTCGGAAGAAGCCATACTCAGCATGTCCAGGACGCTTGCGGAGGCTGGCGTGACATCGTTCTTCCCCACCATCTACACGGACACGATGGAGAGGATCATCAACGATGAGAAGGCAATCGCCTCCGCTTCCGGCAAGGAGGATGGAGCCTCTATAGCCGGAATCCACCTTGAAGGGCCATTCATCTCCCCAAAGCGCATAGGCGCGCAGAATCCCGCAGGGAGGCTCGATCCGGATGAGAAGGCGCTGGGCCTTATGCTCGATGCCGGGAAAGGCATGGTGAAGGCGATGACGGTAGCTCCAGAGCTTCCGGGAATGGCTAGGATCGCGCAGATCTGCCAGCAGGAGGGCATCGTATTGCTGATGGGGCATACCGATGCCGATTATGATGAAGCTCTCCGCGGCATGGAGATGGGCATCAGGCACACGACGCATCTCTTCAATGCCATGACCGGACTGGTGCACAGGAAGCCAGGAGCAGCAGGCTGTGCGCTCATGAACGGCAGCATGACAGCAGAGATCATCGCAGACGGATTCCACGTGCATCCCGATATCGTCAGGTTCGTGATAAGGACCAAGGGAAGCTCGAATGTCGCCGTCATCACCGACTCGCTGCGCCCGACGATGCAGAAGGAAGGGATCCTGACAGCGAATGGCGTGGAGGTCGAGATGGGCAGGGGGCTGTGGGTGACGAAGGGCAACACCGACCTCATCCAGGGGTCGGCGCTGACCATGCACAAGGCATTCACGAACCTCGTCGGATGGGGCTTGTCGCTGGAGGAGGCCTCCGCGGTGACGTCGACAACGCCCGCAAGGATCTATTCCCTGACCGACAGGGGAGAGCTTCTGCCGGGAAGGCGGGCCGATATTGTTGTAATGGACCGCGATCTGAGAATAAGATTCACGATGATCAATGGAGCGATAGCATGTGGTACAGCAAACTGAACAGCAAGAGGCTTTGGAAGATCTTCTCCGATCTTACGAAGATCCCACGCGAAAGCGGCAATGAGGCAGGGATCAGGGACTATCTCCTGTCATGGGCAGAGGCGAACGGGATCGAGGCCTCATCCGATGATATGGGCAACGTATACATGAGAAAGGGCGGCACGAAGGGGCTCGAGAAGCTCCCGCCCGTGGCGCTGCAGGCCCATGTGGATATGGTCTGCGTGAAGAAGGAAGGTTCGACGCACGACTTCTCGAAGGACCCGATAAAGGTGAAGACCGATGGGAAGTACATCTTCGCCGATGGTACATCGCTTGGTGCCGATGACGGCATCGGGGTTGCGATCATACTCGACATCCTCTCCGACCCCAAGGCCGCACATGGCCCGATCGAGGGCATCTTCACAGTCCAGGAGGAGACGGGGCTCGGCGGTGCCTACTCGCTTGTCCCTGAGAAGATCGAGGCAAGAAGGCTCATCAACATCGACAGCGAGGAGGAGGGCATCCTCTACATCGGCTGCGCAGGCGGCATAGACATCGATGCCTCGATGAAGCTCAAGTATGAGAAGGCTGCAGGCAGCGCGATATCCGTGAAGGTCTCAGGCCTCCTGAGCGGACACAGCGGCGGCGAGATACATCTCGGAAGGGCCAATGCGATCAAGGTCCTCGCAAGGTTCCTCGACAGGCTTCCCTCATTCCAGATCGTCTCGATCTCGGGAGGAACGAGGAAGAACGTCATCCCATTCTCCGCAGAGGCTGTGATCACGGTAGCCGACAAGGAAGCTGCCATCTCCCAGGCCAGGACGCTGCAGGAGGAGCTATCTGCCGAGTATGCGGAAACGGATCCCGGAATCAGGATCGAAATAGGCGATGCCGAGATGCCGTCTGCCGCCATCAAGGAGAAGAAGAGCAGGAAGATCGCCGGGCTCCTCCTCTGCTCTCCCCATGGAGTCAGGGAGATGAGCAGGACGATGCCAGGAATCGTCGAGACATCCGACAACCTCGCGATCGTATCGATGGACAGCGAGAGGATCTCAATCGCCTATTCCGTGAGGAGCAACGTCAACGCGAAGAAGATGGACATGATGTCCGAGCTCATCACGCTGATCGAGGCCTTCGGATTCAAGGCAAAGGTCAATGGCGACTATCCGTCGTGGGCACCGGACCCGAAGTCGAAGCTCACGAAGGAAGTGGCTGCGGCATACAAGGCCATCGAGGGAAGGAAGCCTACGATCACGGCGATCCATGCTGGACTCGAGTGCGGGATCATCAACTCGAAGATCCCCGGAATGGAATCGGTATCGCTTGGACCGAACCTCATGAGCGTACACTCCGTCAACGAGAAGGCTGACATCGCCTCGGCAGAGCGGACTGCCGAATTCGTGAAGAAGATGCTTCCGATGCTCAGGTGATGGTACAGCGCGCCGTGAGGCTGAGCCTCATATCCCCGATATACTACCGTCCTTCAGGCCACACCCTGGAGGACGCTGCCAAGAAGGCGGACCGCAAGGGCATCGGCTACGATGCCATGGTCCGCTATTCCTACGGATTCTCCGATGAGCATTCCACGATCTCCAGGATCGCTGGCGGCGAGAGGGATGGCTACAGCGAGGAGGAGAGGCGCATCATCGAATCCGGAGGCGAGATCGGCAGGAAGGAAGGAGAGGATGAGCAGATCCCTGCTGGGACCTCCCTCTTCGAGCAGCTTCCGTTCATTCCCGAGGAGAAGGATCTGCCGCGCCTCATACTCCCCTACTCATCATCATCAAGCGGCATCTTCTATGCGCGCATCTACAAGGAGAATATCCTGGAGTGCGTCTGCCAGCTTCTCTTCCCCTCTCCATGATCCTTGGTTATACTCAGGGCATGCAGGTTGAGAGGATCAGCGACACTTACCACCACATCACATTCTCAGATGGCGACGAGGTCTTCCTGATAGGAACGGCACACGTCTCCCAGGACAGCGTGGCGGAAGTCGCGGAAACGATAGATAGGGAGAACCCGGACAGGATATGCGTCGAGCTCGATGCCACAAGGCTCTCCAACAAGACGAAGAAGCAGAGCTGGGAGGAGACGGACATAAGGAAGGTCTTCCGCGAGGGGAAGGGGTTCCTTCTCCTAGCGAACACAGCGCTTGCTTCCTTCCAGCGCAAGCTCGGTGCGCAGACAGGTGCAAAGCCCGGCGATGAGCTCCTTGGCGCCATCAGGATCGCAGAAGAGAAGGGAATACCCGTCTCACTCTGCGACAGAGAGATCCAGACGACGTTCCGCCGGGCATGGGCGAAGTCATCGCTCTGGAACAAATGCAAGCTCCTGAGCACGCTCATCTCCGCAGCCTTCTCCAACGAGGAGATATCCCCGGAGGAGCTGGAGGAACTGAAGAAGCAGGAGACGCTCGAAGGCATGCTCAACGAAGTCGCGAAGGAGCTGCCCTCCATCAAGGAAGTCCTTATCGACGAGAGGGACATATACCTTGCGACGAAGATATACAATGCGCCGGGGCATAAGAAGGTTGCGGTCATAGGAGCTGGACATACCAGGGGCGTCATCTCGACGTTCGAGAAGCTCGAGAGCAATGCGGAGCTGAAATCCACTGAAGAGCTGGACACCGTTCCGAAGAGCAGCGGCTGGGGCAAGGCCATCGGCTACATCATCCCAGCCCTCATCGTCGTTCTTCTTGTGGTCGGCATAGCCATGAATGGATGGGACCAGGGGCTGAGGACATTCCTCTATTGGGTCTTGGTGAATGCTGGCGGGACGCTCATCGCATCGATAGCGGCAGCAGCGCATCCTATAAACGCATTGTGCTGCGCAGCGACCGCTCCGTTCTTCGCGCTCAATCCCGTGCTTGGCGTCGGGATGCTCGGAGGAATCCTCGAGGCGACTTTCCGCAAGCCGAAGGTGAAGGACTTCGAGATGCTCAACGACGATGCACTGAAGCTATCCGGATGGTACCGCAACAGGATACTCCACTGCCTGCTGGTGTTCTTCCTCAGCTCCCTCGGAAGCATCCTGGGGACATTCGTGGCCTTCCCGTTGCTGATATCAAGATTGTAATCGAAGCTTACTTTAAGCTATCTTCTTGCACTGAAAGCCGCTATAAGAGCGGCTTTTATATTGCCTACCTTCTTCGTAGATATTGATAAGCCCCGCTTGCTATCTGCTGAGATGACCTCCGAGAATCCCATATCCGCAAGATTGCGAAGTCTGCGTTCGGCGAATGATACGGGGCGGACCTCCCCTGCAAGGGTAAGCTCGCCGAAGGCGGCCGAGGTGGCCTTGAGGGGAACATCCTCCTTGGAGCTGTAGAGGGCAAGGGCGAGCGCAAGCTCTATCGAGACCTCGGAAAGCTTCATGCCTCCGGCTACATTCACATAGATATCCTGATCGGAAAGATCGAGTCCTGCATGCTTCTGCAGTATCGCTGCAACGCGGCTGACGCGGGCGTTGTCGATCCTATCGGAGTAGATGCGCTGGAACCCTGAGCGGGCCGGCACGACCAGGGCCTGTATCTCCACCGAGAATGTACGGCTGCCTTCCACCACCGATGTGAAGGCGATGCCGGAGGGAATGGAATCCCCGCGGGAGGAAAGGAAGATCGAGGATGGGTCCTTGACGCCATGCAGTCCATCGCGGTCCATCGTAAAAAGGCCTATCTCATCGACGGAGCCGAACCTGTTCTTGCTTGCCCGCAGCAGCCTCATGCCGGTCTCCGCGGATTCGAAGTACAGGACCGTATCGACTATATGCTCGACGATCTTCGGACCGGCGATTGCGCCGTCCTTGGTGACATGGCCGATGAAGAAGATGGCGGCCCCAATCTTCTTCGCAAGGAGCGAAAGCTCCATGCAGCACACCTTGATCTGATTGGGAGAGCCTGCCATCGAGGCCACAGAGGCGCTGTAGAGGGTCTGCAGCGAATCGATGACAACGAAGCGTGGATCGACACGCTCCATCGTCTCTGAAAGCGCCTCAAGGCGCGTATCGCAGAATATGGAGATGGAATCGGTGGATACTCCAATGCGCTCAGCCCTCATACGCACCTGCGATGGCGATTCCTCGCCGGATACGTACAGAACCGTCCCGGAAGATGCAAGGGTGCCGAGCATCTGCAGCATGATGGTGCTCTTTCCGATACCCGGTTCACCGCCGACAAGGACAGAAGAAGGCCTCATGACGCCTCCTCCAAGCACCCTATCCAGCTCATCTATGCCGGAGGAGATGCGCATGGCGCTTTCGGAAGGCACATCCGAGAGCCGCTGCACGGAGCTATCCATCACAGGCTGGGCTTCAGCACGTCCCTTCTGGACAGGGACGGCCTTCTCCTCCTCGAAGCTGTTCCAGCTGCCGCACTCAGGGCATCTGCCGTTCCATTTCGTCTCCACATGCCCGCATTCCCTGCAGACATAGCGTACAGAGCTCTCCTTCATGGATCAGAAATCCAGGAGCTCCACATCGAAGATGAGGTATGAATCCGGTGGGATCACACCAGGATAGCCATACTCGCCGTAACCGAGCTCAGGAGGAATGATGAGCGTCCTCTTCTCCCCCTTCTTCATCGTCTGCAATGCCTCGTTCCAACCCTCGATGACCTGTCCGATGCGGAACACGGCAGGTTCATGCCTGATGAGGGAGGAGTCGAAGATCTTGCCATTGAGAAGCATACCCTGATAATGGACGGTAACGGGCTCTCCATACTTCGGCGATGCCGTTCCCGTTCCGTTCTTCGTGATAACATACCTTAACCCGGTACCGGTTTTCTCAGCATTTGGATAGCGATTCTCGATCTCAGCCTCAATCTTCTTGCGCGATTCCTCGAGCATCTTCCTGTGCTTATCGGCAGCTTCATCGCAGAGAGCAGCGAACGCGGAGCCGGAAACCTCGAATGCTTCGGCATCTGCGCCCTTGCGGATGATCTTCACGCTCTTTATCCTGTCGCCCTGGGCGATCCTGTCAACGACATCCTGCCCCTCGACGACATGGCCGAAGATGGAATGCTTGCCATCGAGCCATGGCGTCGGGACGTGCGTGATGAAGAACTGGCTTCCATTCGTTCCCGGGCCAGCATTGGCCATCGAAAGAACGCCAGGACCCTCATGCTTGAGATCCGGATGGAATTCATCAGGGAACCTGTATCCAGGGCCTCCCGTTCCATCTCCCTTCGGGCATCCTCCCTGGATCATGAAGTCCTTGATGACCCTATGGAAAGTGAGCCCATCATAGAAAGGAACGCCAGGATGGTCCATATTGAGCGTACCCTCGGCAAGTCCAACGAAGTTGCATACCGTCATTGGGCAGCGCTTGTATTCGAGTTCAAGGAGAATATCCCCTTTATCCGTATCGATCACGGCATACATGCCGTCCTTAAGATCATTCAGATCCATATATTCCTCCATCATTCAGTGAAAAGCTCTTCGCCGCCGCTGATCAGTCCATAGATCCTCTCAAGATCCTGCTGCGAACGGAAGCGTATCGTAAGGCGGCCCTTGGAAAGCGTTCCCTTTATATCGCATCGTGCACCAACTGCAGAGATGAACTTCTCAACGACCTCAGAAACCTCAGGATCATCATCCTTGGATTTCTTCTTCTGCACGAACTTGTGCCCCTTGTTGTATTCATCCGCAAGCCTTTCAGCTTCCCTGACGGAAAGATCTCCATCTACGATCTTGCTGCGGAGCAGCGCCTGATCTGAGGGATTCACGAGCGAGAGGATCGCCCTGGCATGGCCAGCGGTGATGATGCCCGAGATTATATCATCCTTGATGGAATCATTGAGGCTCAGGAGCCTGAGCGAGTTCGCAATCGCAGAACGAGACTTACCGACCTTCTCCGCGACCTGTTCCTGCGTCATACCCGAACGCTGGATCAGATACTGATAAGCCGTCGCCTCTTCGATTGGATTGAGATTCTCCCTCTGGATGTTCTCGATCAGGGACATCTGTATGCGCTCAAGCTCAGAAAGCTTCCTGACGATGACAGGGATTTCCTTCAGACCAGCTTCCTTGGCAGCCCTGAATCGGCGTTCTCCGGCTATGATGGAATACTTGCCAGGGATTATCTCCTCAACGATCAGAGGCTGTATGATGCCCTGCGATTTTATTGACTCGGCAAGCTCCGCGATAGCTTCCGGGTTGAAGGCCTTCCTAGGCTGATTCGGATTTGCAGAAACAGATGAAAGAGGCACATAAACTGCAGAAATGCTGTTAACCGCTTCCTTTACCGTCTCTGGAGCGGGAGCTGCTTTGTCCTTGGATGCCGCGGAGCTCTTTATTTCTGCTTTTGGAGCTGATGTCTCTGCTGCTTTGGCCGTCTTTGCCCCTGTAGTCCGGCTGATAATGTCATCAACCTGCTCGTCTAGGCTGAAATCTCCTCCGAAGAGAGAGCTGATGCCTCTCCCAAGACCATGCTTCTTATCACTCGACACGGCTGATAACCTCCTTAGCAAGTTCAGCGAAGGCTTTTGAGCCTGCATTCGATCGATCGTAGTAGTTTATCGGGAGCCCGTGGGACGGAGCCTCCGAGATCCTTACGGACCTTGGAATGATCGTCTTGAACACCAGATCAGGGAAGAACTCGGAGATATCCTCAACGACCTGCTGATTGAGCAGCGTCCTCTTTGAATACATCGTAAAGAGGATTCCAAGCACTTTGAGCTTTGGATTAAGTCCCTTGCGGACATTAGCGATGGTTCTCATGATGAGATTCAGTCCTTCCATCGCAAGATACTCGCACTGAAGCGGAATAAGCACATAATCCGCCCAAGCGATTGCATTCATCGTTTCCAGTCCAAGGGAAGGAGGACAATCAAGAAGAATGAAGTCATAATCATCTTCAATGCCTTCAAGAACGGTCCTCAGATAGTATTCCCTGTTATTCTCATTGACGAGCTCAAGCGATAAGCTGGCAACATCAAGCGATCCAGGAATCAGATATAGATTCTTGAATATCGTGCTCTGCACAGCAAATGAAGCAGGAACCTCCCCAACAACAACCTGGTAGATGTTTGATTTCCTCAAATCGCCAGAAACGGCACCAGTGAGGTTGCATTGAGCGTCAAAATCAATAAGAAGAACCTTATAATCCAAATCAGCAAGAGCGGAACCGAGATTGACAGCTGCCGTCGTCTTTCCGACACCACCTTTCTGATTATAGAAAATCACCTTTTTTGCACTCATGGATAAACAATACACTGATAAACCCATCTTGTCATCAAAAGAAGCGTATATGCATCGGATTTGCAATCCTTGACCCAAATGCAATCAACAGATAACCTTAAGTCAACGATAAAGGAGAGACAGCAATGGATGCAAAAGACCTTGAGAAAGCTGTAATAGATGCTATCAATGCCATTCGCCCAGCGCTTCAGAACGATGGTGGCGACATTGAATTCGTAAAGTACGATGCAGAAGCAAAGAACGCTCATGTGAAGCTTGTCGGCGCATGTGCAGGATGTCCAATGAGCCAGCTAACGCTTACAAACGGCGTTCAGAGATACATCAGAGAGACCGTAGACCAGGAAATCACAGTCATAAACGATGACCAGGTTTCCAGTTTCTTCTGATCTGGTCAAAAAAACATCACATATGGGCAGCGAATATGGCTGCCCTTTTTTGTTTCACGTGAAACACAACAACACACCGATTTGGAATAATTCAGATGTTTCACGTGGAACACTCCACAGAAAAACAACAAGCATCAATATGAATTATTTCAATGTTTCACGTGAAACACGGCTTATGTATATGTATATAAACTAACAGAGAAGCTTTAATCTGAGATCTATTTCCAAATCCGCATTCTAAATTCAATGCTGCTTGTTTTTCTTTCTTAGGACATCAGAAATTTCTTCTTGCAAAGATCCAGAATTTCATGTCTATATATGTGTGTTGATGATTATCTGGGTTTTTCTGATATCAACGAGCCCTGAACGGAAAAACCTTTGAATAAACGCTTCAATTGCGGTTTTCCTTATATAAATTTCTGTATATAGAAACGGATTCGACTATTGGTCTGAATCCTGATTCCCTATTCAATAGGGGCGGTATTTTGATGTTATCCCGTGATTTTGTTCTGATTGACAGTAGCAGAAGGGCAATGGAGCATTCATTTGGAAAAAGAAGGCGCCCGCAGTTATTCTACGGGCGCTAATTCTTTCTATACCAAAGAATTACTCTTCAGTATCCGTGTTTTCCGCATTTGGATCCTCGGCCGGCGCCTGCTCAGGTGTCTGGATATCCTCATCGGAATCCTCCGCTTCTTGGTAGCTTGTCACAGCGATTGCGTTCACCGAGTCGTCCCTCTTCTTGAAGGAAGCGACACGGACACCCATGGCTGCTCTGCCCTGGATCGAAATATCCTTTGCATGGACCCTTATGGTCTGGCCCTTGAGCGTGACGAACACGACATCATCCTCATCGCACACGGAGACTGCACCGACAAGGCCTGAATCCTCAACGGTATAGATCTTCTGGCCCATCGTACCCCTGCCATGCGCCTTGAACTGATCGAAGCGGACCTGCTTGCCCTTGCCTTTTTCAGTGACCATGAGGATACGGCGTCCGTCATCCACCGCAACGACTCCGATGACCTCATCATCTCCAAGCAGCCTTATGCCCCTGACGCCATGGGTTGCTCTTCCCATCGTCCTGACATCATCGGCATGGATCCTAAGGCCCTTTCCGTTCCTGGTGATGATCATCGCATCCTCGCCATCGCGGATGAAGATGGACTGCACAAGCTCATCGCCTTCATCGAGGATTATGGCCTTGACGCCTCTCGCCTTCGCATTGATGAAGTCATTGAGCCTTACCTTCTTTGCCACGCCCATGCGCGTAACCATAAGAAGATATGTGTCATCCTGGAATGATGGGAATGTCACGATCGATGTGACCTTCTCGTTGTTCTCGATCTGGAGGAAGTTCTTGATATTGGAGCCCTTCGTGGCCTTGGCGCCCTCAGGAATCTCGAATGCCTTGCTGTAGTAAGCCTTGCCGAAGTTCGTCACGAACATGATGATGTCATGCGACGAGCAGACGAAGAGATGGTCAACGAAGTCGCCATCGACGAGCTTGGCTCCGATGGTTCCCTTTCCTCCGCGTCCCTGCGCCTTGTATTCGGTTGTGCTCAGCCTCTTCGCGAATCCCTTCCTGGAGATGCTTACTACGACATCCTCCTTCTTGATGAAGTCCTCAGGGGAGGCATCGTTGAGCTCCTGCTCGACGATCTCCGTACGACGTCTGTCGCCATATGCATTGCCGATTGCCCTGATCTCATCCTTCACCACTCCGAGGATCTTGTTCCTATCGGAGAGGATGTCCTTATAGTAGGCTATCTTCTGCTCGAGCTCCGCAAGCTCATCGAGTATCTTCGAGGTCTCCAGCTGCGAAAGCCTTCCAAGCCTCATGTCGATGATGGCATCGGCCTGGATCTTATCGAGTCCGAAGGCCTTCTGGAGCTCAAGGGAAGCGATGCTGTTGTCCTGGCTCTCCTTGATGATCCTTATCACCTCATCGATGTTCTCGAGACCGATCTTCAGCCCAAGGAGGATATGAGCCCTCTCCTCGGCCTTCTTGAGATCGAATCTGGTCCTTCTCTCCGTGACTTCCTCGCGGTGATCGACATAGATCTGGACCATATCCTTCAGCGTCATGAGCTTCGGTCTGCCCTGGTAGATCGCGAGGTTGTATGCATTGAAGTTGCTCTGAAGGGCAGTGCGGCTGAAGAGCATGTTGAGGACGATCTTCGGCACGGCGCCCTGCTTGAGCTCCACGACAACCCTGATTCCATCGCGTCCCGATTCATCGCGAACGGATGCGATGTTCGGGATCACGCCATCCTTCCTAAGGTCGTCGATCTTCTTTCCAAGCTCAGCCTTGTTCACCTGATAGGGAAGCTCGGTGAAGATGATCGCATCATGGCCTCTATCGTTCTCCTCGATCTCATAGCGGGAGCGGATGACGATCTTCCCCTTGCCGGTCATATAGGCATCCATGATTCCGCGCTTTCCGCAGATGATTCCATATGAAGGGAAGTCAGGTCCCTTGATATAGTTCATCAGCTCCGGGATCGTGATCTCGGGGTTTTCTATGTACGCGCAGATGCCATCAACGACCTCTGTGAGGTTATGCGGAGCGAGATTCGTAGCCATTCCGACGGCGATTCCAGACGATCCGTTGGTGAGAAGGAAGGGGAAAGCTGCCGGGAGAACGGAAGGCTCCTCCGTCGATCCATCGTAGTTTGGAGCGAAATCGACGGTCTCCTTCTGGATATCGGTGAGCATTTCCTCTCCGATCTTGCTCATACGGGCCTCCGTATACCTCATGGCAGCAGGTGGGTCTCCATCGATGGAGCCGAAGTTGCCCTGAGGAGCTACGACGGGGTAGCGGAGCGAGAAATCCTGTCCAAGGCGCACGAGGGCATCGTATACGGATGCATCTCCATGCGGATGGTACTTACCGAGGACATCGCCTACGATACGGGCGCACTTCTTATTCGGCGAATTGTATCGTATGCCGAGCTCCCACATATCATAGAGGATCCTTCTATGCACCGGCTTCAGTCCGTCCCTGGCATCAGGGAGCGCACGGCTGATGATGACCGACATCGCATAGTTGATATAGCTTGTCTTCATCTCCTCGGAGATGTCCGCCTGAACGATACGCGGATTGAGTTCCTGATTATCTTCCATCCAGCACCTCAGATATCAAGCGTCCTGACGAAGGTCGCGTTCTGTTCGATGAATTCCCTTCTGGGCTCAACATCCTCGCCCATGAGCATAGAGAATACCCTGTCCGCCTGCTCAGCATCCTCGAGATGGACCTTTCCGATCATCCTCGTCTCAGGATTCATCGTGGTCTCCCACAGCTGCTCAGGATTCATCTCTCCAAGGCCCTTATACCTCTGGATCGCGATCTTGGATTCATCGATTCCGGGGGCATATTCATCGAGGATCTTCTTCTTGTCCACTTCATCGTAGGCATAGAAGTCCTTCTTGTTGATGGTGATCTTGTAGAGCGGCGGCATCGCGAAGTAGATGTATCCTGCTTCGATCAAAGGCCTCATATACCTGAAGAAGAACGTCAGGAGCAGCGTCCTGATGTGTGAGCCATCGACATCGGCATCGGCCATGATGATGATCTTATGGTACCTTGCCTTGGAGATATCGAAGGTCTTCTCACCATCGTTCTTCCTCTCCTCCTCATCCTCGTCGAAGTCGCGTCCGGTGTCGTTGTACCGCGTGATTCCGGCGCCGATGGTCTGGATGACGGGCTCGAGCTTGTCGTTGTTGAGTACCTTGGCTTCCTTCGCCTTCTCGACATTGAGCATCTTTCCCCAAAGCGGAAGGATGGCCTGGAAGCGGCTGTCGCGTCCCTGCTTTGCCGATCCTCCTGCGCTATCGCCCTCGACGATGAAGACCTCGCAGCGGGCGGGATCGCGCTCCGTGCAGTCCGCAAGCTTGCCCGGCAGGCCGCCTCCTTCGGACTTCTTCCTGATGTTCTCCCTTGCCTTCCTGGCGGCAACGCGTCCAAGGGCTGCATTCGTGACCTTGTCCAGAAGCCTGTCGATCGAATCGGGAAACTCATCGAAGTAGTTGGTGAGGTTCTCGTATACAAGCGAATCGACGATGCCCTTCACATTCGAGTTGCCGAGCTTCATCTTCGTCTGGCCCTCGAACTGCGGATTGGGTATCTTCACTGAGATGACGGCGGTGAGTCCTTCGGATATATCCGATGATTCAAGGCTGTCTGGATACTTCTTCATGTACTTCACGCTCTTCTTGAGCTGGTTGTTGAGGCATCTCGAGAGCGCTGCCCTGAATCCGGAGAGGTGCGTTCCACCCTCGCGCGTATTGATATTGTTCACGAATGTGTAGATCTTCTCGTCGTACTTGTCGTTGTACTGGAGGGAGACCTCTACGGAAACCTCATCCTTCTGGCACTCGAATGAGATCGGGTCGAACAGCACCGTCTTGTATTCGTTGAGGTACCTGACGAACGACGAAAGGCCGCCTTCTGCATGGAACGTCTCCTTGCGCTCAGGCTCCTGACGCCTATCTGTGATCGATATCGTAATTCCCTTGTTCAGGTATGAAAGCTCCTTGAACCTTGCGGATAAGGTCTCATAGCTGAAGGAATTGTTCTCCATGATCTCGAAATCGGGAGTGAACCTTACAATCGTTCCGGTCCTGTCCGTATCGCCGATTTCCGCCACATCCGAATCAGGCACGCCCTGATGATACACCTGCCTGTAGATATGAGGAGCACGATGTACGGTGACCTCCATCCAGGATGAAAGCGCATTGACGCACGATACTCCTACGCCATGGAGTCCACCTGATACCTTGTAGGCATTGTGATCGAACTTTCCTCCGGCATGGAGCTGCGTGAGAACGACCTCAAGGGAGCTCTTGCCTTCCTCAGGATGGATATCGACGGGGATTCCCCTTCCATTGTCCTCAACGGTGCAGATCTCACCGTCCGGACCATCATCAAGGAATACATTGATCTCGTTGCAGAAGCCTGCCATCGCTTCGTCTATCGAATTGTCGACGACCTCATAGACGAGATGATGCAGACCATCGATTCCTGTCGAACCAATGTACATTCCAGGCCTGAGACGAACCGCCTCAAGGCCTTTCAGGACCGTGATACCGCTGGAATTGTAATCCTCGCTGGCCCTGATCTCAGCCTCGAGCTCAGCTTTGTCATGGCCCGTAATCTTCAGTTCTTCGTTGTCCATATGATCCTTCCAGTCTGATTCCGATCTTAAGTGGCTGGGACTGGTCGAGCAGGTGGGGATAGTCATAGCCGAATTCGGATTTCTCAGTTCTTCTCGATTATACACTCCGGAGCATTTTGATTCAAGTGGACCATGAAAAACAAAGTACCGCATATCTTCTTCTGATGGAAAAAGATAAATATGGTCTTTCCACGCTTCTGGACTATTGTTGCTTTACCGCTGCGATGCTGTCTGCTATAATCCGGCAATATGGAAAATCTCGCTAGTGTATGGCAGGAAGCGGCAGCCCAGCTCGAGGATACGCTTCCAGAGACGAAGAAGCAGTGGATCAAGAGGATATCGTTCGAAAAGGAAGAGGATGGAAGGCTCGTCCTATCACTCTCATCGGACTTCTATAGGGAGATGACGGAGAAGAACTGCAGGGCCGATATAGAGAACACGGTATCGGAGATAGCCGGAAGGGATGTAGCGATCGATTTCATCGTCGACAGATCGAAGAAGACCGTGCAGAAGGCACCCGCAAGGACCGCAAGGAAGGAGAAGACGGAAACCGCGTCGAAGAACACGACGCTCAACAAGCAGTATTCATTCGACAACTTCATCTCCGGAGACAACAGCAGCTTCGCATTCAATGCCTGCAAGGTCATAGCGCAGAATCCAGGAACATCATTCAATCCATGCCTGATCTACGGTGGTGTAGGACTTGGTAAGACACACCTTCTGGAATCGATCGGAAACTACATCGATGAGCATAATCCGAAGATGAAGATCATCTATACGACAGCAGAGAGCTTCACCAACGAATTCATAGATTCCCTTCTGTCGAAGGAGAGGATATCCTCATTCAAGGCCAAGTACAGGAACGTCGATGTGCTCCTCATAGACGATATCCATTTCCTGCAGAAGAAGGATTCAACACAGGAGGAGCTCTTCCATACGTTCAATGAGCTATACGACAGCCACAAGCAGATAGTCCTCACGTGCGATCGCCCGATAACGGAGCTCACCGATATAACGGATAGGCTGAAGACCAGGTTCAGGAAAGGCCTAAACGTGGATCTCCAGCCGCCTGCATACGAGACAAGGGTCGCCATCGCCATGCAGAAATGCAAGGAGAAGGGCTATACGATGGACCAGAATGTGCTTGAGTACATCTGCCAGAACGTCAATACGAACGTCAGGGACCTCGAAGGCGCCCTTACCACCCTCAGCTCCTTCGCCACGCTTGTGGGAAAGCCCGTGACGCTTGATATAGCAAAGGAGCAGCTGAAGAACTTCATCGTCGCTCCTGCAATACGCAATACCGATATAACGGTCGATATGATAATCCACAGCACGGCGTCCTATTTCAACCTGAAGGAATACGATATCAGGGGAAAGAGCCGTAATAAGAACATCACACTTGCAAGGCATATATCGATATACCTTGCCTCGGAGCTCACATCATACTCCTTGTCCGAGATCGGGAAGATGATGAACGGAAAGGACCATACGACCATCATGTACTCGGTAGAGAAGATAAAATCCATACTCGATACCGATGAGTCGGTGAAGCAGGCAGTTGAGACCATAAAAGCGGAGCTGCTGCAGTAGTTTTCCACCGATTGTGGAAAAACCCTGTGGAAAAGCGGTGGAAAACCTGTTGATTGCATCTGGAAAGGATGTGGAAGGAATCGGAGTTTTCCACAGCTTGGTCCATGCCACTCCGAAAGCTGTGGATTAATGTGGATGGAAAGGCTTTCTATCCACAGATCTATCCACAAGCTATGTCATTGCATCAAAATGAAATGAATATGGTTTTCCACAATTTCGCAGCCCTTACTATTATTACTGGCCCTTATTTATGGTATATTAATAGAAGATAAGGAGAGACTTCCGTGAAATTCATCTGCCAGTCCAGCCTTCTCAGAGCGGAGATAGAGCTGGCAAACAGCTTCTCGAGCTCAAAGAATTCCCTTTCGATATCAAGCAATGTGCTTCTCGAGGCAAGCAATGATGCCCTCACTGTAAAGGCAACCGATCAGAAGATGGGATTCTCATCCACCATCGATGTCTCCGTACTCGTTCCAGGAGCCACCACCGTATACTGCGAGAAGCTTTCCCAGCTTCTCAAGAATGTCCCTGATATCGATATAGAGGTGGCCGAGGAGAACGGCAACCTCACCATAAAGCCTGCAGATGGCAGCAATGCCTTCATCATCAACATAAAGACGATAGAGGCATCGAAGTTCCCGGAGCTGGCTGAGATAGACGAGTCCCTCTATTTCTCCCTCACTCAGCGAGACTACTTCGATATGATAGACAAGACATCGTTCGCTGTAGCCGATGAGGACTCAAGGCACTTCCTCACAGGAGTATACATGGAGAGGAAGAACGATGATCTGGTGCTCGTCGCCACCGATGGAAAGAGGCTTGCGTACGTATGCCGCCACTTCGAGCAGAACATACCCGACTTCATTCCAGCGATCATACCCACGAGATTCCTATCCCTCATGAAGTCCATAGGAACAGGCGAAGGACTGCTTTCCATAGGAGTCATGGAAGGATATATCTTCGCTGAGATAGGGAACAGAACGATATACTCGACCCTTATCCAGGGTCCTTATCCTGCATATGAGAAGGTCATTCCAAGGAATCTTGGAAAGGTGTGCATCCTCAAGAAGGAGGATGTAGAGAAGGCCATTTCCCTGATATCCATCCTCGTGGAAAGCAAATCGAAGAGGATATACATAGATCTTTCGGAGAACAGGGCTGCCCTTTCCAGCGAAAACACTGAATTCGGCGACAGCCATCAGGAGATACCGGCATCCTATTCAGGCGATGATGTCAGGATGTCCTTCAACTGCCAGCTTCTCCTTGCTCCTATAAAGAAGATGGATTCCGAATACATGAAGATAATGTTCAATGAGCCAAGATCGGCCATGATATTCTCATCCGAGCCGGAGAAGGATTATCTCTTCGTTCTGATGCCGATGCAGCCTCAATGAGATTCGTTTCCGTCTCGATAAGGGATTTCAGGAATATATCCTCCGCAGATGTAGATGTAGATGCGGAGGATATTGTTCTCACTGGCACAAACGGTCAGGGGAAGACCAATTTCCTCGAGGCGATGCACGTCCTTTCATATGGATCGTCGTTCAGGACCAATCATCTGAAGGAAGCCATAAGGAGCGGCTGCGAAGGTTTCTCGCTATCTGCAGCAGCGGAGGATGACAACGGCGTACGGGAGAGCATCTCCATATCATTCTTCGATGGAAGGAGAAGGATTGCGGTCGATGGGAAGGAGATAGGCGACAGGAAGGATCTTCTCTACAGATTCCCTTGCATCGTCTTCTCCCATGACGACATCCTCTTCGTGAAGGGAGAGCCCGAGAACCGCAGAAGGTTCTTCGATCAGATGATGAGCCTATACTCTCCGTTCTTCCTTGATTCTCTAAGGTCATACAGGGCCGTGCTGATGCAGCGCAATGCTGCCATAAGGAAAGGAGATAGGCTCATAGCTCAGCTTTATGATTCAAGGCTGGCATCATATGGATTGGAGATAATGAAGGAGAGGGCTGAGGCAGTCTATGGCTTCAATTCCATCTTTCCCGATCTCTTCAGACGCATATCAGGGACGGATATGGAAGTGAGCGTGAAGTATCAGCCATCATGGGGTGCATTCGAAAACGCAGCTGAGATCGAATCCTATCTTTCAGGCAGCATCGAGCGCGATTTCGCATTGTCCACTACATCCAGCGGCATACATAGGGACAGATTCACCGTGATGTGCGATGGCTCTCCATTCGCCTCAACAGGCTCCACCGGGCAGATAAGGCTTGCCTCCATCATATTCAGGATAGCCGAAGCGATGTACTTCTCCGAGAAGACAGGCAGGAAGCCGATGCTTCTGATCGATGATGTGCTTCTCGAGCTGGACAGCGCTAAGAGGGGAGATGTGCTCTCATCCCTTCCAGGATACTCGCAGGCATTCTACACGTTCCTGCCGAATGAAAGCTATTTCTCCGGAAGCCGCAGCGATGGTATATCATACAGAGTCGAGAACGGAGGATTTTCAGTTGGCTGAGGTGAAGGACATAAAGGACCTTGTCAGGGAATATGTGGGCAGGATGTCGTCATCGCAGGCCGACTACCACAGGAAATGGCCTATGATAGCGGGTCCTGCCCTCCGAAGGTGCACATCGTTTGCGAAGATGGATGGCAGGTGCATATGCATATATGCCAATGGGTCATCGGCAAGGGCGATGGCAATGCTTGAGAAGGCAAGGCTGATCTCCGATTTCAACAGGGCATTCCCATCTGCAGAGGCCGATGATCTGATGATACTCCGCTGGAATTGAGGCTTTCAGTATAGGAATCATATGGGTTGACCTGTGATGCGCTGTTTGCTAGAATCACATAATTGGATGCAAATGCAGCCTAATTCTGATATTAACCGCTTTAGGGCGATGGATTTGGAGTATATCAATGAGTAACAAAGGCAAGAGAACCTATCATCCAAGCAAGATGAAGAGGACAAGGAAGTTCGGTTTCCGTGCAAGAATGGCCACCAAGGGTGGACGTCTCGTGCTCGCTCGCCGCAGAGCCAAGGGCAGACACAGCCTTACAGCCAGCGATGAGAAGAAGCCTTACTAAGACAGAGATCATCAGGAAGAAAGAAGAAATCAATCGCATTTTCAGGCAGGGACGCTCGGTTTCATGCATGGGAATGCGATTAATCAGTCTTAGCAACCATCTGGGCTTCGATCGAATCATAGTGATTCCGGCAAAGCACTTCGGCAATTCCGTTCAGCGCAACAAGGCGAGAAGGAGGGCAAAGGAGGTTTTCCGCAACTACGCTATGAGGATCAGCTCGGAGGATCCTGTGGAAGATGAAGGGCATGACTACGCTCTTGTCCTGTATCCTGGTAAGGTTTCCACCTTCTCCTTGCTTGAGTCCGGCTTCACAGAGCTTCTGGACAGGTCAAGGCGGAAATAGTTTCCCACCATTCTCATCAGCAGAGAGTTCCTATTCCAGCTTCCGGATACATATCTTCCTATCTTTCAAGGAGAAGAGATGGATAGGAATACCATCATAGCAATCGTGCTCTCCGTTATAGTCATAACGGTTGGCATGGGTATACAGACAGCATTCTTCGCTCCGGAGATGCCGATGCCGACGAATGAGGCTGAGGTCATAGCGGAGATAGATGCATCCCTGCCCGAGGCTTCCGGAGGATTTTCCGCCGTCGGTGCGGATCCGGATCCGACGCCATTCACGGTAGCTGCAGGGGCATATGAGATCGAATTCGATCCAAGTGGAGCATCCGTTTCATCGATAAGGCTCACCGAGCATCTCGATGAAGGAGAGCCCGTTGAGCTGCTCTTCAAGGATGCAGATGATGAGAATGCATTCATGCTCTATGCGGGAGGAGATCATTCATCGCCGGTTGATGCCGTGTTCAGCCATAGCGAGAGCGTGAATTCGAACGGACTGAACATCGTATCCTTCAGCAGGGACTTCACGACATCAGACGGACATCCGTTTACGATCTCGAAGCAGTACGCGATTCCAGACAACGGCGAGTACATGATGCAGCTTGCTGTATCCGTGAAGACGGCCGATGGATCGCCAGCGCCTGCCTATACGATATCCGTAGGACCGCAGATCGGACCGGAATTCGAGTCGATCTCCAACAACTACGACTACAGGCGCGTATCCGTCAGATACGATGGAAAAGGCCGCAGCGACGCCAGATTCAGCAATGGAATGTTCGTATCCGATGAGGATAGAACGGTAGACTGGATGGCTCTCTCCGGCAAGTACTTCACGTTCATGCTCATTCCTGGAGATGACACAACGATAGCCTCTTCGTATGCAATCCAGACGAATAATGATGAAGGAGTATCTCAGGAGGATACCATCTATATGACAAGGAGAGCTTCGGACAGCTCTTCTGTGCAGGATATGTATTCCTTCTATGCCGGACCGAAGGTGAAGAACGATCTCTCCATCTACGGCAATGCCGATGAGAACATCTTCCGCATCGAAGGCCATGACCTCAACGAGATACTCGATGGAAGCTGGCTTTCATGGCTTGAGAATATCCTCAACTGGCTTCTTCAGCTCTTCTATCGACTGATACCGAACTACGGTGTGGCCATCATCCTGCTGACGATACTCATCAAGCTTCTTCTGCAGCCTCTTGCGAAGAGGGGCATGGATTCGACGGCCAAGATGGGAGCGCTCACGCCTAAGATCAATGAGATCAAGGAGAGGTATCCCGATGATCCGGAGGCCCAGAATGCGGCCATGGCGAAGCTGTATAAGGAGGAGAAGATCAATCCTATGGGATCGTGTCTTCCGATGCTCATACAGTTCCCGATCTTCATCGCCCTCTACGGGCTTCTCAATACGAACTTCGATCTCAGGGGTTCGATGTTCATCCCTGGATGGATACCGGATCTCTCGATACCTGATACGATCTATACGCTTCCGTTCGCGATTCCTCTGCTCGGAAGCCAGATACACATACTTCCGATCCTCTACTGCTTCTCGATGATCTTCTCGATGAAGATCACCCAGATGGGCAGCCAGGCGGCAAGCGGGCAGGCTGGAATGATGAAGTTCATGACCTATGGCATGCCGATCATCTTCTTCTTCGTCATGTACAATGCGCCATCCGGACTGCTTCTCTACTGGTCCACGGTCAACGTGATCTCCATCGGACAGCAGATCTTCGTCAACAAGAGGAAGAAGAATGCCTACGCTCAGGAGATTGCTGAGCGCGATGCCGAGAAGCTTGCCAAGAAGGAAGCGAAGAGGAAGAACAGGAGGAAGTGAGCATGCAGCAGGATTTCGAAGGAAGGACAGAGCAGGAAGCCATAGACAGGGCGATAAGGGAGCTCGGACTCGATCGCGATCAGTTCGATGTGGAGATCCTCGAGAAGGAGAAGAAGGGTCTTTTCAGGAAGGGCAATGTCCGCATCAGGGTCTACTATGGAGAGGAGGCTCCGCAGGAGGAGTCTGAGCCATCTAGGGATGATGAGGAGAAGGAGTCCAATGTGGACCGCAATCCAGAGCCTCAGAACGACAATGAGAGGAAGATATTGGAGTTCTTGGATACGCTCATCATGAAGATGGGCTACACGGGAAGATCCACGATCTCGTTCCGCCGCGATTCGAAGATCGGCATCAACATCGAGAGCGATGATTCCTCGATCATCATCGGTCGCAAGGGCAAGAACCTCGATGCCATCCAGCTCATCGCCAACGTATATGCCGGAAACCTCGATCCGGATATCAAGGTGGTCATCGACAGCGAGAACTACAGGATGAGGCACGAGGAGCAGATCATCCGCACGGCATACAGGACCGCCGCGGAGGTGAGGCGCACAGGACGCTCGAAGCTCCTCGATCCGATGAACCCGTTCGAGAGGCGCCTTATCCATACAGCGCTCAATGATTTCGACGGAGTCGAGACGAAGAGCGAGGGAGATGGCCTGTACAAGCAGGTGAGGATACTCCCCAAGAAGTGATGCCATCTGCATCCATCATCGACCCCTTCGGTGCATAGCCGGAGGGGTCTTGCTTATCCGTTCTTCCTTTCGATGCTTTCGAGATGCCCCAGTATTTCCTCGAGAAGCGCATTCTGCCTCTCCAGGAGGGCGATCTTCCTATTCGTCTTGTTATACCAGCATACGAGCTCCCTGCAGATCAGGAATATCGCCAGCGCGATGGCTATTGCGATTACCACGAGGGTCATTGCCTCAGTATCCATGTGTTCCTCCATTGATATTATACTCATATATTGATGTTGACTACATTCTTCAATACTGATACTCTATTGATAACAGATATCAATAAGGAGCTGGAATGGGAAGAAGGAATACGATGCAGAAGGAGCTTACATATGAAGCCGTCATGTCGTATCCAGGGCATCCCAGCGCCGATGATATCTATCGCGTCATATCATCGAAGCACAGCACGATATCCAAGGCTACGGTATACCGCAACCTCGCTGCCCTCTCTGAGGATGGAAGGATAGGCAGGGTGGAATCCTTCGCGAATGGCGAGGTGCACTACGACCATAGGACGGAGGAGCATTGCCACGGATACTGCATGCGGTGCGGGAGGGTTGTGGATATCGCAATCCCATATGATAATAGACTGAACATCGAGGCCGAACCTATGGAAGATGGTTTTTCCATCACTTCACATAAGCTCATATTCGAAGGCATCTGCAACGAATGCAGAAAGAAGGAGAAAGAAAATGGAACTGAAGGGATCAAGGACTGAGAAGAATCTTCAGGCGGCATTTGCCGGCGAGAGCCAGGCAAGGAACAAGTACACATACTTTGCTTCCAAGGCTAAGAAGGAAGGCTATGAGCAGATCGCAGCCATCTTCCTCGAGACAGCAGAGAATGAGAAGGAGCATGCAAAGCTCTGGTTCAAGTACCTCGAGGGTGGCGACATCAAGTCCACACCGGAGAACCTCAAGGCAGCAGCAGAGGGCGAGAACTATGAGTGGACGGATATGTATGCCGAGTTCGCTAAGGTAGCTGATGAGGAGGGCTTCAAGGAGATCGCAGCCAAGTTCAGAGGCGTCGCGGCCATCGAGAAGCATCATGAGGAGAGGTACCTCGCTCTTCTGAAGAACGTCGAGGAAGGCCTTGTATTCTCCCGCGATGGCGAGATGATCTGGAAGTGCAGGAACTGCGGCCACATCGTAGTCGGCAAGAAGGCTCCTGGCGTCTGCCCGGTCTGCAACCATCCGCAGGCATACTTCGAGCTCGTCGGACAGAACTACTGATCCAGAGCAGAGGACGATGGAACCCGGGTCTCAGCGATCCGGGTTCTTCCTTTCCACGGCTATCCTGATCCGCGTATGCGATGACTCCATGCTCTTCGACGTGATGTCGGGAAGCACGTACTCCTCGTATGAATCGGATGCCGGGACGAATCCCTCATCGTCGATCATCTTCAGGAGATCCGAGTATATACCGCCGAATTCGGTATATGGCCTGGATGTGTATGCGAATGCATAGAGTCCTGATGGTATGATGGCATTGGCTTCGCTTCGACTGTAGACGAAGATGTTCCTGATCCTCAGGAACTGGCCGCTGATGATATCCTCCAAGCGTATCCTGGTGCCCTGGTTGAGCATATCCGACCGCATGCTCTGGCGCGAAAAGGAAGCAAGGAAGAGGTTCCAGTCGTCGCTTCCCTCGACATCATCGGCCTCCCATATCCTGCTCTCGACTACGGAGAGGGCATCGGAATGCCTGATCTCCATATCGCCTTCCTTCCTGGATATGGCATCATCCATCAGATCGGTGAGGTAGGAGATCGAATCCAGCGTATTCTCCAGTTCGGTGATCCTCGCCTTGATTCGTTCCTTCTCCATCGAGAACATCGAAAGCAGCTTCTCATTGCTCTTGGTGCTGAAGCACTCCCTGATGGTTTCTATGTTGATACCGACATTGCGAAGCGAGAGGATAGCCTCGAACAGCCCTATCTGGTGGACTGAATAGCAGCGATACCCATTGCTGCTCCTTGCAGCAGGCGAGAAGAGCCCGATCCTGTCGTAGTAGAAGAGGGTATCCTTGCTGATCCCGAAGAGATCGGCGAATTCCCCGGTCGTATACAGCTTGCCTGAATTCCTTTTCATATCTTGACTATAGAGTGACTCCATGGTTTTTCATAGTGCATTGGAGGAACTATGCCATCGGATAACGCCGAGAAGCTGTTTCTTGGGACAAAGCCAGGACATCTCTTCTTCAAAGCCGCAATCCCCGGAGCGCTGGGGATGCTTGCATCATCTCTGTATTACCTCATCGAGGGCATCATCGTAGGACGGGTGCTCGGTTCCGATGCATTCGCTGGCCTCAGCCTCGCAATGCCGTTCGTGATCATAAACTTCGCGGTCTCGGACATGATCGGCGTCGGCTCCTCCGTCCCCATAGCCATCAAGCTCGGGAGAGGGGAAAAGAAGGATGCTAACGGCATCTTCTCAGCGGCTGTCGTGCTGATAATCCTCTCAGGCGTCGTCACGGGCTCGCTTCTCTTCATCTTAGCCCCGACGCTCTTCAGGATGATGGGCGCAGATGAGACGCTTCTTCCCTATGCCGTTCCCTACCTGAGGACATATGCGTGCTTCTCCCCGTTCACGACGCTTGTCTTTGCCATGGACAACTACCTGAGGATATGCGGCAAGATCAAGGGATCGCTCTTCATGAACATCGGCCTTGCCTGCGGCGGAGTCTTCTTCGAGCTCATGTTCCTTCTCGTGCTGAAGAAAGGCATCGCCTTCGCGGCCATGGGCACATGCCTTGGCATGAGCCTTGCCGCGCTGACCGTGCTCTTCCTCTTCCTAAGGGGTGGGATGGATCTCCGCTTCTCGAAGCCCAGGATCAGCCTTCCGCTCATAAGGACGATAGTCTCATGCGGCATGCCGACATTCCTTTCCAATGTCTCAGGAAGGATCATATCCATCATCATGAATGTCATGCTGCTCTCCCTTGGAGGAGCGGATGCCGTCAGCGTCTACGGCATCATCATGTCCGCGGATGGACTGGTCATGCCGCTGATGTATGGAACGTGCGATTCGCTTCAGCCATCGGTTGGCTATAACTGGGGCGCAAGGCGCTTCGACAGGGTAGGAGCCATCGAACGCTACTGCTTCGGAGCCGGAGCTGTCATGTCCATTGCATTCGGCCTGTTCGTCTTCCTTTCGCCGGAGTTCTTCGTGGATCTGTTCGTGGAGGGAGGCGGCAGCAGCCTTCGCATCATGGGCCATGGTGCGCTTCTAATCGCTTCGGCGGCATATGCGGTCCGTTGGATCTTCATCTGCACGCAGTGCTTCATGTCCGCCATCGGCAAGCCGCTGTATGCCGCATCGATCTCGGTCTCAGCCGCGTTCATATTCCCGCTTGCCCTGATCATAATCCTCCTCCCCCTTGGGCTTGAGGGAATCTGGTTCAACCTGCCGGGAACGGCGCTGCTGACGGCGATCCTCTCGCTCTTCATCCTTACGAGATACAAGGGGATGGTCAGGAAGGAGAAGGAGTCCCGAATCCAAGGGTGATTCCGCGCCTTACTTCCTCAGCCTTCTGGGGGGAGAACTGGGCGCCGATCTGGGTTATGATCTCACCCGCAAGGTATGATGCTATGTTGCCGGAGTCCTCAGTGCTGTAGCCATTGGCATAGCCATAGAGGAAGCCAGCGGCGTATGTGTCTCCGGCTCCCGTCGTATCGACGGGCTTCTTCGTTCCATAGAGCGGTATCTCGAGCATCCTTCCATGGTCGGAGATGTACGAACCCTTCCTTCCATCCTTGACGATGGCTATAGGGCAGAGCTCGCCCATTGATCGGCAGCATTCATATGCATCATAGCGGCTGCAGAGGAACCTGGCCTCCTCGCTGTTGGCGAATACTATGTCGCAATGGTTCTCTATGAGCCTGAGGAACTCCCAGCGGTAGCGACCGACTGCAAAGGGATCCGCAAGGTCGAATGCGACCTTCATTCCGCATTCCTTTGCGATGGAGAGCGCCTTGCGCACAGCGCTCTTCTGCTGCGGCGTATCCCACATGTATCCCGTGAAGTAGAAGAGCCCGGCATTCCTTACGCTCTCTTCCCTGATCCTATCGGCATCGAAGAGCCTGTTCGCTCCCAGGTATGTGTTCATCGTCCTCTCCCCATCGGGAGTCAGGAGGATGATGGATGTGCCGGTAGCGGCCTGGAATACCTCCGTCTCATCATGGACGCCGCTTTCGCGCAGCCTGCTTCTGTATATCCCGCCATACTCGTCATTGCCGATTCCCCCTGCAAGCGTCGTTTCGACGCCGAGCATGCGCAGCGTGACCATCGTATTGGGAGCCGATCCTCCGCAGGAGACCGTCTTCTTCCTATCCTTGATTGCTTCGAGTATCTCCGTGCGCTTCTCCTCATCGACCAGGAGCATGATGCCTTTGCTGAGCCCAAGTGACTCAAGGTCCGAATCGTCGACATAGCACAGGATATCGATCAGTGGATTCCCTATTGAATAGACAGTCATGGCTATGATTATAGAGTCTTATTGCAAGCGACGCTACATGTAGGTTTTCCACAGGTTTTCCACATCTCGGTGGAAACCATGTGGAAAAGTCGGTGAAGAGCGCCCGAGCCGTCTATGATGAACAATATCGCGGATAATGTTCGACTTTACATAAATGCTTATTTCACAAAGAGATAAAAATGACGCTTAATAGTGCATCAACATAGAATCTATATAGAATCAATGATGTTTCGATAACCCACGGAGGGGTGTGGAAAAGCCTTTTTCCCCATGGTTTTCCACAGGTTTTCCACAAGTGGGGAGTGGTTTATCCACAGCTGTGCAAATCATGCTGCTGCAATGATTAGACCGGCTGGAATCCACAGCTGTCCGCTTCGCTGGCATAGTGGCGGAACCCCTGGAGATGGAGCTCCGCGGCCTTGAACAGCTCCCTGACGTTTCCAGGGAATGGATGCATGAACGGCGTGCAGTCGGTGATCACATGTCCATACCCGCTGCGCCTCTCATACGCGGCCAGCAGCTCCGGTATATCCTCCATATGCTCCGACAGGCTTGGCATCCTCAGCTCTATCCCGGATATCCTGTAGTAGAAGTCCTTGCGGAGCCTGTGCTCCTCCATCAGCTTCTTCAGCGGAACGTTGGATGCCGTGATCAGCCGGAACCTCGACCTGCAGATCCTGTCCGACCCAAGCCTCCTGTATTCGCCGGTATCCAGCACCTGCAGGAGCTTAGACTGCAGATCCATGGGCAGGTCCTCTATCTCATCAAGGAAGAGCGTCGATCCATCGGCGGCGGCGAGTATCCCGCCCCTTTCGTCCGAAGCGCTCGAGAAGGCTCCCTTCGTATGCCCGAAGAGGGTGCTGTCCGCAATGCCGTTGACGAGGCAGCCGCAGCTTTCGATCACGATGCTCCTTCCGCTTCCGCCGCAGCCGTGTATCAGCCTTGCGGCATGCGTCTTGCCCGTTCCCGTGTCGCCGATGATGTGCAGCGGCAGCGTCGACATCGATGCCATCTGCATAAGCCTCCGGGTCCTCCTCATCACATCGGAGCTGCCAGCCATGCCTTCACGTATGCTGCTGTGGATGCCACGCTCAGCCGATGCAGTCTCCACAGCCTCCAGGAGCTCGAAGTCGCTGAAGTCCTCTCCGATGCGGACGACGCCTTCCAGCGGTATGTCGTCATCCATGATTGCGATGATGCTCCTCGAGCCTATCGATGCCCTGAGGCTTTCGCGGATAAGGGATGATGCCTTTGCGATCACGATGTCGTCCTCATGGAACCCAGCTGTCGAAAGACGCTGGAGAGTAGGGCATGCGACCGCCGAGCCATGGCCGGCGATGCGTGAGATCCTATCCGTGATGCCCCTTCCAAGGGAAAATGCCAGAAGCCTCAAATCCACCCCTCCGGATAAAGGATGTGATGCTTGTGCCGGATATTCAATCGAAATATTCGGGTTTTCGCATCATTGGGACAGGTGTGTATGAAAGGATCATCCAGAGGCCGTTTCCCGAAAATCCGGCTTCAGCGGCATCTATGCATTTCTGAGTCTCAGTTCTGCAGGAGCGCCTGTATCGCGGATGCTGTGTATATCGCAGCGGTCTCGGCTCTGAGGATGTTCGTTGATAGCAGTATCGGCACAGCGCCTTTTCCGATTGCCATGCTGCACTCCTTCTCTGAGAAGCCTCCCTCTGGTCCTATGAGGAACGAGACCGGATCCGCGGCAGTGCAGCCGGAGAGGGCCTGGGACAGGCGCTTCGTCGCCTCCAGCGAGCTCTGATGGAGGATGAGCATGCGGCCATCTGCAAGATTGAGGGCCTCGCTGAAGGGAAGAGGGCCTATGATCTCAGGCTCCGAGCTACCCGACTGCTGCACGGCTTCGCGGACGATGGACGAAAGCCTCTCCCTGTCGTGTCCGGATAGGGGGGACTGGGTGAATTCCGTCTCCATGAGGACGATCCTCCTTACGCCTATCTCGGTCAGAGCGCGTACCTCCATCTCGTTCTTCCTGCCCTTGAGCACGGAGACGAATGCAGAAATCGGCACGAACGGCCCCTGGTATGATGAGAGGCCGTCGAGCAGTGTGGCCTCGGGCCTGTCCGTCTCCTCCAGCGTGAGGGTATCCTCATCGAAGAGGAATGCCCTGTAGTATCTGTCCTTGCTGTCCTTTGCGGTGAATACGCTGTTGATCGATAGCCTCAGGACATTGCATAGATAGTTCCTCTCCTTCTGCGAGAGGTGGTATATGCCATCGTTTCCGGCTTCGCGCCTGAGCAGGAATACCCTCATTCCCCCAGCGCCTCCAGCGCAGCGGCGATGTATGTATCGAACCAGATGTCCGCGACGGGTCGCTCATCGTAGTCCATGCCGTAGATGTACTCGTTCCGCACCAGAAGCCTCAGCAGATCCTCAGGCACTCCGCTTTCAGAATGCATGTCGGCGAAGGCTTCGATGTTCTCCTTCGTGTATTCTGGATGCTTCTCCAGGTACGATGAGAAGCGATCCTCTTCCATGAAGCGCTCGAAGGCCTCCATCTCCTCATCGGTGTATTCAGGGTCTTCGATGACGATGTCCGGCGCTATGCCCACCTCATGGATGTCATTGCCGCTTGGCGTGTAGAAATGGCCTGTCGTGATCTGCACGAAGCCGCCGCGGAATGGACGGATCTCCTGCGAGATGCCCTTGCCGAATGTCTGGCTGCCGAGGACGGTGGCCCTGCCGTTGTCCTTGAGCGCTCCTGTTAGTATCTCGCTCGAGGATGCAGTGCCTCCGTTGACGATCAGCATAAGCGGCATCGAATCCGGAACGGCCGTTTCCCCATCGGCTTCGGCGATGGTCTCGGACCTTCCCGAAGATGGCTTGTAGCGCGTGATGAGCATCGTGCCTTCCGAGAGGAACATATCAGCGGTCTCAAGCGCGCTCTGCACTGTTCCGCCGCCATTGTTCCTCAGGTCGATGATGAGCTTCTCCGCCCCCTTTCCGAGAAGCGATGAGATGTCATCGTGGACGGAGCTTCCGGTGGTGAGGGAGAAGGAGTAGATCGCTATATAGCCGATGTCATCGGTAAGCATGCCCGATACCGTCGTCGGTGTCGTCACGACCTCAGGCTGGAGCGTTATGTCGAATACGGCTGTGCCGCGGTGCACGGTCAGCGTGATATTCTCCCCGATCCTGCCCTTCATCCTGTTCGATGCCTCCGTGGCCGTCATGTACGAGACATCCTCGCCGTTGATGGCGCTGATCATGTCGCGGGGGCGGAGGCCAGCCCTGTCGGCAGGTCCTCCGGGGAAGGGGGAGGCGATGATGATCATCCAGCTCTCGGGATCGCTTGGATCGGCGTACGCGGGATTCATCTTCGTCAGATACGTGCCTATGCCAACGTATTCACCCTCCGTCGTCTCCTCGAATTCGCGCGCATCGTCGGGCGTGATGTAGTATGAGTACTGATCCCCAAGCGAGTCGATCATCGCGCTTATGAGCTCCGTCTCCATCGCCTCCGAATCGATGCCATAGAGGAAGTCCGTGCTGAGGTATGCGTAGAGATTCCCCAGCGAGTAGAGGATCTGCGAGATGCTCCTTGAATCCGAGGCGGCTTGGTTCGCCTCGAGATGCGACGGCTGTACCGTCAGCATGGGCGTGTATTCCCTAGCTGCTCCTGCCGTTGCCGTGTACAGCGAAAGGGCGGCGAGGAGCGCTGCAGCAGCTTTCTTCATACCATGGAATATATCATCGATGCGGTTTGCATTGCATCTTCCTTGTGGGATAAACTCAATCCATGCTTGCATTGTTCGCACAGTTTCCAAGCTGGATCGATCCCTACGTGATCCCGGGCCTGCCGATCAGATGGTATGCAGTGATGTATCTTGTCGCGTTCGGCATCGCGTATGCGCTCTTCAGATACCAGTGCAGACATGACCGATACCTCCTCATGTCGAGCGACGACAGCCAGACGTTCTTCTTCTATGCGATCCTCTTCCTGCTTCTCTTCGCCCGTCTCTTCTCCGTCTTCTTCTACAGCGATGGCCTCTACTATCTGACGCATCCATGGATGATCTTCTGGCCATTCAGGAATGGGCAGTTCGTCGGATTGCCGGGCATGAGCTACCACGGAGGCGTCGTAGGCGCCCTCGTAGGAGGCATCTTCTTCTGCCATTTCCACAAGCGCAGGCTGCTGCGGCTCACCGATACCGTCGTTGCGGGAATCCCGCTCGGATATACCTTCGGACGGATCGGCAACTTCATCAATGCCGAGCTCTACGGGCGCGTCACGACGGTGCCTTGGGGGATGGTGTTCCCGACGGCTCCAGGATTTCCGTCATCGGAGCCTTGGGTGCAGGAGATCGCAGACAGGGTAGGGCTTGCCTATATCCCAGGGGAGATCGTCAACCTTCCCAGGCATCCATCGCAGCTCTATGAAGCGCTTTTCGAGGGCATCGTGCTCTTCCTGATCCTCTGGTTCATCATCAGGCCATGGAAGCTCAGGAAGAAGCTGCCTGATGGCACCGTCTTCGCCTTCTACCTGATGGGATACGGCATCTTCCGCTTCGCCATCGAGTACTGCAGGCAGCCCGATGCGGATATCGGGTATGTCATCGCACTGGGCGAGAGGAGCGACAACATCGCCCTGTTCCAATCATTTCTGAATATTTCCAAGGGGCAGGTGTTCTGCCTTATGATGACAGCAGCTGGAGCCGCGCTTCTGGCATGGATTCTGTGGAGGTATGCGCATGGATATCGAGAGCAGGCTGACAGGCCTGAGAAGAGAGCTAAGGGAAAGAGGGCTTGATGCCTGGATCGATACGGGCACCGATCCCCATCAGAGCGAGTATGCAGCGCCGCGTTGGCGGACAAGGGCGTTCCTGTCCGGATTCACGGGCTCTGCCGGAACCGTCGCAGTAACGCTGGACAGGGCGCTGCTCTGGGTCGACAGCCGCTACTTCATCCAGGCGCAGGAGGAGATCGCCGGCACGGAATACGAGATGATGAAGCTCGATACCGAAGGCACTCCAGATCCTTGGCAGTGGCTTGAGGAGAACATGGGGGAGGGCATGCGCGTGGGAGTGGATGCCGCGACGATCTCCATCTCCCTATTCTCGCAGCTCTCTGCAAGGCTCAAGGCCCACGGTGCAGCGCTTGTCGCCTGCGAGGATCTCGTCGATCCGCTCTGGCCCGATAGGCCGCCGCTTCCGGCGACGGAGTGCACGGCGATGAGCATCGAGTATGCAGGCGAGAGTGCTGCTGCCAAGGTGGCTAGGGTTCGCTCAGAGCTCAGGGCGAAGGGGCTCAGATGGTGCTTCATCGCCTCCATCGACGACATCGCATGGCTGACCAACCTCAGGGCCGATGACGTTCCATGCAATCCAGTGTTCATCTCCTATGCATTCATATCGCTGACGAAGGCCGTCCTCTTCATCGACCGCGGTCGGTTCCATGACAAGGCGCTTCTATCGGAGACGAAGGCCGTCTTCGACATCAGGCCATACGAGGCGGCTGCCGAGGATCTTCCGAAGTTCTGCAAGGGTCCTGGATGCTATTCGCCAGACAAGGTGTCCGAGATGTTCCATAAGGCATTGTCCGGGAAGCGCAATATCGCAATGCGGGACATCACGACGGATATGAAGACGCGGAAGAACGATTCCGAGCTCAAGGGCATGAGGCTTGCCCATATCTACGATGCCGCGGCATATGTCTCCTTCCTTGCGCGCCTCGACTGGAACGGGCGCTATGACGAGATCATGCTCTCATCCATGCTTGAAGCGGAACGAAGGAGGATACCCGGTTATCTCGGGCCATCGTTCAGCCCCATCTCAGGCTACAGGGAGCATGGCGCCATGTGCCACTACAGCGCCACGGAGGAAAGCAGCTCGGAGATCGATGGCCACGGGCTGCTTGTCCTCGATACGGGATCGCAGTTCGAGTTCGGCACCACCGATATCACGAGGACGCTCCTTTTCGGAGATGAGCCCACCGATGAGGAGAAGCGCGACTACACGCTGGTGCTCAAGGGGCATCTTGCCCTTTCCAGGCAGAAGTTCCTGAAGGGAACGAGGGGCGTCCAGCTCGATGTCCTTGCAAAGCAGTTCCTCTGGCAGTGCGGCGAGAGCTTCTTCCATGGCACGGGCCATGGCGTCGGGTGCCGCCTCAATGTGCATGAGGGACCGCTGAGGATCTCTTCGGCCCTGATCGATGTGCCTTTGATGCCAGGCATGGTGGTGTCCGATGAACCGGGGCTCTACAAGGAGGGCAGGTACGGAATCAGGATCGAGAACCTGCTTGCCGTCAGGAAGGATATGGAGACGGAGTTCGGGGAATTCTATTCCTTCGAGGTCCTGACGCTCGTTCCGTACGAGAGGCGTCTGATGGACCTCTCCCTCATCACCGATGAGGAGAGGAAGCAGATAGACGATTACCACAGCAGGATATATACGGAGCTTCATGAGCTTGTGGAGGGCGATGTGCTTCCATGGCTCAAGGCGGCTACTTCACCGCTTTGAAGCAATTCGCTATATTCTCAGAAGAGGAGAAAGAAATGGTTGAACCACTGAAGAAGAACGGCAGGATCGAACGCCGTGGACCGGTAGTGCTTGTCATCATGGATGGCGTCGGATTCGGAAAGTACAAGGACGGAGATGCCGTCGCTGCATCGATGACGAAGAACCTCGATGCCCTCTACGCTTCATGCCCATGGACGAAGCTCAAGGCACATGGCACCGCGGTGGGCCTTCCTTCCGATGCGGATATGGGAAACAGCGAGGTAGGACATAACGCGATGGGCTGCGGCAGGGTATTCGCCCAGGGCGCAAAGCTCGTTTCGAATGCAATCGCCTCCGGAGATATGTTCAAGGGCGCGACATGGCAGAAGCTCGTTGCGAACGTGAAGCAGAATGATTCCACGCTCCATTTCATCGGCCTTCTCTCCGATGGCAATGTCCATTCGCATATCGATCATCTCAAGGCGATGGTCGCACAGGCGAAGAAGGAAGGAGTGAGGAAGGTGCGTGTCCATGCGCTTCTCGACGGACGCGATGTAGGCGAGATGTCGGCCCTCGATTACTTCGATCCATTCGCGGACTACCTCAAGGAGCTCTCCGCGGACGGCACCTTCGATGCGAAGATCGCTTCCGGCGGCGGAAGGATGGTCATCACGATGGACCGCTACAATGCCGATTGGGATATGGTGAAGCGTGGATGGGAGACGCATGTGCTTGGAGAGGGAAGGATGTTCCCCTCAGCTCATGAGGCGATCGAGACGCTCCGCAAGGAGACGGGAGCGATCGACCAGGATCTGCCTGCATTCGTCATCGCCGAGGATGGCAAGCCCGTCGGTACGATCGAGGATGGGGATTCCGTGATCCTCTTCAACTTCCGCGGAGACAGGGCGATCGAGCTCTCTCGCGCATTCGATGAACCTGACTTCAAGGAGTTCGACAGGAAGAGATGGCCGAAGGTGGAGTATGCAGGAATGATGGAGTACGATGGCGATCTCCACATCCCGCATCAGTACATCGTTTCGCCCCCTGCCATCGACAGGGTCATGGCTGAGTATCTCTGCGCATCCGGCGTGAAGCAGTTCTCGATCTCCGAGACGCAGAAGTTCGGACATGTGACGTACTTCTTCAACGGCAACCGCTCAGGCAAGTTCAACGAGAAGCTTGAGGAGTATGTGGAGATCCCCTCCGATAAGGTCCCCTTCGAGGAGAGGCCATGGATGAAGTGCGCGGAGATCGCGGACAGGGTCATCGATGAGATCGGAAGCGGAAAGTGGGACTTCATCAAGCTCAACTTCCCCAATGGCGACATGGTCGGACACACAGGCGTCTTCGAGGCCGTCGTCTGCTCTATGGAGGCGATGGATCTCCAGATCGGAAGGATCAGGGAAGCTGTGGAGAAGAGCGGCGGAATCATGGTCGTCACCGCCGATCATGGCAATGCCGACGATATGTACGAGCATGACAAGAAGGGAGAGGTGAAGCTCAAGGAGAATGGAGATCCGAAGGCGAAGACCTCGCACTCGCTCAATCCCGTTCCATGCATCATCTACGATCCATGCTACAAGGGAGAGTATCCGAAGGAGCTCAGGGAAGGCCTTGGCATCTCATCGATCGCCGCAACCTGCATCAGCCTCTTGGGATACGTGCCGCCAGCCGATTACGACAAGAGCGTCGTCGATCTCGGCTGAGACAGCAGGCTATGAATCAACGCAGGGCAGGACTTCGGTCCTGCTTTGCTTGATGGAAGCGGCTGGAGCTTCAGGCATTTGAATCCTACCTGAGGAAATAGGTGAACTCAATCAAGCAAATGAATAGCTTGCATTCTGACATCAATGCGATTGATTGACTGTTTCTTTGGTTGGGTTGTATTATGCTTATAGAAAGAGTCGCCAGCAAGACGGCGGCCTCGGTTTATAAGAGATTAACCCTCGCTACCTTTGGTCTGGTATGCTCCCTGTCAATAGGACAGTGAAATAAAGAAGGAGCATATCAATGGGCGGTAGAGAGAAAGCTGGTGCAGAAAAGGCATCGGCTTTTTCTTTCAGCCTATGCGGCCTTGTTTACTAGG
>CALXXR010000069.1 GCA_944392735.1 uncultured Spirochaetaceae bacterium | reverse complement strand
TGTATCTCCTTCCTTACAGTAGCATTTCCCATTTACACAAACTATCTTACAGGCCCTAAAAGCAAGTTCCTTCGCAGTCTTTTTGCTGATCGACCTCTTGCCACGTTCCATATCTGAGATATGCTGCTTGGTCATCCCAAGCTTATCTGCAAGATCTTCCAGCGTCATTCCAATAGGCTTTCGATAGCTGTGTGTGGGTGATTTTTCTTGCAGAATATTATCGATATCGCTGGATATGCCACGTTGTTGACGTGTCTCATTATAGTGCTTTGATGCAATATTTCCGTTGACTATTTTTACCGGGGGGGGGTATTGTATGGTCGGAGGATTTATTATGAAGAGATTCCTTATCATCATGCTGGCACTCGTATTTGTGCTTTCGGCATGCAATAACAATCCCAATGATGGATTGATCATTATCGGTCCTGGTCCAACAGGCAATGCGGATAGGAATGAAGTCGAAAAGGTTGTTGGTGATGTTTCTACGGCATTCGCCGATATAGCTGATGTGAAACTGGATGGATCGGATAATACAGTAGACGGGAAGACAATGACAATTGAATACACTCCCATCTATGAGGATTCTTCCGTTGCAACATCATATAGTATAACAGTCATCGATGAGAACGCTGGAAAGAAGATCATTGGATACTCCGTTTCCATTTCAATTGTTTCTGGCGAGGATACAATAGCAATCAGCTACAGCACGGATGCTTCCGGAGAAATCAATTCTGCTGTAACTGTCACGCTGAATTCAAAGGCTGTCTCAAATGCAGATGTTTCTTCTCTTACATCTCAGGTGACAACTGCAATTGCCGATGATATTGTCGCTGGACTCAAGACTACGCTTCTCGAATCGATTTCTACTCCTTTGAATGGCTTTGCCACTGACAGAGTATTCAATAGGATTAGCTGGCTGTTTACAGAAGAAGGAGATACAACCTCAAAGAAGAATGGAACTATCGAATGGGCTGATGGATCAAAGACAGCAACAGTAAATGCTGATCAGACTGAAATAACCCTTTCCATAAAGGTGACCGACCTTCTGTATTCTAAGTACAACAGCAATGACTATGAGGCAACTGGAACAGTTGATCTTGTCTTCACTGGATCGATGGGAACCGATACCGAGGCCACAACCTTCACTTCCAGTTCTGTAGCATTCAAGAATCTTGATGTTGAGATTACGTCTGTTGCTGATGCATTCAACCCGATAGAGCTTAAGGCAGAGGAGCTTAAGATTGGATTTGCGTCTGGTTCAGGGGCTGAGTTTGCTGTATCGGATAGTTCTGTAACTGATCTCAACAATCCGACTGCAATCACATTTGATCTTTCCGGTTTCTCCGGAACGAATATCACGCTCAATGGTATTTCAACGGAGATCGATTCACTCAGCTGAGATAGCGTGAATTGAGATTGTGCTGAAGGGTCATGCTCAGATATGGGCATGGCCCTTCCTGCATCGAATGGAAGCGACTAGTTTCCTATCTATGGGAATTGCGATTGGATGGAGGCTGGTCAGCAATAGTTCTTCAGCAATGCTGTCGAATTGTATTTGCTGATCTAATGCTTGGTGCAATAACAAAATGTAATTGCAATATATAGACACCAGAATGCCAAAAGGATATATTTTCTCTCCGGTATGATTACGAAGAATGAATCGATCAGGAATATAGCCATCATCGCCCATGTAGACCATGGCAAGACGACGCTCGTCGACGCTCTCTTCAAGCAGAGCGGACTTGTCGGAAAGGGAATGGATGGCACAAGGATCATGGATAGCGGTGCCATCGAGAGGGAAAGGGGCATTACGATCAGCGCCAAGAACTGCGCCATACATTGGAAGGGCGTGAAGATCAACATCATCGATACCCCGGGCCATGCCGACTTCGGAGGCGAGGTCGAGAGAGGTCTGTCGATGGTCGATGGCGCGATCCTCCTTGTCGATGCTGCAGAAGGTCCTCTTCCGCAGACGAGGTTCGTTCTCGAGAAGGCTCTCATGAAGAATCTTCCCCTCATCGTTGTCATCAACAAGATAGACAGGAAGGATGCCAGGGCTGAAGAGGTTCTCAATGAAGTCTATGATCTGCTTCTTGAGCTCTCTCCTGATGAGAGGATGCTCGAGGTTCCTGTCTTCTATGCAAACGGAAGGGAAGGTCGCGGAGGAAGATCGTTGGATGATATCAAGGATAATCTCCATGATCTTCTGGATGCGATCATCGAGGATATCCCGGCGCCGGAATACGATGACGAGGAGCCTTTCCAGATGCTTGTCTCCGATCTTTCCTATTCGGACTTCCTTGGCCGCCTTGCAGTTGGAAAGGTCATGAATGGCTCTGCGGAGACCAACGACACGCTTGTCTGCGTTAAGGAGGACAGCGTAGAGCAGCTCAGGGTCACGAGGATCCAGGCATATGACGGTCCTCAGTTCGTGGATTGCCCCAAGGCCGTTGCCGGCGACATCATCGTTCTTTCAGGCGTCAATGATGTCTCCATCGGAGACACGATCTGCACCAAGGAGGAAGTGAAGGCGCTCCCTCGCATCGAAGTCGATGAGCCAACGGTATCGATGCTCTTCTCCAAGAACATCTCGCCGCTTGCTGGCAAGGAAGGCAATGCCGCGACCAGCGCCAAGATCTGGGAGAGGCTCCAGAAGGAGGCTCTGAGGAATGTATCGATCCGTGTTGAGCGCAACCCCGATGATTCCTTCACGGTCAAGGGAAGGGGCGAATTCCAGATGGCGATCATCGCGGAGGAGATGAGGCGTGAGGGCTTCGAGTTCTGCGTAGGCAGGCCCCACGTCATCTACCATACCGATGAGCAGGGAAGGAAGACAGAGCCGGTGGAGGTCCTTCTCGTTGACTGCCCGGAGGAATTCTCCGGTACCGTCATGGAGAAGCTTGGACGCAGGAAGGCTGTCATGAGCGATATCACATACACGGAGGCGGGAAGGGTCAAGATCCGCTTCGATATCCCCGCCAGAGGCCTCATAGGCTTCCGTGACGAGTTCCTCACCGATACCAAGGGATTCGGTATCATGAACAGCTATCTGAAGGGCTACGAGCCCTATAAGGGCGATTTCCCGGAGCGCCTCACAGGCTCCCTTGTGTCGGACAGGGCCGGCAATGCCGTTGCCTATGGAATCTGGGAGCTTGAGGACAGGGGCAGGTTCTTCATCGTGCCAGGAGATCCTGTGTATGAAGGCGAGGTCGTAGGAGAGCGAAACAAGGATCTCGATCTCATGCTCAATCCGACCAAGACGAAGAAGCTCACGAACCTCAGGGCCTCTGGCCACGATGAAGCGGTCACTCTCACTCCTGTATCCAAGCCGACGCTCGAGCAGGCTATTCAGTTCATCAAGGACGATGAGCTCGTCGAGGTCACGCCCGAGTCGATCAGGATGTGCAAGAAGATCCTCAATACGCAGCAGCGCAAGATCTTCGAGTCCAGGGGATCGATACCTTCATACCTGCTGAAGTAATGGTATAGTATCTGAAGCTTACAAAGCCTCCGGCTCCGTTCCGGAGGCTTCTGCACATTTTAGGATAATTCATTGCAAGGCAGAATGATAAGTGCGACTTATCAACTGAGGTCGAGATAGACTGGCGCATGATCGGAGCCCATGACGGAAGAGAGGATGCCAGCATCCTTCATCCTATCCTTGATCTCCTCGGATACCAGGAAGTAGTCGATTCTCCATCCTGCGTTCTTCTCCCTGGCGTGGAACATATAGCTCCACCAGGAGTATGCTCCGGCAAGATCCGGATAGAAATACCTGAATGAATCGATCATGCCGGTGTCCAGGAGCTTTCGGAAGCTCTGGCGCTCCTCCTCTGAGTATCCGGCATGCCCTTCGTTCTGCTTGGGGTTCTTCAGGTCTATCGGCTCCTTCGCGACATTGAAGTCTCCCGTTGCGATGACGCCCTTCGTCTTCCGAAGGTTGGTGATGTAAGCCCTGAGCGAATCATCGAAGCCGAGGCGGAATCCTATGCGCTTGAGCTCAGACTGGCTGTTCGGCACATAGACGGTCAGGAACCAGAAACCCTCGAACTCCAGCGTGATGACCCGCCCTTCATGGCTGTATTCATCATCGGGAAGGCCGTAGGATACGGAGAGCGGCTCGAGGCGCGAGAAGACGGCTGTGCCGCTGTATCCCTTCTTGTCCGCAAAGGAGAAGTACTGATGGTCGTATCCCGGGATCGAGATGTCCACCGCACCCTCGGAGGCCTTTACCTCCTGTATTGCTATGATGTCCGCATCCGATGATGAAGCGAAATCCATGAATCCCTTCGCAATGCATGACCTGAGTCCGTTGACGTTCCAGCTTATGAATCTCATAAGGCCATTCTAGTCTTTTTCCCGACAGTGTCCAATAAAGCTTCACAAATTGCGGCAGAGGTTATATACTCCGTCATGTACCCGAAGCCGCGGGGAATCCTTTGGGAGAGGCGCTTCAAGGAAAATTTCAATTGATTCGATATCCAATTGAATGTAAAAACTACAATATTTATTTGATTTAATACTATTAAATCAGATTTATTCAATCGTTGTTATATAACTGCAAATTGCTATTATATTTTTTCAAATGAAAATCAAAAGAATTTAGATTGTAGTTATCCGGGAAGTGGAATATACTTATGGAGACTTTGGAGGATCTGATGTCGAAGACAGTCGCATTCCATCTGCAGAAGGGAGGAGTAGGGAAGACAACCATTTCCGGTACTCTTGCATGCCAGTCTGCGCTTGAAGGGAACAGAACGCTCGCCATCGACTGCGATCCTCAGGGTAATCTTTCATCCTGGTTTCTCAAGGAACCCCCGAAGTATGAACTCGCGGATGTGCTGCAGGGCAGATGCTTTGCTCGCAACGCTATAGTCAGTATCCCGGAAGTGGAGAACCTCTCAGTGCTGCCTACATTCGGAATCGGCGGCACGCTCAAGAACTATAGCGAGACAAAGCTTTCGGAAGAGCCATTCATCCTGCAGGACCTCGTGAAGGAAATCTCCGAGGAGTACGACCATATCATTCTGGATCTTTCTCCAGGTCTCGGCAGACTCGAGCGCTCTGCTCTGATCGCCAGCGATGAGATCATTACGCCAATGACGCCTGAGGTATTCAGCCTCGATGGCCTTGAGATATTCATAGATGAGCTTCAGCGCCTGAAGAAGAACATGCGTTCCAGCGTCAGGCACAACAAGATCATCATCAATTCCTACGACGAGAGGATCAGGCAGCATCGCGATATCTACGCTGCAGCCGAATCCTCCGGTCGATTCAAGGTCTACAGGATACCTGTCGACCCGCTCTTCAGGAAGGCACAGGAGGCTTCTAAGGCCCCTCAGCTTTTTAAGGTGCGCGGTCGAGGGCTGAAGCCTGCTACGCTTCAGGCGATTTTTGAGCTGGATAAGGACATCTGGAAGTAAGGGTGGTGAAAAATGGCATTAAGAAGAGTTGACGGGAAGGAAGAGATTATGCAGAATAATGAAAGCTTGAGTGGAATGAAGGCGAAGAGGGTCTTTTCGAATTCCGAGAAGGAGAAGAAGATCCTGACGACGTTCTCGATCGAACCTTCATTCAAGGCCGAGCTGGAGGAGCTCTTCTCCGACATGGGTCTGGGATGGGCTGCCGGCGTCAGGTTTGCGCTTCGCGAGTTTTGGAAGAAATACAGCGAAGAGAACTGACGCGAACTGAATTAGGTATCCGTATTTTTGTTCAAGAGCTTGCATATGAGAACTTCGGTTCTCATATGCAAGCCTTATTTTTCTGCCAGTGCCATTCGTTTTCCCTTATGTCTTTATTCAATCCATGCTCTCTGTTGCATTGCTGTGCGAATGGATATAGGCAGCCGAAGCGTTTTTGCAGGTTGGGATCGTAGATGCTAACGCGAACCAATTCATTGCAACATAAGACATATAAAGTGATTTGCTTATGAAATAGGTTGTCATCCCAATCGAAATTCATATCCGAATACGGAATGAAATATGTGCCTATTTTTTATTTCGCTCGAGCATTGCCTTCATGCGGGCGATCTGCTCCTTCTTCAGCTCCTCAGGGCTCTTCTCCTCGTTCTTGAGCAGATCCTTCGGTATCTCCTCCAGGAACCGCGAGGGAAGCACCAGCTTCTCCTCTCCCTCCCTGGATATCCTCGTATCGGCATAGTTGATGACGAGCTTCTCGCGCGCCCTTGTGATCGCAACGTAGAAGAGGCGGCGCTCCTCATCGATGTTCTTTGCATTCTCCTCGAGTGCCCTTGCGGAGGGGATGACATCATCCTCTATGCCAGCAAGATGAACGATGCGGAATTCAAGCCCCTTGGAGGCATGCATGGTCATGAGGTTGACCTTGTTGCCATCGTCCTCCTTCTCGTCCCCTACGATCGCGACGGCGTTGAGGTAGTCCTTCAGGTCGGCCCCTTCGTTCATCTCCAGGTATCGCTTGAGGCGCGTCTCGAGGATCTCTATGCCATGCATCTTGAAATCCACGGTCTTCGGGCTCTCTGGATACTCCTCTGAAAGCATCGCCTGGTAGTGGATGTCATCGACTATCCGCCTGATGAGATTCTCAGGAGAGGCTGATGCCTTCCACCCCTCGAGCTTTGCAGAGAATGCCCTGATGTTCTCCCGCGCCTTCTGCGAAAGCCCTCCTGTGTCTCCTGTCATCGACTCCATCGCTTCGTATAGCGATATCGTCTTCTCGTCCGCATAGGCGCGGAGCTTTTCAACGGTGGTCCTTCCGATTCCTCTCCTTGGAATGTTGATGATCCTGAGAAGCGATACGTCGTCATGCTTGTTGAGGAGCACCTTCAGATAGCAGAGGATATCGCGTATCTCCCTGCGGTCGAAGAAGCTCTGCCCACCGGAGACGCGTGTGGGGATGTTCATCTCGGCGAAGATGTTCTCAAGCTCCGAAATCAGCGCATTGGTGCGCACCAGCACCCCTATATCCCCGTATCTGAGATCGCGGACCATCCTGATCTCCTCCTTGATCTGCGCTCCGATCCAATATGCCTCGGCCTCGCTCGTGGGGTGGTGCTTTATGGAGATGGCGGAGCCTGAGCCTTCTTCGGTCCACAGCTTCTTCGCCTTCCTCTCAGAATTGTGGATGATCAGGGCATTTGCTGCCGTGAGGATGTTTCCGGTCGACCTGTAGTTGCGCTCGAGCTTGAATTCCTTCCTCTCGGGGAAATCCTTCTCGAATTCGAGTATGTTGCGGTAATTCGCGCCGCGCCAGGAGTAGATGGACTGGTCATCGTCGCCGACGACCGCGATGTTCCTGTACTTGGAGGCGATGAGGGAGACGAGCCTGTACTGCAGCAGGGATGTGTCCTGGAACTCATCGACCATGATGTACCTGAAACGCTCCTGCACAGCCTCCAGAACCCAAGGCTTGGTTTCGAATATGCGGATGGGAAGCAGGATCAGGTCATCGAAGTCCACCACATTGTATGCCTTCTGCGTCAAAAGCCATTCCCTGTAGATCTCGGCGATCGCGCCATCGGCATTCTCCATCGTCTCCCTTCCAGTCTTCACGTTGCTGAAGAATGAAAGGAGCGTGCGCACGTTGTAGTCCGGGATCTGGTATCCGCAGGCGACGATGCAGTTCTTTATCAGAGCCTCATTGTCGTTCGTGTCATAGAGCGTGAAGTCGTTGTGGTACCCGAGGTGCTGTATGTACTGCTTGAGTATGCCAAGTCCGAAGGAATGGAACGTCGTTGCTGTAAGGCCCTTGAGGGGCTTCTTCACAAGCGCGCGGATCCTGTCGCTCATCTCCTTTGCGGCCTTGTTCGTGAATGTCAGGGCGAGGATGCTCTTCTCATCGATTCCCTCCTCGAGCATGTGGGCGATGCGGTAGGTGATCATCCTCGTCTTTCCGGATCCTGCCCCAGCGATGATGAGAAGCGGTCCCTCGATCTGCGAAGCGGCTGCGGCCTGTTCTTTATTGAGTAGCTTGCTTAGGTCGGTCTTCGGCATACCGGATTACCTTGGCATATCCATCTATGCTGGTCAAGACAATGGAAGCAGGGCGGTTCCCAGGGCATTTCGATATTCAAGATGAATGATATCCGAATGTATACGATAGGAAACAGATGAAATCGGAATACCATAACGATGAAAAACAAGCTGCTATCCAAAATGATTCAGATAGCAGTTCAACAAATCAAATATATCAAAAATATATTATATAGATATTAAAATATAATAAGTATGCAATCATATAGATGATGAAGCAATCGACCTTCAATACATTTCATTATGGATCCAGCCTATGACCTTGCCGAGAATCCTCACGCCATCGGTATCCGCATCGACGGTGCGTACGGGATAGTTATGGTTCTCGCTGATGATCGTCAGCCTGTTGGCGGGCATGTCGAACGAGAGCCGCTTCACCATGATGTCGCCGGCGAATGCTATGACATAGATGCCTTCGCCCTTGATCATCCCCTTGGAGAAGAAGACGTAGTCGCCGGGATAGATGTTGGCATCGATCATGCTGTCCCCCTTGACCTCAGCGCTGACGAGCGTAGACTTGTCGGAAACGCCGCGCGCCATCGACTCCGGTATCTGTATGCGCTTGAGCGTGATCGAGTCATCCGAGAGGAAGTCCTCGCCGTAGCCTGCGGAGATCTTCTGCGAGATGAACGGCACGGAGATCATCCTTTCTCCCTCATCGCCTTCATCGGCTTCCTTCCATCCGATGATCTCCAATGGATCGGCGTCGAGGGCATCTGCGATGGCAAGCAGCCTGGAGTAGGGGATGTTCTCGATCTTCCCCGTCTCGTACTTGAAGATCGTCTGCTTCGTTGTGCCGACGGCCCTGCCGAGAGCTTCCTGCGTCATCTTCCTGCTTTCCCTCAATTCCTTGATGCGTTCACCCTGTGTCTTCATAAGCGACTCCTGCATAGATTATAGTATGGATAGGTTACTGATGGAAGAGGAAAATAGCCATTGCCGATTCTGTATGGGTTCTAGGGAAAAACCAGACAGCGATGTAACAGAATGTCTGCATATGAAACATATGCGCTTGACTATAGGTGTAGTAACCACTACCTTCTTGATATTGGAATCCAAGGTATATGGCAAAGCGTAAATCACTCACCCAGCAGATCGTCGAGAAGCTCACCGAAGAGGTGAGGGATGGTGCACTTCGCCCTGGCGACAGGATTCCGAACGAATTCGAGCTGGCGGAGTCGATGAACGTGAGCCGCAGCACGGTCAGGGAGGCTGTGAAGCAGCTTGTAAGCGCCAATATCTTCGAGATCAGGAGAGGCGATGGAACATACGTGTGCAAGCATGTCGGCATCGCCAAGGATCCCCTCGGCTTCCAGTTCATCTCCGATAAGAAGAAGCTCGCACTCGACCTCTGCGAGCTCAGGCTCGTCCTCGAGCCCTGGATCGTACGCAAAGCAGCAGAGCAGGCGACGGATGAGGACATCGCCGAGATGGAGAGGCTCCAGGCTAAGGTCGAGGAGTACATCACCGCGGGCGAGAACCATGCAGAGCCGGACCTTGCACTCCATATGCACTGGGCGAAATGCACGGGCAACACCATCGTCCCCAAGCTCATCCCCATCCTCATGGAGGCCATCCCGCTCTTCATCGAAGTCACCAAGCGCTCCCTCCTGGAGCCTACGATAGAGACGCATCGCGCCATCATCGAAGCAATCAGGAACCACGATCCAGAGGCTGCCGCAGCTGCCATGGAGAGGCATATCATCCTCAATAGGGAGTCCATTATCCTCACCGATCTCTGATCGATCCTGTTGATCAGCATCACTTACGAAAAGGCCATCTGCTTTCATTGGAATAATATGTGGATCTCTTCTGGATCTTTCTTCACTGAATGCGCATTTTCCGCTTGCATATTGTGTGGATTATGTTAAGCTCTAATTACAAGACGTCTGACGTTTGGCGTTGGTCGTCAGTTGATTTGGAGCAGTTATGGAAATCAAGGACCTGAAAAGCGAAGCAGTAAGGAAGCTTGCACCGGAGATGGATCCGCTCCGTCTCGGTATGGGCTGGAAGAGCGAGGATCTCGATAAGCCGAAGATCCTCATAGAGAGCACCTTCGGAGATAGCCATCCGGGCTCAAGCGGACTTCTTCCGCTGGTCGATAAGGCAGCGGCGGGCGTGCACGAGGCAGGCGGAAAGGCCGCACGCTATTTCGTCACCGATATCTGCGACGGACAGGCCCAGGGCCATGACGGCATCAACTATTCGCTCGCAAGCCGCGACATGATCTGCAACATGGTCGAGATCCACAACAACGCGACCCCATTCGATGCAGGCGTCTTCGTCGCCAGCTGCGACAAGGGCCTTCCTGGCCTTCTGATGGGCATTGGACGCACCAATCTGCCATCCGTCGTCCTCACCGGCGGCGTCATGCAGGCAGGTCCGGACCTCCTCACGCTCGAGATGATCGGCAAGTACAATGCCGAGTTCGAAAGGGGGGAGATCACGGAGAAGGAGTTCAGCTACTACAAGCACAATGCATGCCCATCATGCGGAGCTTGTTCATTCATGGGCACGGCCTGCACGATGCAGGTGATGAGCGAGGCGCTCGGCCTTGCCCTCCCAGGTACAGCGCTTCTGCCGGCCGTATGCCCAGAACTCGATGATGCGGCAGAGAGGGCGGGAAAGGCTGCGATGAAGCTTGCCCTGTCCGGTCTCACTGCAAGGGATATCGTCACCAAGGAGAGCTTCGAGAACGCGATCATCATCCATGCGGCGATCTCGGGATCGACGAACGCCATCCTCCATCTGCCTGCAATCGCGCATGAGTTCGGCGTATACATCGATGCGGAGACCTTCGAGAGGATCCACAAGAGCGCGCACTACCTGCTGAACGTGCGCCCAGCCGGATTCTGGCCGGCGGAGTATGTCTTCTATGCTGGCGGAGTCCCCGCGATCATGGAGGAGGTCAGGGATCTTCTCCACCTCGATGTCATGACATCGACCGGAAAGACGCTCGGCGAGAACCTCGAGGACATAAGGAAGAGCGACTACTACTCGATCTGCGAGGAGTACAGGAAGAAGAAGGGCGTCAGCAAGGAGGACATCATCAAGCCTTACGGCAAGCCCATCGGAAGCCATGGCACGATCGCCATCCTCAAGGGCAACCTCGCACCGGAGGGAGCTGTCGTGAAGCACTCGGCAGTGCCCAAGGAGATGTTCCACGCCGTGCTGAACGCTCGTCCGTTCAACTGCGAGGAGGATGCGATCGCCGCAGTCCTCTCGCACAGGATCAAGCCAGGCGACGCAGTCATCGTCCGCTATGAAGGTCCGAAGGGGTCGGGCATGCCTGAGCTCTTCTACACGACGGAGGCCATCTCATCCGATCCCGAGCTTGGAAAGAGCATCGCGCTCATAACCGATGGACGCTTCTCCGGCGCATCCAAGGGACCTGCCATCGGGCATGTCTCGCCGGAAGCCGCAGAGGGCGGACCGATTGCGCTTGTCGAGGAGGGCGACCTCATCGAGCTCGATATCGATGGACGTGGACTGAACATCGTGGGAATCGCAGGAAAGAGGCTTCCCGAGGATGAGGTCCAGAAGATCCTCGCTGAGAGGAAGGCCAACCTCAAGCCATTCAGCAGCAAGTACCAGAGCGGTGTCCTGAAGATCTATTCAGAGCACGCGACAGGCCCGATGAAGGGCGGATACATGGAGTGAAGGAGGAAAAGATGGATAGGATCAGAACAGGCATCGTCGGATGCGGAAAGGTCGGTGATTTCCATGCTCTCGCGTATTCAAAGCTTCCCGAGAGCGAGTTCGTGGCTGTCTGCGACAACGACAGGAGCCGCGCAGAGGCATTCGCCGCAAGATATGGCGTCAAGGCTTATACGGACGTCGCCACAATGTGCCGCGAGGAAGGGCTCGGAGCTGTAAGCATCTGCACCCCTCATCCCATACACGCCGCTCCTGCAGTGGCAGCTGCAGAGTGCGGATGCAATGTACTCGTCGAGAAGCCGCTTGCTTCGCGCCTTGCCGATTGCGACGCGATACTGAAGGCTGGAGAGGAGAATCACGTGCAGATCGGAACCATGGTGCAGAGAAGGTTCTATCGCCCGTGCCAGCGCATCAGGCAGGCCATCGATGATGGAAAGCTCGGAACGCCTGTGATCGGAACGGTCCAGATGTTCGGATGGAGGGATAAGGCCTACTACGACTCCGACCCCTGGCGCGGAACATGGAAGGGCGAGGGCGGTGGAGTCCTTGTGAATCAGGCACCGCACCAGCTCGACCTGCTGCTTTGGTACATGGGCGAGGCTGAAGAGGTCTATGGTCTCTGGAAGAACCTCAACCACCCCTATATCGAGGTCGAGGATACGGCTGTTGCCGTCGTCAAGTTCAAGAACGGCGCAATCGGCAACATCATCGTATCCAATAGCCAGAATCCTGCCCTCTTCGGCAAGGTCCATGTATATGGATCGAATGGAGCTTCGATCGGCGTCCAGACCGATGGCGGCGCCATGTTCATCGCCGGCATGTCGGGCATCGCCGAGCCTCCTGTGAACGATCTCTGGACCGTGCCGGGAGAGGAGTCCATGCTCGAGCAGTGGAAGAAGGAGGACAGCGACTACTTCAACAGCATCGACAGCACCCACCACTACCATGTCGTCCAGATCGAGGACTTCCTCAAGGCCATTCAGGAAGGAAGGCGCCCGCTCGTTGACGGCTATGACGGAAGAAGGACCGTCGAGCTGATCGAGGCGATCTACCGCTCCACAGAATCCGGAGAGCCCGTGAAGCTCCCGCTCAAGTGAGGGCGGATATGAAGATCTCATACAACGAAGCATGCGCAAAGGACTGCTCGACGCTCGAGAAGGATCTCGAGCTCGTCGAGAAGGCGGGTTTCGACTATATCGAGATCCGCATCGATATGCTGAGGAAGTACCTGCTTTCCCATACGCTGGATGACCTCGCGGCATTCTTCTCCAAGAGCAGGGTGAAGCCCCACGCATTCAACGCGATCTACCTCTATCCGGAGTTCCTCTCCGACCACGACAACGACGCAAGGCGCGATGCGCTGCTGGATGAGTTCATCCTCGCATGCGTCGCAGGAAAGGCCATCGGATCTGAGTACATCATCGTCGTGCCGCCGCTCCAGCGCGATCCCAAGGGCGGTCCATACAAGGGAAGCTGGGATGAGACGTTCCCCGAGTGCGTGAGGATACTCCGCGCGCTTTCCGACTATGCGCGTCCGTACGGCATGAAGCTCTGCTTCGAGCTCGTCGGCTTCGAGCGCTCCAGCGTCAGAAGCATCGACCGCGCCGATCAGATCGTCAGGGCAGTGGATCGCGACAACGTGGGATTCGTCTTCGATTCATACAACATCTACCTCAACGGAGGCCTCAACGACTTCTCCGGACTCAGGAAGGTCCAGAGCGAGAAGATCTTCGCCGTCCATCTCATGAGCGGCGACGATGTTCCGGAGTCGGAGAGGGGCCAGGACAAGAGGTGCTTCTGCGGGCAGGGCGTCGTCGACACCGACGCATTCCTGAGGACGCTCCACGATATCGGGTACGAGGGCATGGTCTCGGTTGAGACGTTCCGCCCCGAGTACTGGGCAAAGAGCCCGGAGTGGGTCATCGAGAATGCCTACAGGACGACGGCCGAGGCCGTCAGGAAGAGCGGCGAAGCCCGCTGATAGATTGGTAATCGTCTCCGTAAAGGAGAATGGTGATTTTGTGTGCAGGCACAAGGAGGGAATATGTCACCACTTGCATTCGTTATAATGCTCGTCATTGCAGTAGCATTATTGACGCTGATGACGCTCAAGCTGAAGATCCATCCGGTAATGGCTCTCTTCATCACCGCAACATTCTGCGGTCTTGCGTCAGGAAAAGGCATCGTAGGAACGTTCAGCACGATCACGTCCTACTTCGGTTCGACGCTTGGAAGCATCGGCGTCATGATCATCTTCGGCGCTATGATCGCATCGGGTATCTCCGATACGGGCGCAGCTACGAGCATGGTCAACTTCTTCATCAGGCTGTTCAAGGGCAAGCACCTGGAGCTGGCTCCGTCTCTCACGGGATTCATCATGTCGATCCCTGTCTTCGGAGACATCGCCATCATCCTCAATGCTCCTATCTCTGCCATCCTCGCTAAGAGGAAGCACATGAGCATGACCCAGGTAGCTCCGTTCGTCAACCTCGGACTCACGCTTACCCACGGACTGGTTCCGCCGACACCTGGAATCCTCGCTGTTTCCGTGCTCCTCGGAGCTGATATCGGAACAGTCATCCTCTGGGGTCTTGTCTGCTCCATCATCTCCTTCGCAGTCTGCTACTTCGCACTCAGGCCGCTGTATTCGAAGTGCGAGTACATCGAGCCTCTCGCATCCTACACAGAGGGTGTCGAGCCTGTCGCTGAGGACTGCTCTGTAGAGGAGCTCCTGATCAAGGAGGACAACATCCCCAACGCTGGTGCATCCTTCCTTCCTCTCCTCCTGCCTGCCATCCTCATCGCTATCGGTTCGATCGGCAAGCTCATCGTTGGCGAGGGATCCAGCCTCTATGGCTTCTTCGATGTGATCGGCAACACCGTCCTCGCTCTCTTCCTCGGCATCATCGCGATCGGCGTCCTTGTCTTCCAGCGCAAGGATAAGGTCATCGCAAAGGCCAATGCAGACGGAAACGGCGAGAAGCTCACAGCAAAGAGCAGCTGGTTCGAGATCGTCATGAACAACTGGGTCGGAAGGGCCCTCATCATCTCCATCAGCGCACTCATCATCACGGCTATGGGTGGAGCAATGGGCGGAATCCTCCGCGAGAACTCGGCTATCCAGGAGATCGGCGCAGCGATCGCAGCAACGAACTTCCCGGCTATCCTCGTTCCGTTCCTCATCGCAGCCATCATGATGACTGTCTGCGGATCGATGACGACGGCTTCCATGACAGCTGCAGCTCTCATGGTCGACCTCGTACCGCTTCTCGGCCTTACGCCGGTCGCCGCAGCTCTCGCTATCGGCGCTGGTTCAATGGTCGGCTGGCACGTCAACAACTCCGGTTTCTGGATCTTCACATCCCTCTATGGATTCAACACGGTCCAGGGCCTGAAGTACTTCACGACAACGAACGCATTGGGTGGCATCGTCGCATTCATCGTTCTTGTCATCCTCACGATCATCGGCGTCTGCTGATGGCTCAAGGCTCCGGGGTCCTTCCCGGAGCCTTGCTTCCCAAGAATAATAGAGACATGTTCAAAGCATTCGGAAAAAGCAGAAAGATCGTATACGGTGCAGGCATCCCGCTTGCGGCGGTCGCCTTCGCACTCTCCTGGTTCTTCCTAAACAGCCATGTGGCCTCAGTGCCATTGAGGCTTCTCGTCTCCGCGCTTATTGCGGTGATCGCATTCAGCCTTGCGCTCATGTATGGCAGGGTCGTTGCTGCAGGCGAGTACCAGAAGCTGCTTCTTCCGCTCTATGAGGACCTCGATCCTGAGGCCATGCTCAAGGCGCTCGACACCCTCGATGCGGACAAGCTCGGAGAAGGTGAGAGGATCATGTGCACCGTCCACAGGGCTAATGGCCTGATGTATCTTGGGAAGATCGATGAGGCCGAAAGCCTTCTTGGATCGATCCGCGTTTCCGAGGCGGACCTCAACAACAGATACCTCATCGAAGGCGCCCTTGCCACATGCGCGCTCCTTTCGGGAGACATGAAGGAGGCAAGGGAGTGCATCACCAATCTCAAGGCGATCGCCAGAGCGAAGAAGTGCAGCAAGGATCTCTCCCTTCGCGTCAGGCGTGTCATCGGCTACGTGCAGTACTGCGTTGCTATCAGGACCGGACGCAGCGTCGATATCGAGACGATGGTCAAGGACTTCGAATCCTCGCGCGTCCCCACCCACAAGCTCGATGCGGCATACTACCTAGCCATCTACATGTCGAGGAACCACGACGAACGCCTCGGACAGTACATCGACTACATCGACGAAAAGGGATCCAGGACGATCTACAGCAGGCTCATCAAGAAGCTCTGATGTGCTATCATCCAGGTATGATCATCAGGCTGATGGAACCCAATGACTATGATAGCGTCCATGCGCTCTGGGAGAGCACCCCGGGCATGGGGCTCAATTCCATAGACGACACACGCTCCGGCATCGAGAAGTTCCTTGTCCGCAATCCATCCACATGCTTCGTCGCTGAGGAGGATGGCCGCATCATCGGCAGCATCATCGCGGGAAACGATGGCAGGAGGGGAAGCATCTACCACACTGCAGTCCGCACAGATCGCCAGCGTCAGGGCATAGGCAGAAGCCTCGTGGAGCACGCAATGGCTGCACTTGAAAGGGAAGGGATATCCAAGGTCTTCCTCGTGGTCTTCGCAAGGAACAGCAGAGGCAATGCCTTCTGGGAGAAGCTGGGATTCACCGAACGCCATGACATCATCTACCGCAACAGGGAGATCATCCACGCTGAGCGCTTCGACAGCTGACTCCTGAATGGCTTTGGATCGACCCTGCAATTGCCTAAGCCGGAATATGGCAGGATCCAGGTGGATGTCGAAGAGCGCAGGAAGGGTATCGTCGAGAATCTCCTTGCTATCTCCCTTCGAAGTCCTTGCCGATCTCGTCTCTCCAGCCCTCTCCGATATCTCCTTCTTCCCTTAGCGTGCTGAGGGCCTCTCCGACAGCTTCGAAGTTTACGGCGGTCCCTCTGCGGTCTGCATGGTAGTTCGCCGCCCTGTCTCTATGTATGCCTAGGCTGCTGGCTGCCTCAATTGCATCTATGTTAGCTCCGAGGAATATGAACTCCCACCCGGAGTGCTTTCTCCTGTTCCGGATCATCTTCTGCACCTCCTTATACGAGAACTCGTGGCTTGAGTTCTCGGCTCCATCGGTGATGATGACGAATACGGTATGATCAGGCTTGTCCTTCATATTCTTCTGCCTTCTATGTACCGTTGCAATGGTTGTTCCGACAGCATCAAGAAGGGCAGTGCAGCCACCTGCTATGTAGTCCTTCCTTGTCATTGGATCTATGCTCATTATGCTCCTGCCATCGTGCAGCCAGCTGACCACGGAATCGAAGAGGACCGTTGTCACTGTCGCTTCTCCGGGAAGGGCCCTCTGCTTTTCAAGCATAGAGTTGAAGCCTCCGATCGTGTCATCCTCAAGCCCTGCCATCGATTCGCTCTTGTCCAGTATGAATACCATCTCTGTCTTTGCCATATCTTTCCTCCTTAAGCCTTGATGATAGGAGGCAATGGCTACTTGAAGGTCGTTTCCGAGGAGACATCTCAGACGTTTATGGGATCTTCGCCGAATGAATAGAGCGCTTCGTTTATCTCGCGAAGCTCCCAGTTCCTGTTGATTATGAAGTATTCGATTATGAGGTCCGCCTTGCTTGATCTGGACAGGGTGAAGCCGGCAGTCTCCAGAAGAGCATTCGTCTCATTAAGAGTAAGGTGGAGCGATATAGCCAGGGATATAGCTGTGTTCCTGCTCGGATTATAGCCCTTGTTGCTTCTGATCTTCGAGAAGACCTGACGGGTAATGCCTGCTCTTCTGTAGCATTCGACTTCACTGATTCCCTTCTCCTTTATGAGGCTGAAAAGCCTTTCGGAGAATGATTCTTCTGCCATGCTGATTGCATCTTCTATTCCAGGGAACCCATGCTCTTCGCAGACGATGGATTCATGGCGCATATACCTGGAGGAATGGATGAAATGCTCCTCAATGTATTCTTCTATGCTATCGTACAGGGCCTTTTCCATGATGAATACATCTTAGGGCTTTATCTTAACCTGTCAACATTGAGGGACAGTCTTCGATGAAGCTCATTGGGATTTCCCGCAGGACTGATGGATGATATTTTCTCTATCATGTTCTGGAATATGGGTTTATAATTCAAGGAGAATCATCGAGGGAGGGTGGTGATTATGGCCAGAATCGATTATTTCGAGCTTTCACGATCCACATTGGAGGAGCTCTCAGGACAGGGTGACACTGAAGCGATGATCGCACTTGCGCTTGGCTTGTACTTTGGATCCTTCGGGGAAATGGATGCAGGCTCAGCCTTCGATTGGTTCTCCGAAGCGTACAAAATGGGTGAGATGAAGGCGGCTCCGTTCCTTGCCGAGATGATCTATTTCAGGCAGGTCAGCAGCGCCGGATGCGAGTCCGATGAGGATTATAGCCGGAGGGCATATGAACTCTACAAGGAAGGAGAGGAAAAAGGGATGGTTGCTGCAATCAGGGGCATATGCAAGATGATGATCCGCGGCGATTACCTTGAGGAAGATATCGATGGCGCTTATGAGAGGCTCAAGGAATTAGAGGATGAGGATGAGGAATGCGCCCATCTTGTCGGTTTGCTTGAAGATGGAACGCTCACCGATGATGACATCATCCCATGCAATGAGTTCGGAGAAGATGAAGAGGAGGACTGCGAAGAGGCTGATGGGGATGAAGGCATGATCCGACGTTGGCTGGAAAGGGATACCCCGGAAAGCGATGGCTTCGCACTCCGCATAGAGATTGATGATATCATCGACCATCTGGATGATTACATCAAGGATGATATCGATGAAGGCATCTTCCGGTTCAATGAGTATTTTTCAGGGGAGAGCGTGAAGGATCTTCTCATGGATGTGATCAACAGCGGTGATGAGGCTGTGGAGGAGCTTGTCGCACTGGCGAGATGCTATCGGTTGATGTCGGGAGCTGATGCGGATGACT
>CALXXR010000068.1 GCA_944392735.1 uncultured Spirochaetaceae bacterium | reverse complement strand
TCACTCCGGCCATCAGCGCCGCGATCATCTTGTTGAAGAGCATCGGCACTGCGAGGAACATCGTGACATGGCCTTCCTTGAGCTCCTTGAGGATCTGGGAGACGACAAGCTTCTTGCCGAAGACCGTCGCTGCTCCGACGGAGAACGATTCGAAGAAGACGGCAAGCATCGTGTATGCATGGTGTATCGGGAGGATGGCATAGAAGACATCCGTCGAATAGATGTTCATGTTGCCCTGCGCGAGATAGCAGTCGGATATCAGGTTCTCATGGGAAAGCATGACTCCCTTCGGCGTTCCCGTCGTTCCCGATGTGAAGAGTATGGCCGCGATCTCCTTGGAGTCGGCATGCTCTCCCTCCGCCTCAGGTCCATCCATATCGAGGACGAACGTGTGCTCGTCCGATGGCTCGAGGGAGTACTTGGCGACAAGTCCTGCCTTGCCATCCTGGTCGATCCTGTCGATGCGCTCCTTGTCGATGAAGAGCCTTGTGACGCCGCCGAAGGAGATGAGCGTCTCCATCTCGCTGTCCTTTAGCGAGTAGTCTAGGGGGACGACGATCGCGCCGGCATAGATGACGCCGAGGTATGCGATCGCCCACTCCGGGCTGTTCTTGCCCGATACGCCGATCTTATCGCCCTTCCTCACGCCCTGGGAAAGGAGGAAGTTCGAGACCTCCTTGATCTTCTTCTCGGCCTCTCTATATGTGAAGCTCTCCTCCTTGGGAGAGAATGCGCGGAAGCAGAGGTTGTCCGGATACCTCAGGCATGAGATATGGAATGTCTCCTTGATATTAGGCCATGTGCCATTGAATTCCCTTCCGCGATACTCGTCGAGGAACTTCCACGGCTGCGTTTCCTTGAATTTCATCTAATCGCCCCTTTGTTGGATATAACATGCTAATTTTAGCCAGCAGGGGCGCGAAGTCAACAAAAAGCGGCCTCCGCGCTGTAGTGAATTCTCACTAGTTGCGCAAAGAAGGCAGGTCTCCCTGCCTCCTTATCATGCTCCCGGGAAGCGAACCGTGATCTCGGTGCCCTCGCCCAGCTTCGACTTAAGCGACACCGACGCCCTCAGGGATATCGCGCTGTGCCTTACGATGGAGAGCCCCAGCCCCGTTCCGCCCGAGGCGCGCGAGCGGGATCTGTCGCCGCGGTAGAAGCGCTCGAAGACCCTCTCCTTGTCCTCATCGGGGATCCCGATTCCGTTGTCCGACACGGTGAGCACGACCTCCGATCCGTCGCGGGAGACGGACACCATCGCCTTTCCGCCCTTCCTGTTGTACTTCAGCGCGTTGTCGGCGAGGTTCATCACCATCTCATCGACAAGGAGATCCGAGCCGATGATGAATCCGGGATCGGTGCTGGAGAAGCCGAGCTGCACGCCCAGGGACTCCGCACGCCTCTGCAATCTGGAGACGGCATCCGAGGCGATCTCCGAGACGGAGATGCGCTCCATGGCCTCCTCGCTGTCGCCCTCATCGAGCTTGGAGAGCCTGATGATGTCATGCACGAGCGCTATGAGCCGCTGGCTCTCATCGTAGATCTCCTTGCCGAAGTCGCGGACCGTCTCCTCCGGGATCCCTCCGTTCCTGATCAGCTCCGCAAAGCCGGAGATCGACGTCAGCGGCGTCTTGAGCTCATGGCTCACGTTCGCGGTGAACTCCCTCCTGAGCTTCTCGCGCTCCGACTTCTCCGTGATATCCATGATGATGACCACGGCGCCGGTCACGGATGAGCGCTCCATGACAGGAGAGGCGATGATCTGGAGCGTCCTCGCCTTCCCCTCGATGACGGCCTCGGCCCTCTTCCCGTTGAGCGCATCGGAGATGGCTGCGGAGAATGCATCGGAGCGGTCGATCGTCAGCACCGATTCGCCAGGCTTCGTCTCCTCGCTGTCGAAGAGCATGAACGCGGCGCGGTTGACCGATAGAAGCCTCATCTCGCTGTCGATGATGGCAAGGCCCTCTGACATGTTGTCAGTGATGATGGAGAACTCGCGGCTCCTCCGCTCGGCATCCTCGAGCTGCTCCCTGATGGTGGCCTTCTGCTTGGCTATGCGATACAGCAGCGGGGAGAGCTCCTCATAGCCCGGAGCCTCCTCCGGATCATCGAGGTCGATCGAATTGATCGGATCGGTGATGCGGTGCGCCGCCTTCATCGAGAACCATGCCGAGAAGAATATCAGGAGAAGCAGTATCGCGATCATCGGCAGCATCATGTCGATGATGAACGACAGAAGCGTATCGGCAGGAACAGCCACGCGCAGGACGCCTCCGGTGCTCAACCGCATCGCGGCGTAGTGGAAATCCTCCAGAAGCGTGTCGCTGCGCCTCTTGTCGGTGCCGAAGCCATAGTGCAGCGCCTCCTGGACCTCCGGCCTCTCGAGATGGTTCTCCATCCCATCGGGATCGGTTTCGCTCTCGAAGATGACGGTCCCGTCATCGCCGATCAGCGTGATCCTGTGCCCAGGCACGGCCGTACCAAGCACATCATGGCCATCCTCGACGGCAGAGGCGATGAAGCGCAGCTCCGCGACGAGGTCCTCCTCGATCCTGTCCTCATATGTCGTATGGAACACGGTTATGGAGACCGCGAGGACGAGGACGAGCGTCAGGAGTATGGAAAGGAATACAGTCTGGAATATCTTCTTATTCATCGTGACCTCTGAATCTGTAGCCGACGCCCTTGACCGTCTCTATGCGCTGCCCCTCATCCCCGAGCTTCTCCCGAAGGTGGCGGATATGGACATCCACGGTCCTGTTCTCGCCATCGAAGGAGTAGCCCCAAACGGTATTGAGGATGCTGTCGCGGTCGAGGACGATGCCCTCGTTCTCCATGAGATAGAGAAGGAGGTTGAACTCCTTGAGCGTGAGCTCTGCCTTGGCGCCGTTCACGCGCACCGTATGCGATGATGGGGATATCGAGATGCCGCCGAAGACAAGCTCGCTTCGTTGCCTCTGCCTCTCGGCGCGCCTCAGCACCGCCTTTATGCGCGACAGGAGCTCCATCATGCCGAAGGGCTTGGCGATGTAGTCATCGGCGCCGCTGTCGAGGCCCAGCACCTTGTCGTACTCCGTGCCCTTTGCAGTGAGCATGATCACGGGCACATCGCGCAGCACGGCGTCCGAGCGGATCTCCGAAAGCAGCTCGAGGCCGGACTTCCCGGGCAGCATGATGTCCAGAAGGAAGAGTTCCGGCTTCTCCTTGCCGGCCCTGGCCTCCATATCCTCTCCGGATTCGAACGGCTCGACCTCATAGCCAGCTCCCTTGATGGCATAGCTGACGAGCTTCCTGATCGAGGGGTCGTCCTCAACGAGGTATATCATATCAGTCGACCTTCACTGGATTGTTGATCCAGTCGCCGGAGGCATCGAGGGAGTTGAGCACCCAGCGCGCAAGCGAGGCCGCATGATCGCCCATCCTCTCGAGGTACTTCGCTATCATCAGCAGGTCGGGTGCCTCCTGGGCATCCTTGTCCCCTTCCCTGATCATCTGAGTCACCATCTGCTTGGCCTCCACGAACGCCTTGTCCGCCTCATCGTCCGCTGCTATCACAGCGGATGCCTTGGACGCATCGGAGTGGACGAATGCGTCGATCGCGCCCGAGACCATGCCGATGACCGTGGCGATCATCCTGTCCAGCCCCACGCGGAGAGTGAGGTCATCCGACTCGATGAAAGGCAGTATCTCCGCGATATCCACGGCATTGTCGCCGATGCGCTCGATGTCGTAGATCATCTTCATCGCCGATGAGATGGTCCTGAGGTCCTTCGCCACAGGCTGCCTCCTGAGAAGCAGTCGAAGGCATAGCGTCTCGATCTCCCTGTCCTTCTCATCGATCTCGCGGGATATCTCCCCGATGCTCTGGAGCTTTCCGCGTCCCCTGCCCGAGAGGGCATCCTGGAGCGCCGTGAGGGTATCCTCCGTGAGGGAGCCCATCTTTATCATGCTGACGTAGAGCGTCTCTAGTTCGCTGTCGAATCTCGTCCTCATATCAACCGAACCTTCCTGTAACGTAGTCCTCCGTCCTGGAATCGGATGGATTGGAGAATATCTTCTCCGTGTCGTCATATTCTATTACTTCCCCGAGGAGGAAGAAAGCCGTCTTGTGAGCGATGCGCAGGGCCTGCTGCATGTTATGCGTCACGATGATGATCGTATAGCGGTCGCAGAGGCTCATCGCAAGCTCCTCGATCTTCGCCGTGGAGATCGGATCGAGCGCCGATGTCGGCTCGTCCATCAGAAGCACCTTCGGCTGGACTGCGAGGGCACGGGCGATGCAGAGCCTCTGCTGCTGGCCTCCCGAGAGACCAAGGGCCGACTTTCGAAGCCTGTCCTTGACCTCATCGAAGAGAGAGGCATCGAGGAGAGCCTTCTCCACGATCTCATCGAGCTTGACCTTGCTCCTGATCCCATGGGTACGGGGCCCGTATGCGATGTTGTCGTAGATGCTCATCATGAAGGGATTGGGCTTCTGGAAGACCATTCCAACCTCATACCTGAGCCCGTTGACGTCGACCTTGGGGGAGAAGATGTCCTCCCCGTTGTAGAGGACCTGCCCCTCGATGCGCACGCCCGGTACGAGGTCGTTCATCCTGTTGAGCGTGCGGAGGAACGTCGACTTGCCGCAGCCGGATGGTCCGATGAGGGCGGTGATGCTCCTCTCATCCATCGCCAGGTTTATCTTCTTGAGGGCCTGCATGTTCCCATACCAGAGGTCGAGGTCCTTCGTCTCTATGATACTCACTGTCCGTTTCTCCTCTTCATCAGCCTGCCCATGTAGGACGTAAGCAGATTGATGATGACCGTCAGGACCATCAGGATCGCGGCGATGGCGAATGCGATGTCGAACTCGCCTCTCTCGCTTGCATAGACATAGAGCGCTACCGTGAGCGTTGCGCCCGCGCTGCCAAGCCCCTTGATGAATCCATTGACGTTATGGGCGAATCCTGCCGTGAACAGGAGCGCCGCCGATTCGCTGAGGATCCTTCCGATGGAGAGGATGCACCCAGTTACGATTCCGTTTATGCAGGTCGGCAGGACAACCGTCCTGATGACCCTCCACTTCCCCGCTCCGAGGGCGAATGCGCCCTCCCTGTAGCTCTCAGGCACCGTCTTCAGGCTCTCCTGCGTCGTCCTCATGATGGTAGGAAGGTTCATGATGACGAGCGTGAGCGCGCCCGCAAGAAGCGATGTTCCGAGCGAGCAGAACTGCACGAAGACGAGCATGCCCACCAGACCGTAGATGATCGAGGGGATGCCAGAGAGCGTCTCTGCAGCGAACTCGATGATCTCAACGACCTTCCTGTTCGTCGCGTACTCGTTCAGGTAGATGGCGGCTCCGACTCCGATGGGCAGCACGACCACAAGCGTCGCGATGACGATGTAGAGCGTGTTCAGGATGTCCGGGAGTATGCCTATCGTGTTGCGGAGCATGCTCGGGCTCGTGAACAGAAGCTCCGGGGTGATATGCCTGATGCCGCGGGCGAGGACGTAGATGAGCATGAACGCCGTCAGCGCCGTGACGATCGCAAGCGAGATGATGCAGAGCCCCTTCATGACGGCGCACCAGACCGTCCTCCTGCCGGATATTCTCTCTATCATCCTTTCCTGCCTCCTGTCTTGAGAACGTTGAGGATCGCATTGATGATCATGATGAAGAGGAAGAGCACGAGCGCGATCGAGAAGAGCGCTTCCCTCTGCAGCCCGGATGAATATGACATCTCGGAGGCCACTGCCGTCGTGAGGAACCTCACCGACTTGAAGATCGAAGGCATGTTGGCGACGTTTCCGGCAACCATCATGATCGCCATCGCCTCTCCGATGGCCCTTCCGATGCCGAGCACGATCGCGGTGAAGATGCCGCTCTTTGCCGCGGGCACGGTGACGCGGAAGTACGTCTCGGTGCTGGTGGCTCCGAGCGCAAGGGATGCCTCCTCGTATTCGCGCGGCACGGCCTGGAGCGCTGTCAGCGACACGTTGATCACCGATGGCAGTATCATCACGGCAAGCACGATGATGGCCGCGAAGAGCGTCGCCCCATCGGGAACGCCGAAGATGATCCTTATGCCAGGTACGAGGATCGTCATGCCCACAAGGCCATAGACGACCGATGGAATGCCGGCAAGCACGCCGATGCAGAGCTCCATGACCTCGCGGACCTTCCTTGGGGCCATCTTAGCCAGGAAGACGGCTGCGAAGAACCCGATCGGCACTCCGATGACGATCGCACCTGCGGTTCCATATATCGATGTGAGGATGAACGGGAGGATTCCGAACTCCGGCTCCGATGCCGTGGAGGCCCAGCGCGTTCCGAAGAGGAACTCCGCCGGACCTATCTTGAAGATGGCCGGCAGGCCTGAGATCACGAGGTAGATCGTGATGACCAGGACCGAGCCGACCGCGACAAGACCTAGGATCAGGAACACCAGATGGATCAGATCCTCCATCAGCCTGCGGGGATTATCCCTATATCCCTTCTGGGCGATGAATTCCCTAGGATTCATTTCCTGGTCCCCCGACCGATCACTCTGCTACGGGGACTGCGCCAGCGCCTGTGATGATGGAAGCCGCCTCAGCGCTTGTGCAGTAGTCGAAGAACTTCTGCGCAGCGTCGGAGAGTGCTGTGCCGGAAAGCGTTGCGAAGACGAACGGCCTCTGGATCTGGTACTCTCCGCTCTTGACCGTATCCTCGGAAGGCGCGACTCCCTCAACGGTGAGCGTCTTCACGGAATCGAGGTTGCTGGCAAGGGAAGCGTATCCGATCGCGCCCGGATTCTGGGAGACAGCTGTGATGACTGCGCCCGTGGATGTGAGCTCCTGGCTGTAGACGCATGCATCCTCTGTGTCGGTGATGGACTCGAATCCATCCCTCGTGCCGCTTCCAGCCTCGCGTCCGATGGCGACGACCGGTGCATCAGCTCCGCCTACCTCGCTCCAGTTGGAGATTGCGCCGGTGAAGAGGTCGTGGATCTGGTCGATCGAGAGATCGGATACCGGGTTGTCCGCATTCACGATGATCGCGATGCCGTCGAGGGCAACGATCGTCTGCTTCAGTCCGGACTCGACCTCGCTGTCCTTGAGGGCGCGGGATGAGAGTCCGATATCGCACCTGCCCTCGAGGGCCGCTGTGATGCCCGTGCCGCTTCCGGTCGGGTTGTATGTCACGTTAACGCCAGGGTTATCGGCCATGTACTGCTCCGCGAGGGAGAGGATGACCTTCTCCATCGATGTCGATCCGTCCGTGGAGACTGTAGCGCTCTCCTCGTTCGATCCGCCAGCGAATGCAGCCGCCATTGCGAGGGCTGCAACGACCATGACCATGAGAATCTTCTTCATATCAAGCTCCTAAAGGGCGATGGCCCTTATCATTTCGATTTCTGGAGTGGATATTACAGGTCCTGGATTAAGCGGTAAGCGCGGCTATGTTAAATCTATGTTATCTTTTCCCCACGGGCATTCGATATCCATGATGCTCTCGATCATCGAATGCAGAAGCCGCGTCTTCTCCGTATCGGCAGCGCGGTAGTACACCTCCTTGCCGCGGCGCGAGCTCGTTATGAGCCCTCCGGCCTTGAGCTTCGTGAGATGATGGGAGACGGCAGGGCTCGACATGCCGACCATCGAGGATATGTTGATGACGCACTCCTCGCAGTGGCAGAGCAGCCAGAAGATCCTCAGCCTGCTCTCATCGCCGAGCTCCTTGAATACGGCGGCGAGCATGCCGAAGCTCTCGGCGGGCGGCATGCCCCCCAGCCTCTTCTCGACAAGCTGGCCATGATCGTGCGGCAGCGAAGGATATTCCATATGCCCTCCTCGTTCGTTAGGAGAAATATAAACGCTTTGCCCCGGATAATCCACACTCCGCTATTGACAGCCCGAAAGCTCGGGTCTATCATCAAATCAACAATTAAGCATTTGTTTAATTGATGGAGGCTGAAGATGAAGAAGACATACAGCATCGACGTCGACTGCGCCGCATGCGCGAACAAGATGGAGGCCGCGGCAAGGAAGACTGCAGGCGTGAAGGGATGCACCGTGGATTTCATGATGCAGAGGATGATCGTGGACTTCGAGGACGATGCGGATAGATCGTCCGTCATGTCGGATGTCAGGAAGGCATGCAAACGCGTTGAGCGCGACTGCGAGATCTTCATCTGAGGAGGCGGCATGAACAGGAAGCAGCGCATCATGCTCATACGCATCATCATCTCGGCATCGATGATGGTGGTCCTGCATTTCATCGATGCATCAGGGGCATTGGGATTCATCCTCTATATGCTCCCCTACCTCATCGTTGGCTATGACATCCTCCTGGAGGCGATATCAGGCATCATCCACGGTCAGGTGCTCGATGAATGCTTCCTGATGGCAACCGCCACGGTGGGAGCAATCGCCCTTGCGCTCTATGAAGGGAGCGGCGACTACACCGAGGCCATAGCCGTAATGCTCTTCTACCAGATCGGGGAGCTCTTCCAGAGCTACGCCGTCGGGAAAAGCAGGAGGAACATCGCCGAGCTGATGGACATACGCCCAGACTACGCGAACATCGAAGCGGACGCAGGCCTTGAGAAGGTCGATCCGGATGATGTCGCGGTCGGCTCCATCATCGTGGTCCAGCCGGGGGCGAAGGTCCCCATCGACGGCATCGTCATCGAAGGGGAATCATCCCTCAACACCGTGGCGCTCACCGGCGAGAGCCTGCCAAGGGACGCTGGACCAGGTGATGCGATCGTCTCGGGATCGATAAACATGACGGGAGTGCTTCGCATCCGCACGACGAAGGAGTTCGGCGAATCCACCGTCTCGAAGATACTCGACCTAGTGGAGAACGCCAGCTCAAGGAAGTCGAAGTCCGAGGACTTCATCTCCAAGTTCGCCCGCATCTACACCCCTGCCGTCTGCATCGGAGCGCTGCTGCTTGCCGTGCTTCCACCGCTGGCGAACGCCGCACTCGGCAATCCGATGGCCTGGGGCAGCTGGATATACCGCGCGCTGACGTTCCTCGTCATCAGCTGCCCATGCGCCCTCGTGATCTCCATACCGCTCTCGTTCTTCGCAGGAATCGGCGGAGCGAGCAATGCCGGCGTGCTCATCAAGGGCTCTAACTACCTGGAGACGCTCTCGAAGACGAGGATCGTCGTATTCGACAAGACCGGCACGCTCACCAAGGGCGCCTTCGAAGTCAGCGGCGTCCACCATGGAACGCTGCCCGATGGAAAGCTGCTGGAGTATGCCGCGCATGCGGAGAGCGCCTCCTCGCATCCGATAGCCAAGAGCATAATGAGCGCATACGGCCGCCCGATCGACAGGTCACGCGTAAGCGGCATCGAAGAAATCGGGGGAAGCGGCATCACGGCCTATGTCGATGGCCACCGGGTGGCATGCGGGAACGAGAGGCTCATGAAGATGGTTGGAGCAAAGACAATCCCCTGCCGCAGCGTCGGGACGATCATCCATATCGCCATCGACGGAAGCTATGCCGGGCACATACTGATCAGCGACACGCTCAAGCCCCGCTCTGCCCAGGCCATCGAGGCCCTCAGATCCGCCGGCATCCAGCGGATCGTCATGCTCACAGGCGACAGCCATGCAATCGCCGAGAAGGGCGCCTCGGAGCTTGGCATCGACGAGGTCTACAGCGAGCTCATGCCGGATGGCAAGGTCGAGAAGGTCGAATATCTCATGGCATCCAAGATGCAGGGGTCCAAGCTGGCCTTCGTCGGCGATGGCATCAACGACGCGCCCGTCATCAGGCGTGCCGACATAGGCATAGCCATGGGCGCCATGGGCTCCGATGCCGCGATAGAGGCTGCCGATGTCGTGCTGATGGATGACGACCCGATGAAGATCGCCAAGGCGATCAGGATATCGCAGAAGTGCCTGAGGATCGTCTACGAGAACATCGTCCTCGCAATCGGCATCAAGGCAGCCTGCCTCATCCTCGGGGCTCTTGGGCTTGCGGGCATGTGGCTTGCCATCTTCGCCGATGTCGGCGTCATGGTCATTGCCGTGCTCAATGCGATCAGGGCGCTTTTCGTGAAGAAGCTCTGACACGCTCATCGATTTCGATTACAATCACAGCGTGATCAGATCGATAGACGAGCTCGAGACCATATTCGATTCCTTCGCGCCATCCATCTCCGGAGGCGCGAGAGAAAGCCGCCTCCAGAGGATGAGGCGGCTTCTTTCCATCCTCGGCAACCCCGAGGAGGGATTCAGGACATACCATGTCGCGGGCTCGAAGGGAAAGGGCACGACGGCTGCATACATCAGCGCGCTGCTGACGGGGCTTGGCAGGAAGTGCGGACTATACGCATCCCCCCACCTCTTCACGGTGAGGGAGCGCTTCACCCTCTCCGGATCGTTCTTCCCGGACGATCTCTCCATCGAGGCGTGCAACAGACTCCTTGAGAGGACTGCATCTCTCTCATTCCCCTCTGATATGGGTCCTGAGAGGCCCACGACATTCGAGATGTACACGGCCTACGCATACCTTCTGTTCAGCATGGCGGGCTGCACCGACGCAGTCATCGAGACAGGGCTGGGAGGAAGGCTGGATGCGACGAACACGATCCATCCCGAAGCCGTCTTCCTCACCCCGATAGAGCTCGAGCATACCGATGTCCTCGGATCGACCATCGCCGAGATAGCCACGGAGAAGTCGAAGATCATCACGCCATCCACGCCCGTCTTCTCATCATTCCAGGCAAGGGAGGCTGAAGAGGTGTTCCGCCACGAGGCGGAGGCC
>CALXXR010000067.1 GCA_944392735.1 uncultured Spirochaetaceae bacterium | reverse complement strand
TGATTCGTCATTTGTCTGTACAACAGTACCGGTTACGATCTGACCGACTTCTAATTCCGGAATTGACATAAGATGCTGCTGCAGATAGGACTGCTTTTCAGTCATCTGAGTTTCATTTTCCACTTCTTTGCTCCTACCAACTGATATACCGTCAAAGGGTGTCTTTGACAGCTTTTATCACTTTCTCACAAACTTGGTTTATGGTCAATAGAGAGGTATCTATATATACCGCACCATCGGCGATGCGAAGGGCTCCCGTCGCCTTCTCCCTGTCCATCCTGTCCCGTTCGTTGATGGCGGCGAGGACGGCCTCGTAATCCGCTCCCGGCTGGTCCTTCACGCGCCTTCTGGCACGCACCTCCGGAGAGGCGTCGAAATAGAACCTGAACTCTGCATCGGGGAAGATCACGGTGGTCGTGTCGCGGCCCTCGGTGACGATGTCCATGCCCTTCGCGATGCTCCTGACCTCGGCGTTCACCATCTCCCTTATGCGGGGATCGGATGAGACCTGGGAGCAGTATGCATCGACTGAGGGGGTATGGAGCCTGTCCTCCACATCGACGCCATCGATGCAGATGTCGCCATCCTTGACGGTGATCCTCACCTTCGATGCGTTCTCCAGCACCTTCTCCCTATCGAGCGGATCGATTCCGCGGTCGAGCGCAGAGAGCGTATATGCCCTGTAGAACGATCCTGTGTTGAGGAAGAAGAAGCCGAGCGTCGACGCGACAGCGCGCGCTATCGTGCTCTTCCCCGATCCGGCGGGCCCGTCAATCGCCACTACCATCGCCATCCCTCCTTGCTGCAGGGCGCCTTCTCCTTCCGTCGCCCTTCGAGTTGCCCTTCCCCGTCAGGAGCCCGGAGACCTCCTCCCGCGTAAGCGTCCTCCACTCGCCGGGCATGAGCTCGTCGAGCTCGACGCAGCCGACGCGGATCCTCGTGAGCGACTTCACGTCGTATCCGAGGTAGGAGAAGATCTTCCTGATCTCCCTGTTCTTCCCCTCCACGAGCGTGACGCGCACGAAGTCCCTGGTACGTGGCATGAGGTCGTATCTCTTTATCCTGTAGGGTCTGGGCTGATCGATGAAGACTCCATCGAGCGCTCTTCTGAGATCGTCTATGGCAACGGGTCTGTCGAGCTTGACGATGTACTCCTTCTCCACCTCGTACCTAGGGTGCATCATCCTGTTCGCGAAATCCCCGTCGTTGGTGAAGATGATGAGGCCGTTGGAATCCTTGTCCAGCCGTCCGACATTGAAGAGCATGTGGCTCTCCCTGATGTCTATAAGATCCCTCGCGTACTTCTCCTCGTTCGGGTCGAAGTTCGTGCAGACATATCCTCGAGGCTTGTTGAGGGCGATATACCAGAGCCTGTCGGCAAGCTCTATCGTCTCCATATCGACCTGGACGATGTCATCGGGCCCGACCTTCACGCCCATCTCGCGCACGACCTGGTTGTTGACCATCACGCGCCCGGATCTTATCAGCTCCTCGGAAGCCCTCCTGGAGCCCACGCCGCACTTCGCCATGTAGGCCTGCAGCCTCATCGGGAATTCCGCTATATCACTGACCCTGCTTCTCATCTCTGCCATCGCCATTCTCCTCGCCCGCCGCATCAGGTGCAGGCACTGCCTTCCTCTTTCCTCTCCTCTCCGGGATGTCGTCCCCCGAGAGGTCTATGCTCTCTATCTCGCCGGTCTCGACCTCGCGCCTCGGGACATCCTCCTCATCCTCAGGGAAGGACTCCCCTTCATCTTCCTTCTCGAACCTCATCCTGTCCACCTCGGAAAGGCGCGGGAGGTCCGCGATCGAGGTGAGCTTGAACTCGAAGAGGAACTTGCGCGTCGTGCTGTAGAGGCAGGGATGGCCCTGCATGCTGCTCCTGCCGACGACCTTGATGTAGTCCTTCTCCCTCAGAAGCTTGACGATCGAATCGGAATCGACGCCCCTGATGTCCCTGATCTCCTTGCGCGTGACCGGCTGCCTGTATGCAACGATCGCCAACGTCTCTAGGGCTGCGCGGGAAAGCCTCTTGTCGACCTTCCGCCCATAGTTCTGCTTAAGCTGCGGGTAGAGATCGGGCGATGGGGAGAAGGAGAAGAGATCCTCATCCTCCGTGAGCATGAGGCCGCTCGAGCGCTCCATATAGTCATCCCTGAGCTCCTGCAGCGCGTCCTCGACCAGATCGGGCTTGATGCCCGTCAACTCCGATATCCTATCCATCGAAAGCGGCTGGTTCTCGATGAAGAGCACGGCCTCGCAGAGCCTCGCCTCATCGCTGAGCATCGTCCTTGCCATCATCGCCTCCTTCCTCGATCTCGTCCTCAAGGAGATCTATCTCCTCCTCATCGCCGATGAACTCGACCTCATCCCTGCGCTCCTCTTCCTCCTCGGCGCGGAGCTTCTCTTCCGCCTCCTTCGTGAGTATGGAGAAGTCGGAGGGATCCTCGAGGTGCTTCTCGACCATGACATCGTATTCCTCGTCGTACTCGTCTGCAAGCTCCGGCTGCCAGTCCTGGGGACGTGCCATCATGTATATGGTGCCGTACTCCTCCGGCTGGTAGAGGATGATCATCTGGTTCCTCGCGGCCTCGAGTATCGCCATGAAGGAGCAGATGATGTGCATCCTGTCGTCCAGATGAACGATGAGATCCTCGAGCGTGAAGCGCTCCTTCGTCTCCAGGAGCTCAAGCAGAAGCGCCTTCTTCTCCTCGAGGGACACCTCCTCATATACGTTGAATATCTTCGATGAGGGAGCGGCCTTTGCGATGAGGCGGGCGAAGGCATCCTTGAGCATGTCGAGCGTGACGCCTCTGAAGAGGTCCTTGCCCTCGAACGGCACGAGGAAGTAGTTCTCGTTCCTCTCGACGCGGAACGAATCGGAGTTCCTGCCGTTTATCAGGAGCTCCGTGTATTTCCTGTACTTCTGGTATTCGATGAGCCTGTCGACGAGATCCTGCCTCGGATCCTCGAAGTCATCGTCATCGGCCTCCGTCTCCACCGGCAGCAGCATCCTGCTCTTGATGTATAAGAGCTCTGCTGCCATCTCGTAGAAATCGGAGAGCTCGGTGAGCTCTGCGCCGTGCTCATCGAGATATGCGAGGAACTCGCCCGTGATCAGCGAGATGTCGATGTTGTAGATGTTGAGCTCATTCTTCTTGATGAGGAAGAGAAGCAGGTCGAGCGGCCCGTCGAAGCCCTCGACGTGGTACTCATGCCTCGACTCCTCATCAAGCAATCTGTCGCGTTCCTCGGCCATCAGTGGCGATTATACCCGCCAGCGCCTCATTGCTCAACAACGCCCTGGCCATCCTCCTTGGCTCCGTCCCCGCCCTTCTTCGGGAACATGATGCCCCTGAGCGCTGCGTCGAGCTCGGAAGCGAATTGCGGATTCTGCGAGATGTACTCGAGCGTCTTGTCCCTGCCCTGTCCGATCTTCTCGCCCTGGTAGGAATACCACGCACCCGACTTCTCGATGAGATTGTACTTCAGCGCAGCGTCCAGAAGCGATCCGAGGTAGGAGATTCCGGTGCCGAACATGAGATCGAGCTCGCACTTCCTGAACGGAGGAGCGACCTTGTTCTTGACGATCTTGACCCTGACGCGGTTGCCGGTGACCTCATCGGCATTGCGCCCGATGCTCTCGATGCGGCGCACATCCATCCTCACGGAGGCATAGAACTTGAGGGCATTGCCGCCCGTAGTCGTCTCGGGATTGCCGAACATGACGCCAATCTTCATCCTTATCTGATTGATGAAGATGATGGTGGTGTTGCTCTTTGAGAGGATGCCGGTGAGCTTGCGAAGCGCCTGGCTCATGAGCCTCGCCTGCAGGCCGACATGGCTGTCCCCCATGTCCCCTTCGATCTCCGCCTGGGGCGTCAGGGCCGCAACCGAATCGACGACGATGATGTCGACCGCGCCGGAGCGCACGAGGGACTCCGTGATCTCGAGCGCCTGCTCGCCATTGTCCGGCTGCGCTA
>CALXXR010000066.1 GCA_944392735.1 uncultured Spirochaetaceae bacterium | reverse complement strand
CCTCGGGATATCGTTCGGCGACTACAGGCTCCTCAACCTGGCGTTCACCCATACTTCCTATGCCAATGAATGCCGCGGGGAGGTGGACAACAACGAGCGTCTCGAATTCCTGGGCGACAGCGTGCTCGGCATGATAACGGCCGAGTATCTCTTCTCTTCATTCACCCGCTTCCACGAGGGGGAGTTCTCCAAGATAAAGGCTGTTGTCGTCTCCGAGGAGAGCCTTTCGGAGGTGGCCCTGTCGCTTCACCTCGACAGGTACATACTCGTGGGCAGGGGTGAGCGAAGCCAGAAGGGGACGATGAAGAAGGCCATCCTCGCCGATGCGCTGGAGGCCGTCATCGCAGCCCTCTACCTCGATCAGGGGCTGGAGACGGCGAAGGGCTTCGTGCTCTCGTTCATCCCCGGTCAGGTCGAGAAGATGCTGGAGAACAAGCTGAGCTACAAGGACTACAAGACAGAGCTCCAGGAGTACCTCCAGAAGAAGAGGGGTAAGGTTCCTCGCTATGTCATCGTTTCCCAGACCGGCCCCGACCATGCCCAGACATTCCATGTGAACGTGGAGATGGGCACCAAGGTATTCGGACCGGGAGAGGGCAGGAACAAGAAGGCCGCTGAGCAGGCTGCGGCCCGCATAGCGCTCATCGCCCTAGGGCTTGAGCAAGGCTGAGGGCGCGCTTCTCCAGATATTCCGCATTGTTCAATGAAGGCGCCTCCAGCACTTCGTCGAGGAGGCGCTTGAGTATCTCTCCCATGATCGGGCCAGGCTTGATCCCCAGCTCGCGTAGGCGATTGCCGTCTATCTTCAGATCCCTGATCGTGAGGGCGTTCTCCTTCTCGATTTCATTGTTTATGCGCTCTGATAGCGCAAGGAGGCCATCCATCTCCGGCCTGTGCCCCATCGTTGCGTTCATGTCGCAGATGCGGAGTCGGAACAGATCGTCGATATACTCCAGACCGACGCGCCCGATGAAGCGCCTTATGGCGCTGTCGCTCCAATCGGGGGTATATGCGAACATGTGGTTCCTGATCAGGTGCACGACGCCCTCGCGCTCCTCGTTGGATGTCTTGAGTCGCCGGAAGATGGCATCGGCCATCCTTGCGGAGATCTCTTCGTGGCCATGGAATGTCCATTTCCTGCCATCGTCGCCTTCCTTCCTGGCCGGCACCTTGCCGATGTCGTGCAGGAGCGAAGCGAGCTTGACGCGCATGGCGTACCCGTGTTCGCCTGCCCACCTGAGCGTCAGCAGGGAATGCTCGTAAAGCGATTCCGAGTGCATGCCTCCCTGCTCGAATCCATATGTGGCGGAAAGCTCGGGTAGGATCTCATCCATCAGCCCTGATCTCCTCATGGCTTCAAGCCCCCGGAGCGGATCCCTGCCGTCTATCAGCTTCCAGAGCTCCTCCTTGATGCGCTCAGCGGAGACGTTCGCGATATCATGGCTGCGCTTCCTCATCGCTTCCGCCGTTCCTTCCTCGATGCCGAATCCAAGCTGGGATGAGAAGCGAGCCGCCCTCATCATACGAAGCGCATCCTCTCCGAAGCGCTCCTCTGGATCCCCGATCGCCCTGATCAGATGCCTCCTGAGGTCCTTCATGCCGTCATGGCAGTCTATGATGCGGCCGTCGGGGAGGGACGCTGCGAATGCGTTTATCGTGAAGTCGCGCCTCTTGAGGTCCTCCTCGAGGGATTTGACGAATTCGACGCTCTCCGGGTGGCGCGAGTCCCTGTAGTCGCCTTCCGTGCGGAAAGTGGTTATCTCGTAGTGGTGCCCATGGTATATGACGGTCACCGTCCCGTGCTTGATGCCTGTGTCTATCGTGCGCCTGAAGAGCTTCTTCACCTCCATTGGCTCGGCATCGGTGGTGAAGTCGTAGTCGTTGTTCTCCTTCCCCAGCACCCAGTCCCTGACGGCGCCGCCGACCAGATAGAGCGAGTATCCCGCATCGCGGAATACGGAGGAAAGCTCCTGTATCTCCCTGGATATCCTCATCCGCATGGACAAAGGATAGCAGAAAGCCACGGGGTAGGGAACAACGGCTCTCAGCCGGTTGAATGGGACAGCCTCTTTTCTGTATATTATCCCGGTAGGAGAATTGTGATGTTCAGACCTGTAAGCAACAAAGTCGATTTCCCTAAGATGGAAGAAGATATCCTGAAGTTCTGGGAAGAGAACGACATCTGCGATAAATCGATCAGGCAGCGCCCTGCCGACAATGAGTACGTATTCTACGATGGACCTCCGTTCGCTACCGGACTTCCTCATTTCGGGCATTTCGTCCCCGGCACCGTGAAGGATGCCGTCCCCCGCTATCAGGCGATGAAGGGCAAGAGGGTCATCAGGCGCTTCGGATGGGATTGCCACGGGCTTCCCGTCGAGGCGGAGGTGGAGAAGACGCTCGGCATCAAGGGCTACTTCAATGTCATGAACTACGGCGTCGCCAAGTTCAATGATGCATGCCGCTCGATCGTGCTCAGGTACACCAATGAATGGAAGCACACCATCACCCGCATGGGCCGCTGGGTCGATTTCGACCATGGCTATCGCACGATGGACAAAGACTACATGGAGTCCGTGTGGTGGGTGTTCAAGACCCTCTATGACAAGGGATTGATCTATGAGGGATACAACATCCTTCCATACTCCCCGCAGCTTGCCTCCCCGCTTTCGAACATGGAGGTCAGCCTCGGAGGATACAAGGATGTGACCGATCCTGCCGTCACGGTCCGCTTCAAGGCGGATGGCGAGGAGAACACATACTTCCTCGCATGGACGACGACGCCATGGACGCTCCCGTCCAACCTTGCGCTCGCCGTCGGTCCGGATATCGACTACGTGAAGGTCCTCGATGAGGATTCAGGGGACTGCTACTACCTTGCAGAGCATCTGATCGGCAAGTACTACAAAGATGGAAAGGGCTGCCGGATCGTTGCCCGCATGAAGGGATCCGATCTCAAGGGAAGGACGTATGAGCCTTTGTTCCCGTACTTTGCGGATCTGAAGAAGCAGGGTGCGTTCGTGGTCGTCTGCGGAGACTATGTCACGACAGAGGATGGCTGCGGCATCGTCCATACCGCTCCCGGCTTCGGAGAGGATGACTACAATGTGCTCAAGGGCACCGGGATCCCCGTGGTCTGCCCCATCGATGCCGAGTGCCGCTTCACCGATGAGGTCCCTGACTTCAAGGGCATGTTCGTCAAGGATGCCGACAAGGGCGTCATCGAGTGGCTCAAGGCCCATGGAAGCCTCGTCAAGAGGGAGAACTACCTCCATTCATATCCGTTCTGCTACCGTACGCACATGCCTCTGATCTACAGGGCGATGAGCTGCTGGTTCGTCGATATCCAGAAGATCAAGAAGATGATGCTCGAATGCAATGACCAGATCAGATGGGTTCCCGACCATATCAAGTACGGCCGCTTCGGCAAGTGGCTCGAGGGAGCCAGGGACTGGGCGATCAGCCGCAACAGGTTCTGGGGCAATCCGATTCCGGTATGGAAATGCGATGGATCGGATCATGTCGAAGTCATCGGCTCCGTGGCGGAGCTCGAGGCCAAGTGCGGACATAAGGTGGAGGATCTCCACAAGCAGTATGTCGATGAGCTCACATGGCCGTCTCCCGATGGGAAGGGCATGATGCACCGCATCCCCGATGTCCTCGACTGCTGGTTTGAGTCCGGATCGATGCCCTATGCCCAGGAGCACTACCCGTTCGAGAACAAGGAGAGGTTCGAGAAGATCTTCCCCGCCGACTTCATCAACGAAGGACTCGATCAGACGCGCGGATGGTTCTATTCGCTCACGATCCTGGCCGCGGCCCTCTTCGACAAGCCCGCATTCTACAACTGCATCGTCTCCGGAATCGTGCTCGCAGCCGATGGCCGCAAGATGAGCAAGAGCGAGCGCAACTTCACCGATCCGATGGAGGTCATCAACAAGTACGGCGCCGATGCCCTGCGCTTCGCGCTCATCGATTCGCCGCTCGTGCGTGCAGAGGACCTCAAGTTCTCCGATGAGGTTGTGAAGGATGTCCTCAAGAGCCTCATGATCCCGCTCTGGAATGCCTATTCCTTCTTCGTCACATATGCGAACATCGATGGCTATGAGCCATCCGAGACGAAGTATTCGGATCTCACCAACTCGCTCGACAGGTGGATCGTCTCCAACCTCAACAGGCTTGTGAAGACCGTCACCGATGCGATGGACAGCTATGATGTCCAGAGCGCATGCTCGGCGCTGACGGCATTCATCGATGATCTGAACAACTGGTACATCCGCCGCTCCAGGAGGAGGTTCTGGAAGTCGGAGAACGATGGCGACAAGAAGGAGGCGTACGATACGCTCTACCGCGTGCTCATCACATTCGTGAAGGTCGCGGCTCCGTTCGTGCCGTTCGTCACCGATTCCATCTATCTCAACCTCCGCACCGAGGATATGCCGGAATCCGTCCATCTCTGCGACTATCCGGTCTATATCGAATCGGAGAGGGATGAGGCGCTGGAGGAGGAGATGAGCCTTACGATGAAGGCGATCGCGATGGGCCGTGCCCTCCGCTCCTCGTCCAACATCAAGATCAGGCAGCCGCTCTCCGAGTTCCTCATCGTCGACCGCAGCGAGGGCGACAGGCGGATACTGGAAGCCAACGCATCGATCATCGCGGAGGAGCTCAACGTGAAGAACGTTCTGGTCCAGAGCGATGAATCCTCGATCGTCACGTATTCCGCAAAGGCCAACTTCAAGGTGCTCGGATCCAAGCTCGGAAAGAGCATGAAGGAGGTCGCAGCAGAGATACAGAAGCTTTCATCCGACCAGATCGCATCGATTCTCGATGGCGCACCGCTCGAGATGAAGTACTCTGAGGGCTTGATCGCCCTCACAGCTGATGACCTCGTCGTCCAGAGGACGGAGAAGGCCCATGTGAAGGTGCTCAATGAGGGCTCCATCACCGTCGGCTACGATACGGAGATCACCGAAAGCCTTCTGCTTGAGGGCATCGCACGCGATCTCGTGCGCTTCGTGCAGACGGAGAGGAAGGAGAAGGACTTCGAGGTCGCCGATCACATCAGGTTGACAGTCTGGGGCGGAGAGAGCCTCAGGAAGGCCGTCGATGCCTTCGGAAGCTACATCAGCGAGGAGACGCTCTCCGATACGCTCGATTTCGCCGAGAATGATGGCGACAAGGCGGAGATCGGCGATGAGGAGGTCTTCGTGAGGATCGTGAAGGCGTGATCCGCAATACCGCCATCGCGCTCCTTGCCGTTCTGCTTCTTTCATCCTGCGTCTATACGGGACGCTATGACACATCATCCCTGCAGCGCCTCGGCTCTGCAGGGGACGTCGTGGTGTCGCTGGATGCCGCAAGGCTGAGGCAGAGCGATGCAGCCTATCTTCTAGATGGATTCGGTGAGGCTGCCGAGAGGGTGGACAGGATCTCCCTGGCTGTAGGGGAGGATGGGATCACGGGAATCGCCAATGGTCTGCTGTCCTCGACCGAAGTGGGCACCCTCCTCATATGGGATCCCTCATTCAGGAGGGCAGAGGGCCTTCCTAGGCACTATGTCGACAAGGAGAGGGGAATCTCCGCTGGCGTGCCGGAGGATGGCATCGTGCTCTTCACGACGGGCGACTATGCCGAGATGCAGCGGACTGCATTCCGATCCGGACCTGCATATATGCCCGATTGGGCCTACGAGGCCATTGTGGCCTCGCTTGGCGGCCTATATGCGCAATCGCCGGCATCCCTTCCGCTTCCAGGGCTGGAGATCCCTGATGAGATGCTCTCCAGGATCGAGGAGGCTATCATCCTCCTCTCGGAAGGCGATGGCTGCTTTGTCCTATCCGGCACTGTCATGATGGACAGCGAGCAGGGGGCGAGGACGCTCTGCACGCTTCTTCGGAACATGCTCGTGCAGGAGATCAGGAGAAGCGGGGAGAGGCTTGACGTGAAGGCGCTTTCGGGTATCTTCACATATGAAGGATCCATCATGAGGATCTCCGGCTTTGAGCTGGATTACGACAAGGTGAGCGAAATGCTCCCGAAGGAGTTCTGATATGCCGCTATATGAATATAGATGCACCAAGTGTGGAAAGGACTATGAGGTGATCAAGGGGTTTTCCGACGATGCGGACCACGATGTCTGCCCGGATTGCAAGAGCCCGGCTGAGAGGGTCTTCTCCGAGGCTCCGGCAGTGGTGTATCATGGTTCAGGCTATTACTGCACCGATAGCAGGAGCTGCTCCTGCGAAGGCTGCAAGCATAAGGACTGATCGATGAAAAGGATTCTCACAGGTGACAGGACCACTGGCCGTCTGCACCTCGGGCACTATGCTGGATCGCTTCTTTCGCGTGTCCAGCTCCAGGATGAGTACGAGGAGTTCATCCTCCTTGCGGATGTTCAGGCGCTCACGACGCACTTCAGCAATCCGGAGCTCATAAACAGCTCCATATACGATGTCGCGATGGACAACCTTGCCGTCGGCCTCGATCCGGCGAAGGTGACGTTCGTCCAGCAGTCGATGATACCGTCGATCGCTGAGCTGACGATCTTCTACTCGATGCTCGTCACCGTCAATCAGCTGGGGCACAACCCGACGATCAAGACCGAGGCGAAGAACTACGGCTACAAGGAGCTCACATACGGCTTCATCGGATACCCTGTCTCGCAGACCGCGGACATCACGTTCTGCAATGCAGATCTCGTGCCGGTAGGCGAGGACCAGATACCGCACATCGAGCTGGCAAGGAAGATCGTGAGGAAGTTCAACGATCTCTATGGCACCTCGATCACGGAGCCTGAGTACAGGCTCTCAACCGTCTCCAGGCTTCCAGGCCTCGATGGAAACGCCAAGATGGGCAAGAGCCTCGGCAACGCCGTCTATCTCTCCGACAGCGAGGAAGTGCTCAACGAGAAGATCCGCAATGCCGTCACGGATACCAACAGGATCTCCGTGAAGATCCCTGGCAATCCTGATGTCTGCACCGTCTATACATACCATAAGGCATTCAATGCGGAGGAAGCTGGCAATGTCTGCTCCATGTGCAGGAACGCCGAGATGGGCTGCGTAGCCTGCAAGAAGCTCCTGATGAAGAAGATGAACGAGATCCTCGATCCCATCAGGGAGAGGCGCCACTACTATGAGGAGCACAAGGACGAGGTCAGGGACATCATCCACAGCGGCACCGATAAGGCGAACCGCATAGGAAATGAGAACCTGCAGCGTATAAAGGAGAAGATGCACATCGTGCTGTAAGCTATGGGGCCTGTTCGGAAGAGCAGGCCTCATCCATATCAGCATCATGGATGGCTATTGCCAAGCTGAAAATGGCATGGCGATATCCCTTGCCTGAGCAGATTCACGAATGCGCAATGATGCGTGGAAGGATTCTGGATTGGACCTAGGGAAATACCTGGAGATGGCTGGATATGAAGATGTGACTGTGATGAAGCAGAAGCATGTGGCTGCTGTGCTGGTCTCTCCAGAGGAAGCCCGGCTGTCGGCTCTGGAAAGCCTTGCAGGATGCATTCCATCCATCTCTGAGGATGAACAGCGGAAGCTGGGGGAAGAGGGGCTTGGATTGTCATGAGGTTCATGGTCGATACGGATGTCATCATCGACTATCTATCGAAGCGCGAGCCATTCTTCGGGGATTAGAAACCCTTGAGCGTATCATATGCAAAGGCTATCGCTGCTATGCTGTATCTTCTGCGATGACTGTGACTGATGTCTGTTATATCATCATGAGAATGGTTGGATCTCAGGAACAGGCTCGTCGAAGGATCGAATTGCTGGCAACTGTTTTCAGGACCGCTTCGGTAGGAGAGGATGATATCTTCGGAGCGCTTGGCAGTGATATGGATGATTCAGAGGATGCCGTTCTTCCACATTGCGCTGAAAGATATGGTTCATCCATCGTTACCAGGAATGCAAAGGATTTCATGCATTCTCCAGTGTCTGCAATACTGCCGAAGAGGTTCCGGTGCTGCTGTAGAGCATTGCTGATGATCCGGACGCGTTATTATCAGACATTCTCAAATGGGCATGTCAACGACCTTCCGGCTAAGCCTAGCAGATTTTCCTGCGGCATATCTTATAAACAGATATTCAATCTTGATCCTGCTTTTCAGGCTTCATGACTTGATAAGTACATAATTTTAGGGTACCATTCGGTATGAAATATAAGGTTGCAATGACAAAAGCATCTTCAAAGAATGCTCAGAAACTCGGGAAGGATAGATACCACTGTCATCTGAGCTATCATCATGTGGCATGCTGGTATAGCGAGAACGGTACTTATAAGGTAGAGGTATATTATGTTGGTAGTCGTGAATCAGCCCCATATTAACAATTTCACAATCCAGGGTACTATCTCTGACAAGGATCTCAGATTCCTCAAGAATCATTTCGGAGAGAGCCTTGCTGTCGAATATGACGATGATCTTGTTGATTTCCATGATACTGATTGGTTCCGAGAAGTGGAACCAGAGCTTACACCAGCTTCCAATCTTGCTTTCTACCGCAAGCTCATGAAGATGACACAGGCAGAGCTTGGAGAGAAGCTTGGAGTCAGCAAGCAGGTGGTTTCCGACATGGAACATGAGAGGAGATCAATCAGCAAGGCTATGGCAAAGGAACTTGCAAGGATCTTCACTGTGAGCGTAGAACGCTTCATCTGAGATCCGCGTTTCGACTCTTGGCCGGGATCGATGGAGTAGCGTCAGCGATGCAGGTCGTTGGCATTCGTGTAAGGCATGCAATCACGATGATGGATTGCATGCCCCTTGGGCTCATTGCTCCGCAACCTGCTCCTCAAGCTTCTCCTTCGCTACCGAGAGCATCAGCTTGATCCTGTTCTCCTGGTTGACCTTCGTCGCTGACGGGTCGTAGTCGATCGGAACGATGTTGGAGTCGGGGTAGGCCTCCTTGAGCGGCCTGATCATGCCCTTGCCGCAGATGTGGTTGGGAAGGCAGCCGAATGGCTGCGTGCAGACGATGTTGTCGTATCCCTTCTCGATGAGCTCTGCCATCTCGGCGGTAAGCAGCCAGCCTTCGCCCATCTTGCAGCCTCTGTCGATGAATCTCTCGCCATATGCCTCGAGCTCCTTGAATGTGGCGGCGGGGTGGAACTCCCTGTGCCTTCTTACGGCCTCATCCGTCCACTTCTCCACGATCGATAGCACCGGCATTCCGATATGCTTCATGATGAATGCATACCTTCCCCTGCCGCCATAGTACTCTTCATCCTTGATGCCATTGGAGAAGCAGTAGAGGACGAATCCCATCATCGGCGGAAGCATGACCTCGCAGTCCTCGTCCTCGAGGAATCCCTGCAGGTTGCTGTTGCCAAGGCGGGAATACTTCATGTAGATCTCGCCGACGACGCCGACCTTGACCTTCGGCGTGCGCTTGACGGGGATAGCGGCGAAGTCATCGGAGATCTGGTTGAGCTTGCGCTTCATATTGCCCCAGAAGTAGCCCCTGTTGCTTTCATAGCAGTCTCCGAGGATATCCGTCCACTTGGCGACGAGCCTATCGGTGTCTCCCTTGTTGATCTCATACGGCCTCGTCTGGTTCGAGAGGAGCATGAGCATATCTCCATATACGAGCGCCGTGAATGCCTGCACGATCATGGGGAACGTGATCCTGAATCCAGGATTCGAGTTCATCCCCTGAAGGTTGGCGGAGATGACGGGGATGTTGCCGAGCCCAGCCCGCTCCAGCGCCTTCAGAAGGAGGAAGTAGTAGTTGGATGCCCTGCAGCCGCCACCTGTCTGCGAGATGATGAGGGCGCAATGGTCCTTGTCCACAAGCCCCCTGTGTATGGCATCGATCATCTGCCCGATGACCAGCAGGCACGGATAGCACATGTCGTTATGGACATACTTCAGCCCTTCCTGGATGACGGAAGGGGAGGAGTTCTCCAGAAGCAGGGCATTGAAGCCATGGTTTGTGAAGATCCTCTTCATTATGTCGAAGTGGACGGGAGACATGTTGGGTACGACGATCGTCCACCCTTCCTTCTTCATCTCCTCAGTGAATGCTCTCTTTTCCATCGTTCTCTTCCATCTCCAAAGCTGCGAAGAGGCTTCTCATCCTGATCTTCACTGCTCCGAGGTTCGTGATCTCATCGATCTTTATCTGCGTATAGATCCTGTCCTTCTCGCGGAGTATATCCCTGACCTCATCGGTGGTGACGGCGTCGAGGCCGCAGCCGAATGAGACGAGCTGGACGATGTTCATGTCCTTCTGCTCCCCGACATAGCGCGCTGCGTCGTACATCCTGGCATGGTATGTCCACTGGTTGAGGACGTTCACGCTGCCTTTGCCGATCCTGGGAGCAAGGGAATCCTCCGTGATGACTGAGGCGCCGAGCTGCACGATCATCCTGTCGATGCCGTGGTTGATCTCCGGATCGGTATGGTATGGCCTGCCAGCGAGCACGATGATCGGACGCTTCTCCTTCCTGGAGAGCTCGATGATCTCCTCTCCTTTGGCGCATATCCTTTCGCGATACGCCCTGAGCTCCTGAAATGCCTTATCGACGGCCTTCCTCGCCTCCCTCTTCCCGACATCGAAGAGCTGGGATATGCGCTTCGCGAGATGCTCTGGGTGCTCGAGGGAGAGATAGCCGAGGGTGAGCGGGATGCCTTCGAGGTCCTGGTTGCCCTTGATGACCTCCCCATAGTACGCGACGACGGGGCAGTTGAAGTGGTTGTTGCCCTTCTCCTCATCGATGTTGTAGCTGGAGCAGGGGATGAATATCCTATCGACCCTGCTGTCGACGAGGTGCTGCACATGCCCGTGCATCAGCTTCGCTGGGAAGCATACGGTATCGGAAGGGATCGAGGCCTGTCCGTGTATGTAGAGGTCCCTCGAGGAGAATGGCGATACGACGGTGTCGTAGCCAAGCTCCTGGAAGAGGGTGGCATAGAAGGGCAGAAGCTCGTAGATGCCGAGCGCCAAGGGAAGCCCAAGCGTTCCCTTCGTTCCTCCCTTCCTCACCCTGTAGCCTTCGAGCAGCTCCTGCTTGTATGCATAGAGATCGTACATGTCGGCAGAGGCCGGAGCCTTGCCCGTCACAGGCCTCTCGCATCTATTGCCGGAGATGAGGCGCCGCTTGGTGCCGAATGAGTTGATCGTCAGCAGGCAGTGGTTCGTGCAGCCGCTGCACCTTACGTTCTTGACTGCATGCGTCAGTGCGTCCAGCTCCTCTTTGCTGATGATGCTGGATGAGCGCTGGTCATTGCGCTTAGCGACCATCTGTGCATACAGCGCTGCGCCATAGGCGCCCATGAGCCCTGCGATCTGCGGTCTGACGACCTCTATCCCAAGCTCCTTCTCGAAGGCCCTGAGCACGGCATCGTTGAGGAAGGTTCCCCCCTGCACGACGACATGCCTCCCGAGCTCCTCGGGATTGGCTGTCCTTATGACCTTGTAGAGAGCGTTCTTGACGACGCTGATTGCAAGGCCTGCGGAGATGTCGTTGACGGAGGCGCCATCCTTCTGGGCCTGCTTGACGGATGAGTTCATGAATACCGTGCACCTCGATCCGAGGTCCACCGGCGACTTTGCCGTGATGGCGAGCCTGGCGAACTCCTCCGCTGATTTGCCCAGAGCATTGGCGAATGTCTGCAGGAACGATCCACAGCCGGATGAGCATGCTTCGTTGAGGAAGATGTCGTCGATGACGCCATCGCGGATACGGAAGCATTTGATGTCCTGTCCGCCGATGTCGATGATGAAGTCGACGTCCGGCATGAAGTGCTTGGCGCCGATGAAGTGCGCCTCGGTCTCGACGAGCGAGCAGTCAAGGGAGAAGGCGGCCTTCATCAGATCCTCCCCGTAGCCGGTGGAGGCGGCGGAGACGATGGAGATGTCCGGATACTCATCGTAGAGCGATGAGAGGAACGAATGTATCGCCTGGACGGGATTGCCGTTGTTCGGGCTGTATCTGGAGAGAAGCAGATCGCCGTTCTCCGCCAGAAGGCATGTCTTGATCGTCGTGGATCCCGAATCGATTCCGAGATACGCCCTTCCTGTGTATGTCCGCGGGTCGCGGATCGGCACGGAGGCCTTCATGTGGCGCTCGCGGAATGCCTCGTATTCCTTCTCATCGGCGAAGAGCGGGTCGAGCTTGATGAAGCTGGATCTGCCCCTGTAGCTCTCAAGCGCGGATATGACCTCGGATATCCTCATGCGCCTGCCGCTGGGGGAGCGCGCCGGTCGCATCGCAAC
>CALXXR010000065.1 GCA_944392735.1 uncultured Spirochaetaceae bacterium | reverse complement strand
CTCCTCACCTTCCCTGACCGTCACCGGAGAGCCGTTGACGGTGTATGATGAGCGGCCATTGACCTTGATCAGACGCCTGATGATGATCGATCCATCATCGATCTCGATCCCATGCTCATCTGCCCAGCAGGTGATGGCTGGGGACAGCGATGAGAAGACTCCACAGATCTCTGCGCTCTGCTCTCCCTGGCGCACGGCCTCCTTGTCGGCCTTGGCGCCGAGAAGGAGCGAAAGCGCTCCAAGCATGATGGACTTTCCGGATCCGGTCTCTCCCGAGAGCACCGTGAATCCGCTGCTGAATGAGATATCCAGCCTATCGATGAGCACATAGTTCCTTACACTCAGCTGTTCAAGCATGCATCTCCCCCGACCAATGCAGTTTGTCCCTGATGACCTCCGTGAAGTTCCTCCTCAAGGACTTCACCAGGAGCGCCCTGCTCCTGCTCTTCTCCACCGTGATGGTATCGCCCTCCTCGAGGGGGAAGACAAGCTGCCCGTCCGCGGTGAGGAGGATATCGGTGCGCTGTCCGCTCTTCACCGTAAGCGTCACGACCTTACCGGAAGCGACGAGCGGGCGGTTCGAGAGCGTGAAGGGGCATACAGGCGTGATGATGATGGCAGACATATCCGCATCGAGTATAGGTCCGCCGGCTGCAGGCGAGTATCCGGTCGAGCCGGTGGGAGTTGCGATGATCATGCCATCGGCCCTGAATGAGCCTGCAGGTGTCTTATCGAGCGAGAGATCGAGCGCTATGACCTTCGCAATGCCTCCGGATGTAATTACGGCCTCGTTCAGCGCCGAAGCCTGCCAGACGCGCCTTCCGCCCCTGTGGACGGTGATGCGGAGCATAAGGCGCCTTGAGATGTTCGTGCCATGCTCGATGAAGTAGTCCAGAGCCTCCTTCCATTCATCCTTGCCGACTTCCGTGATGTAGCCGAAGGTACCGAGGTTGACGGGAAGGATTGGGATGCCCATCTCGTTCACGGCGCGGGCCGCATAGAGCACTGTGCCATCTCCGCCGAGGGTGATGACGAGATCGGTGCTCATGGGCACGGAGAGCTCATCCTCCCCGCTTGCCGTGCTTACCATGCTGCCGGAGATCCCACGGCCATTGAGATAGCCGATGATCTCCTCCGAAAGCTGGAGGCTCTCCCTCTTCTTGCCGTTTGCGATGATGAACACCGATGATACCGTCATAACCTACCCCAGATGGCTCACGACCCGCTGTATCGACTCGATCTCAGACTTCGCAAGGAACGGATAGAGCGGAAAGGATATCGCCCTCGTAAGCGGAGCGATCGCATTCGGGAACCTGTCGAACCTATCCTGATACCTAGCGCCTATCGACTGCGTGAACGTCCTTTTCGATGATACTCCATGCTTGACTGCGAAATCCATCGCATCGTCGGGCTTGGTGTTCACGATGACAGAGAATCCATAGCCGTTGGCGTACATCGTCGGAGAGGAGGACCCGAAGAGCTTAGCGCCGCTCTTCATCTGAGCCTGCATGAAGAGCCTGTAGAGCTCATTGCGTCTCGCAAGGAGCGTATCGATCTTCCCAAGCTGCACGATGCCAAGGGCCGCATTCATGTCGGGCAGATCCACATATGGAGAGCCAAGGGAGGCCTCCTTCTTGAGCTTCTCTATCCTGGAATCATCGGAGGAGACTGCAGCAGCTCCGCCTCCTGTGGAAATAACGCCATTCTCCTCGAACTCCGATATGACGATATCCCCACCCATTCCCGCGCGCGTCTCATCGCCATATACCGATCCAAGGGATTGGGATATATCCTCGATGATGGGAAGCCCCAGCTCCTTCAGAGGCTCGAAGCTCTCCGGCACCTGGCATATAGGCTCGTAGTAGATGATGGCCTTCGGATCCTCGGAAAGCTTCGCGGTGGCATCCTCGATCGATGGAAGCCCCGTCTCATCGCTGTCGATGAGGATCGGCTTCACTCCTGTGCGCCTGAATGCCTCGAGGTAGATCTTCGGGGAAAGTACGGAGATGAGCACGCCATCCCCCTCCCCGAGCTCCAGCGCATTGAGCGATGCGACGATGACATCGAGATACGACCTGAGCGCGATGCCGTCCTTCTTCCCTATATATGAAGCGAATGTCTTCAGGAACTCCTTCTTCCTCTCGCCAGGGCCGATCTTCTCATCGACCATCGTCTGGAGAACAGCATCCATATCCTTGCGATACAGTGCCGGCTTGTAGAATCTGATTGCCATGCAATCATTCTACCAAAAACAGAAGAAAAGACCAGCCGCCTGGGACTGGTCATTAAGCCTAACGGAAACAGCAAGATATTTCAGGGAGGATAGGAAATGCATCGTCTGCTTCCAATCATGATTATAGCAGAGCAAACTCGATCCGTGTTGTTCTTTTTTCAGCATTTTTCCATACAGCAATGATATAGAAAAGCAATCATGCTGAAAATGAAAATGTATTTCGCATGTAATATTAATGAACCTCTGGATAAGATGCCTTCATCTGATAAACCTATCTCAAAGACAAAGCGAGACTGACAGCTTCCTCGAATGCGATGGCATTTGCATTGTCTTCTGCCATGTCCCAGTACAATCTTCTGTCCGATTCAGTCAATGGAATTTCGACAACCGAAGTCCCATCTTCAGAAGCCCTAAGCCTAGAGACTGGATCTAAGGTCGCAGAATCTATCTTGAACGGTATATCTTCTATTTCAACGAATACGAATTCGGATTCCATTTCATCCTCCACTCAGAGTATAGCAGGACTCAAACAGAATAAGCATTTATCATTATCAAGCAGCAAAACATAAAACCCAGAAGAATGGGCATGCCCGAAGACATGCCCGAAAGATTCCCAATGCCAGATGAATCAGTTGGATCCGTTTGCTGTGAATGAAACGCTATCCAGCTCCATATACATCTTTCCGGATCCAGCGGAAGAAGCTCCATATGGACCGAACGCCGTCAGGAACACAAGGTCGGATGTGATATTGCTTCCAGCGTCACCCTCTATCGTTGCTGTGAGTTCCTGATGCGAACCAATGCTGCCGTATGTCACGCTCTTAAGCGATTCACCTTCTTTGGATATCGTCACAGAGAAGCTGAATTCATCGCCGCCTTTCACTTCAATACCACTGTCGTACTCTTCGAATTTCTTTCCATTCAAGGCATCATCAGCGACAAGCAGAAGCTTACCGTCATCGGACTTGTTGATCCTCATTCCTCCGTACACTTTGCTTGTACTTGTGATTCCCCCAACGACCCTAAGCGATAGGAAGCTCTGATCTTCTGTGAAATCCTCAACAGAGAAATCATCTGCGATCTTTCCCGAATAGGATACCGTGTAGCTTTCGACGTTGCTGAAACTGATATTCACTGCATTGAAGCTATTGTATGCTCCACCACCATAGAGCTCTGCAACACCCTTCTCTGTATTCACGACAAAATTCGCGCCTCGGCTGTCATCATTTTCGACCCAGTAGAGAAATGAGGAATCCTTGGTGAAATCATCGGAGAATTTCTCTCCAGTATAGAGATCGGATGCAAATGCAACAGGAGACTTCTTGATCGAAACGCTGTCGAGCGTCATGAATTCTGGACCTTTCTTTTCATAATATGTTCCATATGGTCCCATGACAGTCACGAAGATCGCGGATATATTTTCAGCTGTCGCCTTATTGCTGAAGGCGAAATGCGTTGAGTTGAATGTTCCAACAGAAGACATGACGACATCGGAACCGACCTTCTTTATAGTCACATCGATGGAGAATGGTCCGGATACTCTATCCAGGGAAATTCCTTCACCTTCAGACTGCAATGTCGAATAGTCTCCATGAAGCTTGTTTCCTGGATAGATCAGGATACCGGTCTGCGGTCCCTGTTCGCCGTTGCCGAATGATAGATCCCCAGTTCTGGTCCCTACAGTGAGTCCATAGAATTTACTCTCCTTTGTGCCATCAGGAACAGTGAAATCCTTGAATTCTCCAGATACCGATACCGTATAGGTATACTTGGAAAGATTCATCTCATATGTCGTGAATCCTGGATCAAGACGCCCATCCATAGGATTATTGCTAAGATTCTCATCCCACTGGACATGAGCGCCGCCACCATAGAAATGGGCCTTGCCATTGCTTATGACCATATTCTCGGCTCTATCATCAGTGATTGCGCTATTCACCCATCCTGGATCATAGTATGTCGTGGAATCAGCTGAGAAATCGTCGTAGAAGATATAGCCATCCTTAGAGAAATCTGGAGCATCGCTTTTTGAGCCATCGCCTGATGGAAGGAGGATTATCCCCCCGGATGATCGTGCGTCGCAAGCTGAGAAGAGCAGTACGACTGCAAAGACTGCAAGAACAAACTTCTTCATATCAACCTCCAACGTCTACAATACCCCCCCGGTGTTTTTTTGTCAACAGTTTTCTTGGATCAGGACAAAAAAAATCCCTTCATGTCTCACATGGCTTGAACCAGATGAGGCATGAAGGGAAAAAGAAAACCTGGCAGCGACCTACTCTCCCGCATTGCTGCAGTACCATCGGCGCGAGGGCGTTTCACTTCCGTGTTCGGGATGGG
>CALXXR010000064.1 GCA_944392735.1 uncultured Spirochaetaceae bacterium | reverse complement strand
GATGGCGAAGGAGCTGGATGAGCTGCAGAAGGACATCATGATCCCAGTCATCTTCATCGAGGCATATCTGGACAATACGCCAGATGTCTATCGCACACTCGGACTTCTCCTCGATCTCGAGGAGAAGGGAGAGGCGCTTGCGGCGTACGCGGAGGAAGCGATCGAGATGGCTGCGGACGCAAGGGCTGCAATAGACGATCCCGTCACCGTCTACTACTCCTCATCCCCCGATGGGCTTGAGGCGATCGCCGAAGGCAACTTCCACGGCGAGGTCGTGGAGAAGATCGGCGCGAAGAACATCGTGCCATCGACATTCGGCGCCTCTTCGAACAAGGTCTCGATGGAGCAGCTTTACATCTGGGACCCTGATGCGATCCTCCTCTCGGAGGACGAAGCATATGAGGATGCGACCACGGACAGCACCTGGGCGAATCTCAGGGCCGTGAAGGAAGGACGCGTCTACCTGATTCCAACGGAGCCCTACCCCTTCATCGACAGCCCACCGGCAACGAACAGGATCATCGGCATCTACTGGCTTGGCAACCTGCTCTACCCTGATCTCTATCCAGTGGATATCGTGGAGAAGACGAAGGAGTTCTACTCACTCTACTACAGCCACGATCTCTCCGATGCCGATGCAGAGAGGATACTGCATCTGGATCTGAACAGCAGATAGGCAGATGCCGCAAAGTGATTTTCAAGTCCGGAAAAGTCACATAAGAAGTGATTTTTCCGGACTTACAGATCAATTCATCATATTCTTCGCTTATGTACAGGAAAATCGAAGGAACACTGTCATTCTGGAAGCGCGACAAGAATAGGAAACCTCTCCTCATCAACGGAGCAAGGCAGACGGGAAAGACATACATAATTCGCGAATTCGGGCTCAGGGAGTTCGATTCCATGATATTCGTGGATTTCGAGAAGGAGCCGAAGGCGAAGACGATCTTCGACGGAAGCCTCGATCCCAGAAACCTCATTCCGCAGCTTGAGATGCTCACGGGCGTGCGTCATGCAGAAGGAAGAACGCTCATATTCCTCGATGAGATACAATCCTGCCCACGCGCAATCACGTCTCTGAAGTACTTCTGCGATGATCCAGGGGACTACCATGTCATTGGAGCCGGAAGCCTGCTTGGCGTTGCAATCGAACGAAACAGCTTCTCCTTCCCTGTCGGAAAGATCAGGACGGCAAGGCTCTATCCGCTTGATTTCGAGGAGTTCATGCTTGCTTCTGGAAAGGATATGCTCCTTGAGGAGTGCCGGAAAGCCTTCAGCTCCCGCCTAAGCGTACCATCATTCATGCATGAGGAGCTTCTATCCGCGTACAGGGATTACCTCGTGATCGGCGGAATGCCGAAAGCCGTCATGGCCTTCATCGAATCCGGAAGCTATGCAGCCGCAGGAGAGGAGCAGTCCCAGATCCTTTCGGATTATCGATCGGACATAGCGAAATATGCTGATGACTCCGAGAAGCGATCCGCCCAACGCGCATTCGATACGATTCCAGCGCAGCTTGCGAAGGACAACAGGAAATTCCAATACAACATGATACGCAAGGGAGCGACATCGGCTTTATTCGGAAAATCGCTGGAGTGGCTATCCGCGGCGGGGCTCACCCTGAGATGCGGCAGGCTCACAGCGCCGGAGATCCCATTGAAGGCATATGAGGATATCTCGGCATTCAAGCTGTACCTGCTGGATCCAGGACTGCTGGTGGCTATGGCGGGACTACCGAAGGAGATCATCCTCAACCAGATCGGAGAACGCTTCATCGGGGGCCTCACGGAGAATTATGTCGCCTCCTCCCTCGCGGCAAACGGCATTCCCCTATTCTACTGGGAATCATCGGGACAGGCTGAAATCGACTTCATCATACAGAGGGAAACGGATATCATCCCCGTTGAGGTGAAGGCCAGCAGCCATGTAAGATCGAGAAGCCTTTCCGTATATAGGGACAGGTTCGATCCGAAGCTGAGCATCAGGATCAGCACACGCAATTTCGGCTTGGAGGATGGAATGCGATCGCTGCCGCTGTATGCAGTCTGGCTGTTGAATGCAGAATCGCTCCAAACAATCTAAGAGATTCGTCTGGACAGCACCTCCAAGCCTTGACGCCTTAAACGGGGGGGGGTATTATTTGGCTGCAGGATTATACTGCAGGTGGAGAATATGAAAACGAAGAAACCATCATTTATCGTTATTGCCTTAGCGCTCATTGCTTTGGCAGGATGCACACCATCGAACAATTCTGGGCTCATAATCATTCAAGGGGGTTCAACTGTTCCAAACATTGAATATGCCAAGGCCATTCCCGACGCGGAGCTTGCATTTTTAGGTCTGCAAGGTTCTGGGGATCATGGAACATATTCCGTTTCCCATGAATTCAAGGCTATAGAAGCTGGAAATGAAGAAAACAGATCATCGACTAGTCTTTATTCACGAAGCGTCACATATTCGATGATTTCCAAGGTCGCGCTTGATGGCTATGAATACAATGGGAATACATACTCCACGCAAGCTGGCCCAGCAATTATTATCTATCCCGCTGTTGCTGGTTCCGATTCAAGCTACACAATCAGTGAATTCACGATTGAAGAGGCACTCATAACAGTCAGGCTTAATGGAGAAGCAAGGGGAAAGGATGTAGGTGTCGATGGAATCTCAGGACACTTATTCGATGATGAAACAAAAGCGGTTAATATCACAGCAAATTCCAGCGATAGCACTGTGGAAAGCATTGCAAACGCGCCACAGTCTTCAGAAAGCATTGTCATGGATAAATACAAAGGAAGCTACACAATCGGCAACGACGTAATCTCGAAGCCCGAAAGCATTGGTATCACTGGAGAAACCGCATCGCCTTTCACCATTGAGACAGCAGATGAGATTGCAGACCTGAATGAGATTCTTCTCTCTGGAACTATCATTGATGCTAACATTAGGCTTGATGCCGACATAGAACTCACCACCCAATGGATTATCCAGAACCCTGCGCAGATAACCATCGGAAACAATCAAAACGTAAATATAGACTTCAATCACCACACGATTACTTTTGCAGGGGGCACTGGTATAACAACGCCGCCAATCCTTATCGAAGAAGGAGGTACGCTTACGATCAAAAATGGATCGGACAATGCTATTTCTGAGAATGATGGTGGTATTCATTGCACAGGGGAGTCAACCCGTGGGGTTTTTGAAGTAAAGGGATCGCTGGTTGTAAATGGAGGTGATTTCCATATCGTGGGCAACACTGGAGTAAAATACAGAGGAGTCATTTTCGGCTACTCAGACAGCCGCATCACGATCAATAACGGAAGATTCTATGTTGATAAGGCCTGCCCTGCTTTCCAAACCTTGGGAACTGCAGTAATCAACGATGGCTACTTCTGGACAAATTCTCACAATGGCATGGAAAACTACTTCGCATATTGCATCATTACGAATGGTGACTTGACTGTTAACGGCGGTGAAGTACATGGAATCCAGGGAGGATTGGGCGTTTCTGGAGGAAAACTTACAGTCAATGATGTAGATGTATATGCTAAAGATCGTGCAGAAGAATTGGGATACACAGGATCCAAGGTATTCTACGCTCTTTATGTTTCTGGAGAGGCCGCACCTGGTATGCTTACGGTCAATGGAGGCAATTTCATCTCCGATAACACCGCACTCTGGGTTGGAAACAGCAATGAAGGTGGCGATGGAGGCCTTATGCTCGAAGCTTCAGCAAAAGTGAAAGGCGGATACTTCGAATCAACATTACGCGATTACGATGTACAGGTCGACCACAAACTTGGAGCTCTTGAACTAGCAGGCGGCACTTTCAAGCATGATAAGGTATTTTACAATTCGACATACCCCACGCTGACCGATTCAGGATATATCGCTGATGGATATAAAGTAGAAATCACTGAAAATGGATTCTCAATAGTTCCGGAAAAATGATTGTATCGATTATCTGGAAGTTGTAATGAACCTATGCGAATTCACTTCCTAGGTTACGCTTTATAGCACTACACAGAAACAGCCGGGAGCCCCGGCTGTTTCCTTTCATCGAATGCTTGTCCTACTTGATCCTCGGCGTTGCTGCATCCATCAGATCCGTGAGCTTTGCAGAAGGATTCTTGAACTTTGCGAGGAAGATCATGGCTGCGATGATGTACGGCTTGTAGGAAGCCTCCTTGTAGAGAGGAACGAGATAGCGGTCGAACACCGTTGCCTCGACCTCGCCTTCCTTGCAGGAGACGCCTGAGATATCCGCGGGGAGGCAGTGCATATAGAGCGCCTTGCCGTCCTTTGTCGTCTTCATCAGCTCTTCGGTGCATGTCCAGTCCTTGAACTTAGCATTGTTCTCAAGGCATCTCTTCTCGAGGTCCTTGAGCTCATCGAACCTGCCTTCGCCTACGAGCTCGGTCCTCTCCTCCATCACTGCATACGGAGCCCATGACTTCGGATAGACGATGTCGGCATCCTTGAATGCCTCAGCCATCGTGTTGACCTTCCTGTACGACCCGCCGGAAGCCTTCGCATTCTTCGCTGCGACCTCCTCGACATCGCTCATGACATCGTATCCCTCCGGATGAGCAAGGACGACTTCCATTCCGAAGCGGGTGAAGAGGCCGATGATGCCCTGGGGAACCGAAAGCGGCTTGCCGTATGACGGGGAGTATGCCCATGTCATGGCGACCTTCTTGCCCTTGAGATTCTCGTCTCCGCCGAAGTAGTTGATCACATGGAGCATGTCGTCCATGCTCTGCGTCGGGTGGTCGATATCGCACTGTTGGTTCTCCAGCGTCGGCCTCTGCTCAAGTTCGCCTTCCCTGTTGCC
>CALXXR010000063.1 GCA_944392735.1 uncultured Spirochaetaceae bacterium | reverse complement strand
CTGCGATCCCACGCCAGGGATGAGCACCGGGATATCCCTGTCGGAGTAGTACTGAGCAATCTCCCCCAGCTCCTTCATGCTCGTGGCACCGACGACAGCACCGATGCCGGGGTGCTCGGAAGCCCAGCGGGCGATCCTATGCGCGACGGCGAGATAGAGCGGATAGAGCTCCTTCTCATCAACGGCATCCATCGTGACCATGTTCTGCAGGTCGACAGCTCCTGGGTTCGAGGTCCTGTTCAGCACATAGACGCCCTTGCCTTCGTATGCGAACGGAAGCACCGAATCATGTCCCATGTACGGAGATGCAGTGACGGCATCGGCCTTCCAGCCATCGAATGCCTCCGAGGCATAGTTGCCGCTGGATCTCGCGATATCACCGCGCTTGCTGTCGAGGATGACGGGCACGCCCGGGAAGAAGTTCTCCAGCAGGTCGAGGATATCCGCAAGGGCAAGGGAGCCCTGGAAATCCTCCTCCCTCGGCTTGTCGAGAGCCGCATAGTATCCGAGGTTCGGCTTGAATGCCGCCGGAGAGATGCCCTCCAGCCTCATGCGATGGAATATCTCCGAGAAGTACGAGGAGAGACGCTCCCTCACCGGTGCATCGGACTCAGGCAGCACCGACACGATGGGATCGAGCCCCATGCAGACGATGTTGCCGCTCTCCTTTGCGCTCTCTCTCAGCAGGTCGATATAGCTCATGCCTTCACCTCCCTTGGGAACCCTCTCTTCTCTCCCCATCCAAAGGGATCCTCCCTCCACTCATGGAGGATATCCGCCTCATCGGATGAGATGTAGCCCGTCTCGCAGGCTGTATGGATCATCGTGTCGTATGAGAGGATCGTATGGAAGATGCACTCCGGATCGAGCGCCGCGAACGCATCCACCGCAGCCTGCAGGCCATATGTGAAGATGGCAAGGCAGAGCGTGCAGTCGCCATCGGCGTTCCTGATGGCCTCGACGGCCTTCAGCGATGACGAGCCGGTGGAGATGAGATCCTCGATGAGGACGACCTTCTGGCTGCCATAGCCATCCTTGCCGATTCCCTCGATCTGATGTCCCAAGCCATGGTCCTTCGATGATGAGCGGACGTATGAGAGCGGTTTGTAGAGCATGTCGGCGAGGCTGGTCGCATGCGGGATTCCGGCAGTGGCCGTTCCTGCGATGTTGTCGCACTTCTCGCCTGTGGCGGCAAGCATATCGGCGAAGGCATCGCGGATCAGAGCCCTGTACTTAGGCGACGAGAGGAACATCCTGTTGTCGTTGTAGATGGGCATCCTGTAGCCGGAGGCCCATGTGAAGGGCTTTGCGGGAGAGAGCTTTATCGCTCCGAGCTCGAATGCGCCCTTCGCCAGTATCGGTCCATAGTATTCGGTTATTTCTTCAAGTCTTTTCATATTTCCCTCTAATTGTAGCAGTTATGAGCGTTTTTTCCAGATTTCCTTGAACGTGTGGAACCTGCCGCAGTATGCGCATGCGAAATGCCCATCCGGAGTGCGATAGAACGAAGCAGGAACCCCTTCCCCATTCACAGGATTGGAGATGCAGGCCTCGTTCTGGCAGCAGAGATCGTCGAAGTTGTAGATGCGAGGAGGCATGTGCGTCCTGTACTTCTCCGCAACGCGCCCGTCCCTGATGATGTTGAGCGTGCAGTGCGGCGCAACGGCTGCCAGCCTCTTGAGGTCCTTGCGCTCCAGAGGCCTTGCGCCTGGGCGGAAGATGATTCCCTTGTACTGTCCATCGGAACCCTTGGAGACCCACTCGCCGCCCTTGCCATCATCGAGCCCAAGGATGGATGAGATCAGGCGCATATGGCTGCGGATGGAGCCCGGATCATCGCCCTTGCAGATGTGGTCGATGACGATTCCATCGGTGATCGGGCGAACGCCTTCGGAGTAGTTCTTCGTCTTCTTCTCGTTCGAAGGCTCGACCTGGATGATGTACTCTTCCGTGCGCCTGTCCATCACATGCTCTCCCGGGACGGGGACATAGTCATCGCCGATCCTTCCTCCGATGAGGGAGAGAAGGACGATGCGGCAGTACATGCCGTTTATTGCCTGCCTCTCCCATGCATTGAGCGGAGTCTTGTCAAGCCATGTCGGGATCGTCGGATGCTCCTTGTGGCGCGGAAGCGGATGGTAGAACTTCGTGTTCTCCTTCAGCATCGGAAGGAAGTCGCGTCGGAACGTGATGGCTTCGCGGAGGATCTCCTGCTTCTGGAGTATCCTCTCGCCCATCCTCTCGAGCTGCGGCCTCGTGAAGTACCAGAGCCTTGCGGGATCGCCTGCCTTGAGGTACTCCTCTATCGAGGGGTAGATGGAGACGTCGAATCCGTTCTCCTTCATCTTCTCGATGTACGACTCGGGCATCATCAGCTCATCGGGAGCGATGAGATCGACCTTCACGCTGTCGAAGATCCTGAGTCCATCGACCTTGGAGTGCACCGTGCGGCCATGGTAGAGATCGCCGACGAGCGCGACGTGGATCGAGCTGAAGTCCATATCGAGATCCTCGAGGAAGGAGAACTCATCGAGAAGCTCCTGCGTGGGATGCTCATGCTTGCCGTCTCCGGCATTGATGAATGCAGGCCTGTATGGAAGGCCATTGCGCTCCGCATATTCGCTGCACTCCTCCGAGAGCCACTTCGTCAGTCCCTCCACCCTGCTGCGGACGATGAAGATCGAGTTGTGGTAGCCGGAGAGCATGTTGAACGTGTCCGCATAGCTCTCACCCTTGTTTATCGAAGAGGATGAGGTGATCAGCTCAGACACCTTCACATGGTGGAATGCCGCTGCATTCCTGAATGATTCCTTCGTTCTGGTGCTGTCCTCGAGGAAGACTTCGTAGACACCGAAATCCGGATCGTTGAGGCGGAAGCTGTCCATCACCTCCTCATTGCCGGAAATGATTGCATCCTTCAGCTCCTTCACCTTCTTGAAGAAGTAACGACGTTCATTGATCGACAGATCGTCTATGACATTCAGCGATCTCGAAGCGAATACATTAGACATGGCATCTCCTATCATGAAAAAAGCCGGACAATGCCGGCATCCATTCAGAAACAATAAGGCGAGGATTGCAGATCAGGGAAATGCGCTCCACCGAATAAGACATCCTTCAGCCTCCGTTGCCGTGTAGGATATCAGAAGGCGGCGATACTGTCCATAATGTCATTGCCTGACAGGATAATCGACGACATCAGTAGATGAATTGCCTTTCATGATCCAGATTGATTTCTATCAATGGAATCACCTCATCGGCATGCACTGTATCAAGGTAACGATAAATACCTGAGACATTTCCATACGTTATGCTTCCATCACCATTGATGGCATACCAAAATTTTTCTTCCGTCCATCCATGGAACCGCTTCATCGAATCGAGGTAGAGCCGCATCATCCTGCTGCACTGGTTAACGCTGGGGATACTGACATGATTCCCGATCAATTCCCTTTCATATGCTGAAAAGCATTCATCCAGGAATTTCCCATTGAGCATATTGTACAGGCTGGAACCCTCGAATTCAGAACCGACTCCTGCCCAGCCGTATTCAAGCAAAGGCCTGCTTGCGACTGCTGTTACATGACCATTCGAAGCCGATAGGACAACCCACGCAATAGGTCTTCCATCATACTTGCCCAAAATGAACGAATCGCCTTCTTTCAGATCCTGGTATCCCGCAAAGAAGCCTTTGGGATCTCCAATCCCTATTTCTTCCGCATAGTACGAGAACCGATAGGTCTCGGTGGATTCTGTGTGATTGATCCTGTTGTATGAATTATCCCGCTGCACTACTCGATTCACAGGCCCCACCGATGTGCATGATGAGAGAAGAAAGAATTCAAGGATCAGTACAGGTATCATTTTTTTCATAATGCCTCCTCGTAGTTCCTCAAGAGGAAATCATGATCGATCGTGAAGTCATCGAGATCCACGGAGCTCGCAGAACGGAGTGTTGACTTCCTGTCGAGTCTTCCAGTGCACACCACTCTGCCAGTATCATTGCGGGTGATCGAATAGCTATCGAACGACAGCTCGTAGTCGTCACCATCCAATGCAATGCCGGAGAATATTCCATCTATCGCAATCGTGAAGGCACCGGGATATTCCGCGAAGATATCCGTCCAGAATTCCGCATCGGAGTAGAGAGCCATCATCTCCGAAACGGAGGAATAGCCTACCTTCTCTCCAGTCCAAGCCTCATAGGGAATCTCGAAGGGAAGAGAGATGGTATCATCGCCGACTGCGATGTATGCCGTACCATGCCATGTGAATGATTCGGCATCGAAATCCTCTGGGAGGATGCTTGTCGTCACAGTGTAGTCCCTGTTGGATATCGTGAAGCCGGTGCCTAGGACAGCAGCTGCCTCTTCGTGTGCATACTCGCTCACCCCAAGCATCTTCTCATATGTCGAGAGATACAGATCGGTTGCGGTCTTCCCATAGAGCTGAAGCAGGTCATCAAGCTGCTTCTGCGTCATGCTCTCGATGCTGGTTATAACGCTATCCTTGGGGCGTCCGGATCCATCGAGCTGCGTTGGGAAGAACTCGATTGCAAGGACTTCATCGATGATTGAGTTCGCTTCTTCGACGTATTGCTTCTCCAGCTCTTCAGCACTGGAATCCATAGAGCTCTTCAATTCAAGGAATGCGTTGCGGGCCGCTTCGACGCGAAGCAGTGGATCGAGTATCGCATCGCTTTCTCCTAGAACGCTCTCAGGACTGGAGGTATCCGTGTGGAATGCAGCACCTATCTCCTGCTGACGCTGCTCAAGGCGAAGCGAATACTCCGCATCCATCTCCTCCTGAAGCTGACGCCTTCGTTCAAGCAGGGCTTCATGCTCCGCCATTGCCTTCGCGATGCTCCCATCGTCATGCGAGATCATGCCAAGCTCTGCAAGTGCATTGAGATTCTCCACATTCATCTCAGACTGCGAGATGCTGCGCGAGAGGACAAGCCTGTATTCGAATTCAGCTTCGGCCTTGGTGATGGGAAGCTGGGCCACAGGCTCCGATTCCGGATCCAGCAGCATCACGACATTCTCGGCCGCATCATAATCCCGGAGAAGCGAGATGAGCATAAGGTAGGCATCGATCCTGTCCGCCCCCTCGATATCAGAGAGGCTGCCATTGATCCTTTTGATCGCTGCCGCAAGATCCTCCATGTCCTTGCGATACAGCCCAATGCTGGCTTTCGGGATCTCGACGACAGCGGAGAATCCGCCATCCGGAGCTTCCGATGTTTCGATGGACGCACCCCTCAGCTTGAATGATCCAGACTGTATGGATATGTCCGAGAACGCAGCGGTTGAACTCTCGCCATCATCGATGATCGATGTATACGTCAATGATGATATATCCATCGAAATCCGATTCATGAGATTGCGAACCGCATCCTCTTCCGCCTCGTCTGCCGTATTCCCATAACCGATACCGCTGATGGACGCTCCCATGGCAGGGAAAGCCAGAAGAAGCAAAAGGACAGGGAATATGAATACGAATCGTCTCTTCATCGAAAACCTCTTCACCAATGGTAGCATCGATTCCTGAAACGATGAACGAAGAGGGGACGGAATGGATCTGAAATTTCCTCCGTACATAGATTATAGCAGCAACTCGGCATGATTCACCCCGAAGCAGAAGCACCAGATGAATGGTTTTTCCTTTGAGCTCTTCCCCGTCATGCCGCTTACCACTATATTCAGGAATGGAGGAAACAAAGCTATGGCAAACAGGATAATGCTGAATGAGACTTCCTATCATGGAAGCGGTGCGATCCAGGAGATCGCGAATGAGATCAGGAACAGAGGATTCAGGAAGGCCTTCGTATGCTCCGATCCGGATCTCGTGAAGTTCGGCGTGACGAAGAAGGTCACGGACGTGCTCGAGACAGCCTCGATCCCCTACTCGCTCTATACCGACATCAAGGCCAACCCGACGATCGAGAACGTGCAGCATGGCGTCCAGGCATTCAAGGACGCAGGCACGGACTGCATCGTGGCAATCGGCGGCGGAAGCTCGATGGATACGGCCAAGGCGATCGGAATCATCATCGCCAACCCGGAGTTCGAGGATGTGAGGAGCCTTGAGGGCACGGCGCCTACGAAGAATCCCTGCACTCCGATCATCGCAGTGCCGACAACGGCAGGAACAGCTGCTGAGGTCACGATCAACTACGTCATCACCGACGTGCAGAAGAAGAGGAAGTTCGTCTGCGTAGATCCGCATGATATGCCGATCGTCGCTGTCGTCGATCCCGATATGATGGCGACGATGCCGAAGGGCCTTACAGCCGCAACTGGCATGGATGCGCTCACTCACGCAATCGAGGGATACACGACGAAGGCTGCCTGGGAGATGACGGACATGTTCCATCTCAAGGCGATCGAAATCATCGCAAGGAGCCTCAGGGCTTCCGTCGCCGGCGACGCCGAAGGAAAGAAGGACATGGCCCTCGGCCAGTACATCGCCGGAATGGGATTCTCCAACGTCGGACTCGGCATCGCGCACTCGATGGCTCACACGCTTGGAGCTGTATACGACACCCCGCATGGAGTGGCATGCGCGATGATGCTCCCGATCGTCATGGAATACAACGCTGAAGCCACAGGCGAGAAGTACAGGGAGATTGCGAGGGCGATGGGCGTGAAGAACGTCGACTCGATGAGCCAGGAGGAGTACCGCAAGGCTGCAATCGACGCAGTCAGGCAGCTCTCGAAGGATGTGGGCATCCCGGAGAAGCTCGAAGCCGTGAAGGAGGAGGATCTCCAGTTCCTTGCCGAGAGCGCGGCAGCCGATGCATGCGCACCAGGCAATCCAAAGGATGCCTCCGTCGAGGATTTCAAGGCTCTCTTCAGGAAGATCATGAAGTGATTCCCATGATTGGGCAATCAGGAGGCCTGGGCAATCGTCCAGGCCTTCTTCATCACCGCATGCCCCAGAGCTCCAGCGCCATTTCAGCCGCCTGATCGAGCGCGCTCTTTGTTGGTAGCACGATGCGAGCATCAGGATATCTTCCATGAACAAGCTTGCTTAGCTCTTCCTGCATCACAGCGGAGCCTAGTATGGTACTTCCCCACAGTCCTATCGGGAAATCCGGGAACGTCGGGCTTATCGAAAGAGAGGCATCGAGATCGAGCACAAGCTGGAAAAGATAAGCCGCGGCTTCCCTGCATATTCCTACGGCATCCTCGTCTCCAGCATCTGCATAGTCGCTGACGAGCCTTCCGACCTTCGGCGTCTCCCAGGGAGGCTCGCCCATCTTCCTTGCATACCTGTTTAGGTCATCGCGCGTCTCGAGAGAAAGCATCTTCCTGACATCCGCAAGAAGAGAGGAATCTGGAACCGAACCATCGAACCATCTGCTCAGATGCTGGAGAACCCTCCTAGCAACCCAGGATCCACCGCCTTCGTCTCCGAGGATCGGAAAGAGCCAGCCACCGGCTCTGCCGGTTCTCCCATCCCTGCTGCGGCCGAAGCCTATCGCTCCCGTTCCGGATATGATGAGCATGCCTTCCCCGCCAGTCACCGCATAATGCGCGAGCTCTGCATCATTGATGATGGATACAGGACAGGATAATCCGTATCTTCCGGAATAGAATGATGTCAGAAGCTCCTCATCCTCACTGCTGTCGAGTCCTGTCGTGCCGCAGACGAGTGCCCGGCAATCCTCTCTTCTCCCTCCGAACAGCGAAAGGAGGCTGTCTATATTGCCATTCACGATGCTGGGGAGCGCCTCCAATCCAACATGATAGTGGTTGGCGCTTTGGCATGTGCACTCCCCTAGGATGGTTCCAAAGCGGTCGACCGCGCGTAGGCGGTAGTTCGTGCCTCCGCTGTCGATTGCGATTGCATATTCCATCAGTTCTTAGCCTTCATTCCAAGATCAGCATCTATTTCATAGAATCGCTTTGAGCCCACTCCATCGATGCCACGATCGATCGGAACCATCGCGCTGATCAGCTGAAGCGGCAGCATATAGCTGAACGGACGCTGGAACCACTTATCCGAGGCAGCGAGGCAGAGCCTCGTTCCATCAAATGAAGCCTCTGCTTCACCGCAGACGGAGAACACGGCCGATGACTTCGCACCATGGATCGAGAAGAGCTTCTCAACCCTCCCGCGATCCTCATCATCCGCCTCCGGCATCAGATAGATGCCTCCCGTTCCCTCCTCAAGCGAGCAGATGGGGCCGTGGAGGTACTCCTCGAACTCGAATGAAGCTGCAGGAACGAGCAGCGTCTCCATGATCTTCAGGGCACCTTCCGCCGCTATCGCCTGATCAGGGCCTTTACCGATGAGGTAGAACGATGTGGCCTTCTCCAGCTCCGTCATATTCGAAGCGACCCACTTCGCGGAAGCTGCGATATTGGCTTCCATGGCATCTGCGGATGCGATGAAGCCGTCGACAAGGGCGGCATAGGCTGCCTCGTCGATCCTCCCGCACCTCCGGCCAGCCTCGAGTGCAAGCATATCGAGAAGAGCCACCGTTGCGGTGTATCCCTTCGTCTTCGGGCCGACCGTCTCATCTCCGCACTGCAGGAGCACATGATGCCGGCAGATGGAATTCACGCGTCCAGCAGCATTGCCCGTAATGGCGAATGACGGATAGTGGCATCCTTCAGCTGCCTTGATCGTATTCGTCGAATTCCCGCTCTGCGAGATGAAGAGGACAAGAGGAGAGCCGAAGTAACGGCCTGCACCCGCCGACGTCTCCACGAATACAGGGATCCCCAGCATCTCCTCCACGAACGACGCTGCGGCAAGCGACGCGTTGCGGCTTGTTCCGCTTGCGACAAGATATATGCAGTCGTGGCTGCCTGCGGAGAATTCATCGGAGAAGGAAGCTGCCAGCTCCTTTCGTCCTTCGATCGTCCTTTTCAGCACTTTCGGCTGCTCATGAATGCATTCAAGCATTGTCATATCATTCCTCCAGAAAAGAGGGTGGGAAGCCCCACCCTCTAGGATTGTATCTCATATAAGGTCGGCTGCAATCCACATCCAGCGTCCGGGAGGAGTCGTCCAGACCTCCCTGTACGTCGCGATCGATGCAGGCGGCCAATATGGAAGATCCTCATTGCGCCTCGTCTGAACACCTACGGGCATCTCGCCTACTGTCTCACCGAGAAGCGCAGTATATTCCTGTCCGTAGCGCTCGCCTTCCCCGTAGATGAGGGACTGGCCGAACGGATTCTTGCCCAAGGTCCAGTACAGCTGCTCCCTGGCTATGTCCATCAGATCATCATCTCCGAACCTCCTGCCGAGGATCGAAGCAGCCTTGCCCATGGAGAGCTGGATTGCTGAGTTGCCCCTGTAGGAGAACCATACTGGGAATGAGCGGATGAAGTAGCCATCGCCGAGGGAGATTCCATTCTCGAGCTGCTCGATGTAGTTATCCTTCTCCTCGGAGAGAACGACATGCGGGTGAACGACATTGAACGTCTCCTCATCCTCGATCTCGCTGATGTGATAGATCCCTGCCGGAATCATGCCATAAGGCATCGTGTACTGCCTCAGGGTCTTCAGATACTCCCCGAAGAGCTTCATGGAAGACTCCCATGCGCTCGTATCGCACTTGCCTTCGAGAGCTTTGCATACCTCATCGAGGGCCATGACGAAAATATGGTCTCTTGCCTGATGGGAGAAGTGGACGATCGTCCTCTTCGACTCATCACGGTAGAAGAAGCCATGCATAGGTGCTTTTCCATCAACATCCTGGCAAGCCACGATGGCATCGGCCATCGAAGCGGCTTCGGAGGCGAAGTATTCATCCCCAGTGGCCTCGTAGAGCTTTGCCGCAGCCCATGCCGCTGCGGCATAGTACTGGGAGCGGCTCGCATTGGCCGTGTGCTCATGCATATGCGGCTCCTCGACGCCGACCTCCGCAAAGCGTTTGGCAGCGAAACGATAGTCCGCCTTGGCCGAATCGAGGCACTTCCATGCAAGCTCCTCATCGGAGTCCTTGAAGAAGAAGTGGGCGTCGGCCTCCACCGCAGCGAAGACGAAATCCTCGAAGGAGCGGTATCTGACATCTGCCTCGCAGTCATCCATGTTTCCGATCTGGTTATCCGTCCATCTCCTGATTGCAGCATGCGTTGCATGATAGCCATCTCCGAAGTTCATGCGGAGGATGAAATCCATCGCCCAATTCGCCTCCTCCCTCATTCTGAGGTAGAGCACGCTATCGCGATCCTTCACGGCCTCCGCAGCAGCCATCATCGCATCGACGATCTCCGCGGACTGCATCGTCTGCTGCGAGACATCGGCGGCATCATGCCAACCTCCGTTGAAGGCGATCCTGACGCCATTGTGCTCAGCGATCACATCATCGTGGCATGCACCATGCTTACCGGGAACGGGGAATCCGCAGCGCTCGCAGAAGAGGAAGTTCGTGAGCTTCCAGAGTGTGCTGTCCAGGACATCGTCGGAGATCTCGAACTCCGGGCTCGTGTAGCTCCCGACGCTTATCCTATACAGTCCCTTCTCCCTGATCGAAGAGAAATCGAGGACCGAGAATGAGCCATGGTACCCATCGACCTTCTCGACAGGGGCCTCAAGCACTTTGCTGCCATTGGAATCGATGATGGAGAACGTCCTTGCCGATGTATTGGCAATTGCGGTCTTCCTTCCCTCCGTAAGATATCCCGTCGTAGAATAGACCGCCGTGTCCGGGGCGCATTCCCATCCAAGCACGACATTCGGCTCTACCTTCTGCATCTCGATGTCCCTGAGCTCAAACCACATGTCATCGCCTGTGCTCACTTCCTTGCCATAGCGGTGGAAGTTGAAGGAGAGCTCGCCGATCCTGTCATGGGCTATGCCCTCGATCTCCCAGGTGCAATGGTTCCACTCATTGTTTCGGAGGTTCATCGCATTGAAGCCTTCCCTCGAGTACTGGTCTGGAATCTTGATGGCGCCGTTGTTTGTGAAGCCGACGCGGACGATTGGACTATGGAGTCCTGGACAGACAGGCTTGACCATGAAGCTGATCCTATTGCAGTCCGCAATGTCGAATCCGCTGACATCGAGCCGCGGTATGAAGCTGCCGAACGTAGCGTAGAAGCCATTGGCTGCATCATCGGCCCTGACTTCGCTGTCAGGCCAATGATCCGAGCGTGGATAGGTATGGCACTTGAGTGAACCATCCTCAGCCACAGCTTCGCCTTCTCCATCGAAGGTCCATCGGGACATATCATGCCCATCCCAGACCTTCACGGATCGTTGGACATCCTTTGCCTCATTGACGCGCTCGATGCTCCTATCCGACTCCGGCTTGAGCGGAAAATGGACGTAGAGCGAATCTGCAATCGCCTTCCGGAGTTCTTCTCTCATGGTATGATCTCCTATATCAGCCGAGGATCTCGAAGAGTCCCTCTGTCTCCACAGGAATATTGCCTGGGAGGACATTCAGTCCGATAGCCGATCTGGCGGGGACATTGTCGCTTCCATAGATGGCTGCAAGAAGCTCGCTGCCTCCATTCGCCACTGCCGGCTGCTGATAGAAATCATCGGCAGAAGCCACGAAGGTGAGGATCTTGACGGGCTTGATCCTGTTGAGATCGCCTACATAGTCATTGAGGACCGCGAGCACGTTTAGCATTGCATCGCGGGCTGCTTCCTGGCCCTTGGCAAGATCGAACTCAGCGCCGACCTTTCCGGTATATCCCTTGTCGCCGATCGCAGGACCGCATCCCGATACATACACGAGATTGCCATTGAACTTCACGCACGGTGAATATACGCCGCCCTTCGCAGGTGCCTTAGGCAGCTTCAGTCCCATCTCTTCCAGCTTCTGGTAAACATCCATAACATCTCTCCTTGAATTTATTTCCTGAGCAGGAACGATCCCTGCTCGCGGTTGACCAATTCGCCGTTCCGGATGACCGGAACGCCTCCGATGAGGACATCGTCCATGCCGGTGGCCAGTCCGTTTCGGCCAGAATAGTCGGCATTGTCGATGAAATTCTCCTTCCTGAATATAAGCACATCCGCTGTCATGCCAGGTTCGAGGCGGCCCCTATCGAGGAGCCCCATGCGCTCAGCTGGCAGCATCGTCATCTTCCTGATCGCCTCCTCATATCCCACGATCCCGCGTTCCCTTGAAAACAGCCTGAGGAACCTCGGGAACGATCCGAACAAACGCGGATGCGGATTGCCGCCTCCATAGAGGGAATCGGAGATCACCGCTGAATAAGGCAGACGCGCGATCGCCTCCACATCCGCCTCCGACATGCTCAGCACGATGATGCCGACCTTCCCATGCTCCTTCACGTAGAGATCTGCGGCGAAATAGGCAGGATCATCGTATCCGAGATCCTCGGAAAGGCTCTTCATATCGCGGCCCTGCATATATCTGTCCTCATCCAGCAGCACGCTGCAGACCAGCACGCGATCCCATCCGATGCTGGTTGCCATGTTGTCCCAGCCGGGATTATCCCCATAGAGAGCATCGACGAAGCGCTTCCGGCCATCAGCAGTCGAGAGCTTCCTGAGCGTAGCATCCGGATCGTTCTCCATCACCGATGGCGGGATGAGCGACTGGAGGGTGGTTGAACCTCCATCATATGGATAGAAGTCCACAGTCACGGGGAATCCTTCCGCCCTTGCCTTCTCGATCCTTTCGATCGCCTTGAATACGAGGCTGTTCCAGTTCCTTATGCCAGTTGCCTTGAAGTGGCTGATGTTCAGCCGTACTCCAGATGATCTGGCTATCTCCAGCACCTCTTCCACGGAATCGACAAGGCTGTCTCCCTCTCCCCTTATATGCGTGGAGAGGATGCCGCCATACGCAGCGATTGGACTGACGACCTGGGCGATCTCCGAAGCCGTCGAATAGCATTCAGGAAGGTACATGATGCCAAGCGATCCGCCGAATGCGCCTGCCTGCATAGCCTCATCAACATACGCCGCGGCCCTGGAGATCTCGTCGGATGTGTACGGAGAGCTGCTGAAGCCCTTCACCGCAGCCTTGACCGAATCCACGCCAGCGAGGAATCCCATATTGAGCGGGAGCTTCAGGGAGGAGATCGCCTTCGCATAATCCCCGAACGAGTCGAACCCGACTCCATCCGAGACCTCTCCGATGACCGGCTCAAGGTAATCATAGAGCTGCCGCCTTACGGACATCGGCGCCGGAGCCGGGGTGAGTCCGCAGTTGCCGACGATGGTCGTCGTGATGCCCTGCCTCAGCTCGATCTCCCCGAATCCGGGGTCGGAGAGGGGTGCGATATCGCAGTGCCTGTGGATATCGATGAATCCAGGCGTGACAACACGTCCCGAGGCATCGATGATCTCGGCATCGCGGGCAGCGATCGAAGGAGCGATCTCCGCGATCCGCCCATCCTCGATGAGGACATCGGAGGCGAATGCCCTGCGTCCCGTTCCATCTATGACTTCGCCGTTCCTGATGAGATATCTCATACGAGCATGCCCCTTGCTGCGACCTTCTCCCTTCGGAGCTTGCCGTCCTCGAGAAGATATACCTCATTCTGCATGTTCACGGCCGTGCATACATGATTCGGTATCAGCGAGATGACCTGGCCAACGTGCAGTCCCGTATCGCCGCGGTCGGATGTGATTATGCCATGCTCCTCATTCATTCTCGAGAGATGAAGATCAGGATTGCCTTCGACGAGTGCATAGCCCGGATAGAAGAACGGCGGCACCATCGGGACGACATCCGTCGGGAAGCACTTAGTGCCTCCATCGATTACAGCATACTCCCTATGGTTCGTGCTGACGACGGTCGCATAGAAACGCACCGCTATCTCATCCATCGTTCCGGCATGCTCCTTTGTGAGCATGAAGTCCTTGAAGATATACGTGCCGGGCCTGACTTCATTCACAAGCCCAGTCCTTGCCGCCAGGATTCCCGTAGGTGTGGATCCAGCGCTCACATCGGATATGGGGACGCCTGCGGCCCTGATCGCCTCCGCCGCTTCTGCCATCATCCTGCCTTCCTCTTCGGCGGCCTTCTCGTTGTCATCGGTTGCCTTGCCAGCAAGGACAAGACTCTTGAATGTATAGATTCCCGTCAGACGAAGACCAGGGAGCTTCGAGATGAAGAGCGCTAGCTCCGGAGCCTTCCCGATCTGCATGCCGGTACGGCCTGCGCCTGTATCGATCTCGAGCCTTACCTCAAGCTCGACGCCGGCATCCGCTGCCGCCCTGCTGAGCATCTCGGCACCTTCATAGCTATCGACTGCAAGGATGAGGCGGTCGATGCGCCGGGAAAGGGCAATCGCCCTCTCCGTCCTAGCCTTACCAACCATCGGGTATGCGATGAAGATATCACGGCAGCCACCATCGGCCATGACCTCCGCCTCCGACACCTTAGCGCAGGTTATGCCGGCTGCTCCCGCCTCCAGCTGCATGCGGGAGAAAAGCGGCATCTTGTGCGTCTTGATGTGCGGTCTGAGCCTGCACCCGGCCTCCTCGACCGCCCTCTGCGTCTCCTCTATGTTCCTTCTGACCTTGTCTACATCTATGACAAGGCATGGGGTCTCAAGCTGGGAAATGAGTTCTTCACTGAGCATGTTCTCCTCCTTATCTCTCTGGAAGCTCATAGCTGTCCGCTATGCTTCTGATCATCAGGCTGCGAAGCACGTCTCCCTTCTCCGCCCAGGCAGGGATGCTGCTTCTAGGAACCCTGACCGATACGCCTTCTGCCGATGTGATATCGAAGAAATTGTCGGAAAACACCGCATCGAAGTCCCTGAAGCCAAGCTCCACGAACTGGCAGAATGCATCCGCCTTCACCGTAATCACGTAATCGGAACCATCAACGGCTACGTCTGCGGAATACGTCGGCTTCGAATATGCGAAGTGCTTCGGCTTAACGAAGAGAGTCGTACGCTCATCGGCAAGACTGTCGCCGGCGTACATCCTCACACGCGCAAAGCAGCTCTCCCTCCTGGCCTCGCTGGCAATGTATCTGGAGAAGTCCTCGCAGCAGACCTCTGCCGCAGAGAAAGGTTCGGCAGAGCCATCCGCTTCGGTATGGTAGATCACATGGAACGAGGAATCGATGAGATCGATCTCAAGCCTGCGCTGCACCTTCTCATGGCTTTCGTTGAGGATCCAGTATGAGATCTCTGAAGAGAGCTCCTCCTTCTCGCATGCCGAGACGGCGACCGGTGCATAGAAATGGCGCGCTCCATAATGCAGGGCCTTCCACCGTCCGCAGTAGTCGATGCTCGCCCAGGAGGCGACCGGCCAGCAGTCGTTGAGCTGCCAGTAGAGCGATCCCATGCAGACACCGCGATTGCGCCGCCAATGCTCGACGCCGTACTGCACTGCACGCAGCTGAAGCACCTGCGAGATATATGCGATGCTGTCCAGATCCTTCGGATAGAGATAGTAGTCCGAGATGTACTGGAATATCTTGCTGTTCGCCGCACCGTTCTTCTGATGAGACTCCATCACACGGCTGAAGATGTTCCTATCGGAAGGTAGCGTAAACGACGCAATCGTCTTCGATGACGGGAAGGACTGGAAGCCATACTCGGAGCAGAAACGGAAGAGATGCCTGCGGTATTCCGTGAAGGGCTTCCCGGAGTGCCATACATCCCAGTAGTGCTGATCGCCCCTATCCGGGGAATTCGAATCATCGAGAGCACCGCCGGAGGAAGGGCTGGACTCCCAGAAGAACGTCTGGTCATCGACCTCTGCGACAGCCTTGGGAATGATGTATTCGAATATCTTGATGTAATCCGCCTTGTAGCGGGGATGATGGCCTCTTATACGGGCCCACATATCGCACCAGCCCCACTCCATCTCATTGTTTCCGCAGATGAGAGCAAGGGAGGCATGGTTCCTGATGCGGCGCAGGTTGTCCTTCGTCTCCTCGACGATATCCTCCTCGAAGCCTTCGAAGAGCGTGTAGACATTGCATGCGAACATCAGATCCTGCCAGATGAGGATTCCGTATTCATCGCACGCGTCATAGAAGGCATCATCGGGGTAGTATCCACCGCCCCATACCCGGATGCAGTTGAAGTTCGCGGCCGCGGCATCTGCGACGATCGAACGGTAGCGGCCGGCATCGACGCGCGTTATGAGATTGTCCTGCGGAACGTAGTTTGCCCCCATGGCGAAGATCTTCTGGCCATTGACGACGAAGCAGAATTCGCTTCCATGCTCATCCGGGGCTGTGCTCACCCAAATCGTCCTGAGCCCGATCCTCGTGGAATATGAGTCGACTGGGCGCCCTGACGAGGAGAGGGACACAACGATGCCGTAAAGCGGCTGGCTTCCAAGGTTATTGGGCCACCAGAGCTCTGGATCGCGTATCTCGATCGTTGCTGTCGAACCGGGTGTTCCGCATGCATTGATGACGCTTCCATCAGGAGATGTAAGCGCGATGCCGAGGGAAAGCTCCCCTTCCGTGAAGCGCTCGACCTCCGCGTCGATCGAAAGCGTGACGATACCTTCTGCATGATGCTGCCTGATGCGGACGTCCGAGAGCCTTGCTGAATCGGCTTCCTCGATGTAGATGGGACGGAATATCCCAGCATCGGGAAGCTGCGGCCCCCAGTCCCACCCGAACATATAGTGTGCCTTCCTCAGATAGCCGTTGCCATGGATGCATCCTGTTGTGGCTGATACGATGTCGCTATGGGCCTCCTTATCCCGGATGTATTCAACTGATCAATGGGAGAGGTCATCGGTCGCGTTCTACCCCTCTGCAAGCAGAGCCTTCACAGGGAAGCGATACGTTCT
>CALXXR010000062.1 GCA_944392735.1 uncultured Spirochaetaceae bacterium | reverse complement strand
ACCAGGGATGCATATTGGCGCCTGGATGCGATTCCCCGCCCGGAGCGGCATCTCAGGACGGATGCCGAACTGACGCGCCAGGCCTTCCCGAACGACTTCGAGCTCATATCCCCGCCACCGCCAGCGGTGGTCGGATGCTTTCCCTATTTCTCCCTCACGGGATCGGGGTCGGCATGGTATGCCATATTGCCCGATACGGCTGCGCCGAAGTTTGACAATCCGGGAAAATATGCTATTGTTTCGGCATATATCATATAATACGGCTTGATCGCCTTGGGGGTTTGAGGAAATGGAGATTACTGACATCAGGATCAGGAAGGTCGAGGGCAACGACAAGCTCCGCGCATATGTCACGGTGGCATTCGATGATGAGTTCGCCGTTCATAACATCAAGGTGATCGAGTCCCAGAACGGGCTCTTCATCGCCATGCCCAGCAAGGCTTCCCCCGATGGGACATACAAGGATATCGCGCACCCGATAAACACCAGCTTCCGCGAGAAGCTGCAGAATGCCATACTGGAGCGCTACAGCAGCCTGGACTTGCAGTGAGCGGCCCTTTCTGCTAGCTTTCTTTCCAGTCTCTGGGAAGTCGCCAAGCGGTTAAGGCCCCGGCTTTTGATGCCGGTATCCGAAGGTTCGAATCCTTCCTTCCCAGCAAACCGGCTCTTGATGAAAGGAGCCGGCTTCATTATCATCTGTGTTCGACTCTATGGTAATCGGCATGGCCGATGAGAGTATAAGGAGAAAGGAAATGAGTGACAGCAAGACGCTCAGCGCCAGGCTCAGGACCGGAGACTTCGGTTCAGCTGGCTCAAGAAGGCTTCTCAGGAACGGAGAGATTCCTGCAGTCGTCTATGGAAAGTCGGAACCGCTTCATGTAATCGTGAATGCGCATGAGTTCGAGATGAAGAGGTCTGGATTCAGCGAGTCGACCCTCATCACGCTCCACGTCGATGGAGAGAATGACCACAGCGTATTCGTGAAGTCATATCAGGAGAACCTGCTTCTCCGCTGCATCCACCACATCGATTTCTACGAGATCACCGCAGGACACACCGTCCGCACGCATGTCCGCGTCGAGCTCGAAGGCAATCCTGTCGGAGTCCGCGCTGGCGGAGTCCTCGATCAGGTCATCCATGAGCTCGAGATCGAGTGTCTGCCGAAGGATCTTCCCGAGGTCATCAAGGTCGATGTCTCCGCTCTCGACATCAACGAGGGCATCCGCGTCGATCAGATCCAGATCCCTGCGGGCGTCAAGGTCCACGAGGATGCCGAGGCTACGATCGCAACGGTCAGGACCGTCAAGGAAGAGGCAGCTCCCGCTCCAGCGGATGATGCTGCAGCCGAAGCGGCACCTGCAGCCGACGCAGCTTCCACAGAGAAGTAAGCATGACTGTATTCGGTCTTGGAAATCCCGGGGCCAGATACAAGGGAACGCGGCATAACGCCGGTTTCGAGACAGTCGAGAAGGTGGCAGCGCAACTGGGCATCAAGCTCCGGAAGCGCTGCTTCCGTCTTTATAGGAAGGCTGTCTCCGGTTCGCTTGTACTGATCGAGCCGCTGACGTACATGAATCGCTCCGGGGATATCGCAAAGGAGTGCCTGAAGGATGGCGATCAGGTGGTCGTGGTCGTCGATCAGATGGATCTGCCTCCAGGCCGCATCCGCATAAGGCATGGCGGCTCATCCGCAGGCCACAATGGGCTGAAGTCCATGATTGCGGCCATCGGTTCGGATTTCATACGCGTATACATCGGCATCGGCCGCCCTGCCGAAGGCGTGAGCGTCCCCGATCATGTGCTCTCGCGATGCTCTGAGGAGGACAGGGTGCTCATCGATCAGGCCGAGGCGAGGGCTGCTGAGGCGATCCTTCGGCTCTACGATGGGGAGGCATTCGAGAAAGTTGCGCAGTGGGCGAATTCCTGAAGGCATCATCATCCCGGACGGGAGGCTCCTCCTGGCATTCTCAGGCGGATCCGACTCCCTCTTCCTCCTGCATGTGCTGTCGCTTCTCGCTCCAGGAAGGTGCGAGGCGCTCTACGTCGATCATGCGCTGAGGCCACGCAGCGAGCTGGAGGCTGAGATGCACCTCAATCGCATGAATGCCGATGCATGCGGCATCCCGCTCTCCATCGTCCATCTGCCCGAAGGGCTTGTGGCAAGGACGGCATCGGAGCGCGGCATAGGCATCGAGGCTGCGGCACGCGCCCTTCGATACGATTGCCTCAGGAGAAGGGCGGCGGAGGGAGGATTCGACCGCATCCTCACGGCCCATCATCGGGAGGATCAGGTGGAGACGGTGCTGATGAGGATGCTCCAGTCCTCCCCGTTCCATGCCTGGCAGGGCATCGTCGAGGATGATGGGACGGTGTTCCGTCCGATCCTATCCGTGCCCAAGAGCGCCATCATGCAGTATCTGGAGGATGTCGGAGCGAAGTGGTCGGAGGATTCCACCAACAGCGATCCCTGCTTTCTCCGCAACAGCATAAGGCTTTGCATCCTCCCCTTGATCTCAGAAGAGGAACGCAGCGCGATTTCATCGATCGCCTCCAACGTCGCGGCCTTCAGAAGGCGCTTTCCGCCATTGGCTGATGATGACGGGGTGGTGGACAGGAAGGCCTTCCTCTCATCATTTCCATTCCAGAGGGAGGAGCTTGTGTACGCTCTTCTCTCGCGCTATGGCTTCGATGGCCGCATTCCGCGCCAGGTGCTGGATGCAGTGGCCGGGAAGGCTGAGGAGGGCAGGGGAAGCCTCGAGATAGGCGCTGTCAGCGCTGTCTTCTCATCCGATTCGATCTCCTTCCACCCGCGCCTCGATGACTTCGCAATGGAATGGAAAGGCGGCCAGCTTCGCTTCCAGGGCCTGGTCTTCGGCCCCGTCGAACCTGATTCCCTTACGCTCATCATCGACACCGATCGCCTTGTGCCGCCCGTCGTTCTACGTACAGCCAGGGAGGGGGATCGCGTGCAGCTGAAGGGGGGCGTCAAGAAGCTTTCGGAGCTTGGGAAGGATATGCGCATCCCGCATGCGATCGTGCTCGAGGACAGGCGTGGGATCGAGGCTGTATTCGCCCGTTTCGCAGGAGGGAGGGACAGGCTTTCGGAGGCGATGCTGTCGGAGTCCCGCAAGGGCGTTGCCCTTGCTATTAGGCATGAATGATTATATATTCAGGAAAATGAATCCCATGGACGATAAAGACTACAAGGAGAATGAGGAGAAGCCGCAGGATGCCCCTCATTCCAATGAGCCTGAAGATAAGGACGGCAAGCCCCGCGAAGAGAAGAAGGACGGGGATAAGCAGCGCAGGAACATATACGATCAGTACAGGTACTGGGGAAGCGACAACGTCGGAAACGGCGGGAAGCATGACATGAAGGGAAGCGTCAGGCGCAACCGCATCGCACTCGCAGCCCTCATCCTCCTCATCATCTCGTTCGCATATGTATTCATGGGCGACGCCTCCAGCGCGCAGCGCACGGAGACTTCGTATTCGACATTCCTTTCGTATGTCGGCAGCGGCGATGTGCAGCGCGTCACGATCGTCGAGCAGAACATCGTCAACTACATGCTCACCAACGGCCTTGAGGGGACCTGCCGCATCCCGTACTACGATGCGGACCTATTGCCGATGCTGAAGGAGCACATGGTCGATGTCACCGGCGCGATCCAGCCTACGCCGTTCTGGTACATACTCATCCAGCTGCTGCCATGGGTCATCTTCATCGTAATGATCGTCATGATCATGAGGCAGACGGGCGCTGCCGGCGGCAACAGGATGATGTCCAGCTTCGGCAAGAGCCATGCCCAGATGTACGGCAAGAACGACAAGAAGGTCACCTTCGCCGATGTCGCCGGGCAGAAGGAAGCCAAGAACGAGCTGCAGGAGGTCGTTGATTTCCTGCGCCATCCCGACAGATTCGTCAAGATCGGCGCCCGCATACCACGCGGCGTGCTCCTCGTAGGTCCTCCGGGAACGGGAAAGACGCTTCTTGCAAGGGCTGTTGCAGGAGAGGCCGGCGTCTCATTCCTCCATACTTCGGGATCGGATTTCGTCGAGATGTTCGTCGGAATGGGCGCTGCACGCGTCCGCGATCTCTTCGCGGAGGCAAGGAAGAAC